>JAYXVV010000116.1:0-58625 GCA_036021505.1 Myxococcota bacterium | reverse complement strand
CGCAAATCCAAACTTATCGGAGTCACGGAACTTTGCGGCTTTTCTGTAGGCCTGAAGGGCACGATAGGCATTGTTTTCGTCGAAGTAGAACTCTCCGATTTGGACGAATGCATCGGGGACAAAGCCGGAGTCCGGGTAGCTGCGAACCAGGGTCTTGTAGTACTCGATTCCCTTCTCTCGCTTTCCAGTGTCCTGGAGAGCGGTCGCGAGGTAGAAGGTCGCCTCGTCAGCGCGACGGAAGTTGGGGAACTGCTGCAGGATCCGCTTGTAAAGTCGAATCGACTTCTGCTGCCACTTTTTGGAGCGATCGTTGTTGGGCTCCATACCCTCCGTGTCGCAGTTCGGATTGTTGAAGCAGGCGTCAAACTCCGACTCGTAGGTCTCCATCTCCGTCATGTAGATGTCCCGTCCCTCCTGGAAGTAGAGATCAGCAAGACGCAGCATCATTTCCGCCGATCGGTCTCCCTCGAGGTGACCGCGCCGCAGAAGGTCTTCTGCGAACTGCATCTCTTGTTGACGCTTTTGTTGGGCAAGTTTGCGGTATTCGGCAGACACCTGCTCTCGGGACACTTCCGACGCGCGGAGCACACGACGCTCTTCGCGATCCTGGGCGTTTACCCCAGGGCTGTAGACGAGCGTTGTACCCAGGGCGAGCAGGAGAGGCAGGCTGACTTTTAAGGAGAGGCTTGGCTTCATGTCGTTGTCTCTTTAGGTGGAACGATTGTTAGCGGCAGGAGCCTTGTTCGGTGTAGCGGTAGTAGCCGAGTTCGTCTTCCCAGAACTCGCCGTTGAAGGGCCAGTAGATGAAGTCCACCGAGGTGGCGAAGTCCAACTCAAGTCCAAAGGAGGAGTTGAGCAGGTCCGGGTTGGACATCTTGTAGGCGTAGTCGGCCCGCTGAGCGGACACGACTTCGAAGCGGATGATCTCGGACTGCGAGAGCAGGTCAGCGAGGTGAGATCGAACGCGGTCCATCTCTTGGAGCAGCAGCCGGCCCGCTCGAGTCTTGTAACGACGAGCGTCCTTGGCGATCTGCTTCTTGAGGTGTGCGCCCAAGCTGTCTCTCCAGAGTGCTTTCTGGTCATCGATGCGTTCCTTCTCATCCACCATGATGTCGAGGTGTCTGACAAAGGCAGCGAGGTCTCGGTTCCGAAGAAAACGACCAAAGAGGGAAGGAGGCAGTGAAGAGCGACGCTCCGAGCTCGTGAAGTAGGCATCAAATGCCTGATCGTGGAGCTCACGTTTCTCTCTTCCGCGGTACTGCTCAGTGAAGTCCTTGATCTCGTCATACATCGGAGTCAGGGAGGTCTCAAAGTCGAGCAGAAGAGCGGAAACCTCGTCGTATTCGCAGAGGTTGAAGAAGGTCAGTGCCCGCAGAAGCTTCGCCTCAGGAATGAACTCCTCTTCGCTGTAGAAGGGAGACTGGGTGGTCAGCAGCAGGCCCAGCGACAGGTTGAGGTCGTTCTGCATGAAGCTCGACCAGCTGTATTCGAACAGGGACTCCGCCCAATACTGCGAAGTTCGAGGAATCATCTGGTAGTACTTGGATGCTTCGTCGAAACGCTGGATTCCGTAGTAGATGCGAGCCACGTTGAGCAGGGAGAGGTCGGTGATGTCCGCCACATCCTGAAGCTCACGCTCGTTGCGCAACTGCACGCCCTCAGCATCCCGAATGACGTCGCGGAAGGCCTTCACAGCGGATTTCAAGCGGCCCTGTTGGTTGAAGATGACACCCTCGAAGTACTTGGACTTGAGGTAGAGCTCGGACTTGGTGGAGATCTGACCGAAATACCGACGCGCATCCGCAAGGCGATCTTGCTCATAGAGTCGAACGCCCATCAGGTAGTAGAGGTGATTCTTGGCCTGACGTGGGTACTCCTCAGGCGGAATCCGGTGAACGATGCGGGTCAGTTCGGCGTTGTTGCCGGTGTACCGTGCGATGGCCACGAGCTTGGGCAATGCATGCTTGAAGTAGCGGTTTGCTGGACCCTTTCGCACAACCTGCATGAAGTAGTGTTGAGCCGAGTGGTACATCTCCATGTCGTACATGGCGCGAGCCAGGTAGTAGTGGGATCGCGTCACTTGTTCGGGGCAGTTGCCGCCCTCCACAATGTCGAAGAGCATCTTGGATGCACCCAGTGGCTTCTGTGCGCGAAGCTTCTCGATGGCATCCTCAACATCCCGCTCACAGGTAGAACCCGGATTGACAGGCTCATCGGCACTCTCTTCCGGAAGATCATCGTAGGCACTCTGGCGACGTCGACGTCGGCGTTCACCGATCATCTCCTCATCCTCGTAGCTGTCGGTCTCTGCTTCTTGGGGCTCAGGCCGAGAGTTTCGGTTGCTGGGCTCCTCTTCAGGCTGAGAGGACAGGCTGCGAGCAGCGCTGATGACATCCTCAGGTGCACCTTGACGCACGAGGCATCGGATGTCGTTGGAGTTGAACTGCTGCCCAGAGTCCTGCATGGTCTGGGTGACGATGTGAACGGGAACATTCACGTTCACCATGTTCATGATTTCGTCGCAGGAGAGAGCATGGGCGTCCTTGGCTACAACCAAGGTCGCGAGGCTCAGAAAGCCAAGTCGGGCGAGAGTCGCGTTCTTCATGGATGGGTCCTTCGAAAAAACGTGCGTTGCTTAGCGGGGCATGCTGGGAACAAAGAATGAGACGGAGCCAGCGAGGATGAAGTTGTTCTTCATCTCGAGTGTCTTCGAGGCGATGGTCTCGATGTAGACCAGCGAGCGACCTTCCAGCCGGAAGGCGATCATGTCGTTGAAGATCACGCGCACGCCTCCGCCAATGTTTGTCGTGGGGTGCCACTGGTTGGCTGTGACCTGTGCCTCAACCGAGTCATCACCGAGGGCGTCCAGGTCATCCTTGGTCTGAGTGATGCCAATACCGAAGGCGGCAAAGATGTCGAAGTTGACGATGCGTCGTCCGCTCAACGCCACCTTTCCATAAATCGGTGAGAACTGGAATCCAGCGTTGGTGAACAAGGTCAGCTTGGAGATGTCCGGCGACACCTTGTTCTTCTCCACCAACTGCGTCGTGAGCGGCTTCCAGTCGGCTTCACCCAGGTTGGGCGCGTAGCCAAGATTGGCTTCAATCGCGAAGATTTCAGTCGCGTGGTAGGCCACTCCCACCCCCGCCAAGTAGCGGTTGATGAAGGGGTCGTTTGTGACGAAGCCGACATACGGGCTGGTCTCGAGGCGACCGAGCTTCAGGAAGTTCTTTCGCTGAATGGTCTTGATGAGGCGGTCTTTTCGGGCCCGCTCCACCTTGAGGATGTCCTCGCCCACGACACCGACACGATCGTCGATGTCTCCAGCGCGAACCGCTTCCTGCTCGTCTTCGACGGATTCCTCATCGGGATCGCCGAAGAGATCCTCGAGGTCGTCGAAGTCTTCATCTTCATCGTCCTCGTCGTCTTGGACCACGCCGTCATCGACATTCTGAGTGGTGTGGGAATGGGGGACGCCAGGAACGTCATGGGCCATCGCCGTGGATGCGAGGCAGACAGACGCAAGAGCGATCGGGGCGAGTTTTGCTGCAAATCTACGCATGAGGGATCCTAGAAGTCAGAGAGGCGCGGCTTCATCTTCGGGAAGTAGAAGCCCAGTCCAGTGGTGACGGCGAAGGCGCTGTAGAGGCGGCTCTCCTCTTCTGCAGCGCCATCATCGCGGGTGTAGTCGGGAGCCTTGTCGACGTACATGAGCGAGCGTGCGTCCAGCTTGAACGACATGCCTTGGTTCAAGAAGATGTTGAGGCCCGCACCAAGGGAGAGAGGTACGCGCACTGCATTTCCGTCGGAGGCAATGCTGACGGGGAGTCCGGTCTCTGCACCTGCGCTGGCATCGTAGCGAGCGTAGGCCTTCTGAATGGCGAGCATGCCAATGCCGGCTTCGCCATAGAGGTCGAAGTTCAGCACGGTCTCGCCGAGGATGTTGATCTTGCCGTACACCGGCGCCCATTGAGCCGAGAAGGTGGCTCCCAGGATGAGCTTGTCGACAGGCTGCTGGAACTCAAAGCCCCCCGTGCTTGTGCTTCCGCTCGCAATCTGGACGAGGGTGGTTGTGAGGCCCTTGAGGTCGTTGACACCAAGGTCTGGCGAATAGAGAATCTGACCGCCCGCCGCGAAGGTCTCGCTGAAGTGGTAGGCCAACTGAAGTCCACCGAGATAGCGCTTCACCATGGGGTTGTTCGGGACCATGCCCCCCATGGGTGCAAGCTCGAAACGGCCAGTTTTGAGGAAGAATCGGTTCTGGACCACGTCTTTGCGTTCAGGACCGTTGCGGAAGATTTCAATGGCGTTGTCTGCGGGAGCAGCCTCGGCAGCGGGTGCACCAAGGGTGCTTCCCATGAGGCCAATGATTGCAGCAACTACAACTCGGGGGAGGGTCATCTCGAATGCTCTCCAGGGCACGGAAATTGCCGCCTTTCCAGAGCGGAAAAAGGCGTGCGACGGCGAAATGTAGCACAGCAATTGGATTTAGGCCCCTGCCCGAGATGTCAGCACCATGTCAGGCCCTGCTTTTTTGACCGGGGTGGAGAGCAGGCCCTCACTCGAAAAGAAGGGTTTGCTCGACCCAACCCATTCCACCGCGCCCGTCTCGGACCACAATCCACAGGCGGGCCTCGGAGCGCACCGGATCCGCCGGTGCGGTCCATGTGACGCCTGGCGTGTCTGAAAACGCGTTGGCCTCGTAGGAGGAGAAGGGACGATCGAGTGTTCCCTCAGTTGAGTACCACGAGAAGTAGGGCTCCTCGGTTCGAGTTTCGGTTTCCCCTTGGGAGTTGACGTAGATGTACTCTTCCGGACCAACCGCCAATACGGGCTCAAAGAAGTAGCTCTGTCCGGGCGTGACGGTGAGGGAGGTTCCGGTACCCACAGGCACTTTTTCGATCAGGACCTGCTCGATGTAGGGATTGTTGTTGGGGGTCTCGGCGAGCGAAATCGGGATGTACTTTGTTGCGATTTCCTCGTCGTTGCTGAAGCTGTCGGGCGAGGCGTCTTCGTCGAGCTCTTCGACATCGGGGACAGCGATGAGTGTCAGCAAATAGGAGAGTCCCTCGAGTTTGTCTTCCTCCGGAAGTTCGTCCAGAATGGTCTCGGGCACGGGTAGGAAAATGGGCATCAGTGGCTCCACCCCGAGGAAGCCCTCCTCGCCGTCCGTTGGGGCGCATCCGAACGAATCAGAGTCTTCCGCCACGCATCCTGTCCAGATCACGTTGGGAGTCTCAATCTCGGGATGGACGGTCAACGATCGCATGACGACAACATCCCCTGGTCGGGGCTCAGCCCGGGGAGTGAGGGCACCGTTCTCATCTAGGACGCTGGCTTGGACGCCGAGGATTCGCATGCGGTCAATTTCCCAGGATTGTGCCATTTCGCTGGGGTTGCACGCTGCCAGGAGAGCAATGGGGAGCAGGCGGATCACAGTCGAACCTCCAGGTTGAAGCCAATTGAGGGAATGAAGGGGAGGCCGGAGATGGGCTCGGATTCCGTGTAGTCGTAGTTGTAGTTGATGAACTCGGGGTTTTCGCCTTTCACGAGATTGAGAAGCTCCACGTAGGTGTCGAGCTTGGCGTTTCGGAACACGAAGCTCTTCTCGCCGCGGAGATCCCAAGCCAGATAGGGCGCCAAGCGCCCACTGTTGACATCGCCACCGGGGAACGCACTGTAATTGTTGGTGTCGATGTCGTAGATTCCGAGGCTGTAGGGGGTGTAGGGGTTGCCCGTGACGTAAGAGAACCGGGAGGAGAGGTTGAAGCCTTTGGGGAACTGGTAGCCAGCCACTGCGACAAAGATGTGGGTCTGATCGTAGTCAAAGGGGTACCACTCGTTGTCGACCGTTCCGGCCTCCTCGATCTCCTCGTCCGTGTAGCTCGGATAGTCCAGTCGCTCGCTTTTCGAGAGGGTGTAGGAGATCCACCCGAACAAATTTCCGACGGGCTCTCGACGCAGCATCATTTCCACACCGTAGACTCGACCGAGTCCATCATTGACGTAGATTTGGTCGGTGGTCGGATCGGTGATGGTGGGATTGTTCACGATCAGGTCCGAGAGCGTCTTGTAGAAGCCCTCAATGTCAATCGAGTTTGCCTGTCCGATCCGCTGCTCGATTCCAAGAGCGGAGGACCATGACTTTTCCATACCGAGTTCGATGGTTCCGGATGGGGCCCAAGACTCGAAAGGCTGTGGAGGCTGGGTGTAGATGCCGGTACCGCCTTTCAGATACGTCTCAGGGAAGAGTCGTGCTCGGAAACTCAGCCGTGGATCCCACCCTACGGTGTTGTAGAGGTCGGAAACCTGCACGAAACTGGACCGCAGTCCGGGCACGACCAAGAGTGCCTCCGGGTCGTCCAAGGGACGCCATTTGGCTTGAACATAGAAGTCCGGCCCCCAGGCCCAGAGGGAATCCCCAAAGGTGATGGCCTCGTCCTCATTCAGTGGGTCTCCGTCCAGCGTGTCGACCGGTCGGAAGGGGAGGGCGACCTCAAATTCTCCCTTGCCTCCCAGGAAATCAAGCCCTGTTGAAAAGGTCCATTTCTCGCTGGGGGTCCACTCCGCCTCTGCCCTCATCTCGAAGAGGTACTGCATCTGCTCGAGTTGGAAGGAGCTGCCAACGTAGGTGTAGACGCCGTCCACCCCCATCGATGGTGTCAGCCGAATCCGGAAGTCCTCGCTGAGTGGGAGGTCGTAGTTCAACAAGCCACGGTGGGTGAAGTAGTGCACGCCCAAGGTGTCCTCGGCAGCCTCGTCTTGGGTCGCTCCCTCGCCGAGCAGCAGGATGTCGTCGAATCCAAACAGGAGTGCGGTAAAGGGGCGCTCGCTGTCGTGGTGATAGCGAAGCTGGTAGTCGTACCAGCGAGGCTTGGCGAGTGTTCCGAGTTCACCGGGGTAGAACTGGAGCAGCTTGTCGATGTAGGAGCGCCGTCCAGCAATCGCTACGTGGTGGTCGCCGTCCTCGCCGTGTCTTCCTTCGTAGAGAACGCTCGTATCGAGCACGTCGGTGGACCAAATGATTCGACCCTGTTCAGGCGCCTTCTTCTTTGTCGTGACATCCACGACTCCGCCCAAGGAACGGCCGTAACGAACGCTGTAGCCGCCGGGTAGGTAGTCTACGGACTGGATGATGTCGGAGTTCAGTACAGAGACAAGTCCGCCCAAATGGTAGATGTACGGGATTCGAATCCCGTCAACATAGACGGCAGAGTCTTCGGGATTGCTGCCCCGAATGATCAAAAGACCTGTCCCCAGGGGAGCTCGTGCAGCGCCGGGGAGGTTCTGAATGACCCGGACGGGATCGCCGAGGGTTCCGGGGATCTTGCGAATCTCCTCGACGCTGATGGTGCGTCGCGTGACTTCTTCTCGCTTGCGCCGGTAGACACCAACGGCTTCATTTTGCCCGTAGTTTTGATTTTTGATCCACAGTTTGGCGGTACTGATTTCGCCATCGACGACTTCGACCGTGTAGGTGGTGGTTTCCCAGCCCGGACGGGCCACCTGAAGGGTCCAGGTTCCGGAGGGAACGCCCCGAAAAGAAAAGCCGCCTTCCGAGTCAGTGGTGGTGCTCAGCTCGGTTCCTTGGATCACCACGGCCATCTCCGGAAGCGTGCTTCGTGTCACCATCTCCACGACTTGTCCATCGAGATTGACCGGCTCGAGAATCTCTTCCTCCGGCACGGCTTCTTCGGTGGCAGCTGCATCCAAGACGAAGCCGTAGGCGAATTCGATGGCTACCGGTATGGGGCCGGTTGGGTCTTCCGCTGGCGAGAATTGAAAGGACTGGGCAGCAGCAGCAGCGGCTTCGTCAAAGCCGTAGCCAGCACTGCTCAGAACCTCCACCGCGGTGACTGCACCTGTCTCGTCAATCTCGAGAAGAAGACCCACGCTTCCTTCAACCTGGGCTGCAAGTGCGGCTTCCGGGTAGGGGGCTTGCTCGAAGTGGATGAGCTCCGGCATGACGGTGATGGGCAGAGGTTCCTCGACTGGAGGCGCAGCCTGCTCCTCCTGCACCTGTTGAGGTGCAATTTCCTGTGCGAGGAGCGGAAGGCCTAGCAGGTATACAAAGAGCATGTCAGTCCAGGGCTCGAATGGTGCAGGTCATGGGAATTCGGTTGACTCCAATGGGAACGTTGTCCTTGGAACCGGGGCGCCAGCGGCTTCGCATCCAAGCTTGGATGCACGCCGCATCGATCCCGTAACCGATGGGCTCGGGAACCTCAGCACGCACAGTCTTGCCGGTGGCATCGATGCTCACCCACACGGTCCAGCTTCCCTCGATAGCCGCTTCAATGGCCTCCTCGGGCACATTGACAGTGGGGGGAGCACCGCGCAGACGGGGTGGATCGGTGACGCTGGCATAGTGGACTGCTGGAGCTTCATCCAGATCCATCGTCTCGTCCGTTGCTCGTGCTCGGACGGTGGTGCCTGCTCGAACCTGCACCCCCGTTCCGGAACCTGCCGCAAAGGATGAGGCGCTCAGTCCCTGGACGATGCGTCGTGGAGGGGGTTTGACCTCCGGCGGCGGCTCAATCTCGTTGAAGTCAACGACCTCCGGCTCAGGTGGAGGGGGAATTTCAAGCTCAGGTTCCGGTTCGGGCTCTAGTTCCGGCGGCGGTGGGGGCTCGGGCTCGGGCTCGGGCTCGGGCTCGGGTTCCGGAGGAGGTGGCGGTGGAGGTTCTTCGATCACCGTCATTTCAATCCAGGTGTCCCCTTGGGCGTAGGATGGACGTTCCTCGAAGGCCCAGTTGATGAACAGCAAGTAGACCCCGATGGAGCCCGCTGTGGCTGCCCATCGGACCTGTTTGTGCCACTTCGGCACTTGGGTCTCAAAGGGGGAACGCATTCGGGGCCTACCCGTCTTCCTGCTCGTTGGGAACAGCGGTTTCCTTCGGCTGGATGTTGATGGCGAATCGAGCCACTCCCTCCTGCCGAATGAGGTCCATTAGACCGACAACATCGCCGTGGGAGACGTCCTTGTCCGCGGCGATCAGGCAGACCACCTCTTTGTTCTTTGCGACCTCTTCACGAAGCGTGGCTCGCAGAAGGTCTTCAGCGATGGTCTCCCCATTCAAGGCCAACTCACCGTCGACAGAGAGATGGAGGCCAAGGGAGCTGGTCTCGGTGGGTTCACCTGTGGCCGCTTCCGGGAGGTTGACTTTGATGCTGGGTTTCACGATGTAGGTTGCCGTCACCATGAAGATGATGAGCAGCACCAAAACGATGTCCACCAACGGAGTGACGTTGATGTCGACGATGGGCGCGTCGTCGTCGCCTCCGAGCTTGGCACCCATCAGGCTGACTCAGGAGGGTGGGTCTTGAGCTTCGCGAGCATCAAGTGGGAGAGGCTGGTGGACTTGCTCATGGCATTCTTCACCTTCTGATTGAAGGCGTTGTAGAGAATGACCGCGGGAATGGCGACCATGAGGCCGATCGCCGTGGCAACGAGGGCCTCGGAAATGCCTGCCATGACAGCCTCCGTGGCCTCGGACTGGGCTGCTGCAAGGTCGTGGAAGGCCTTGATGATGCCGAGAACCGTTCCGAAGAGACCAATAAAAGGAGCATTGGAGCCTACGGTTCCAAGCACGAGAAGGCCCTTCTCCGCTCGGCTTTTCTCGAACACCAAGGTTCCGGCAACGGCTTCTTCGGCGGACTCGGGCCCGTCGCCGGCTGCGTCCAGTCCAGCAGCCAGCACACGGGCCTGGATGCCTCCAAGGTCGTCGAGTTGCTTCTGAAACGCGCCACGATCGCCGGATTTTAGGAATGCCCCGATGGCACCCTCCAAGGCGGCATCCTCGGTGCGGTTGAGGCGGAAGTAGGCGGCTCGCTCTACGGCTACTGCAATGCAAAGCACGGAGAGAATGACCAGCAGCCACATGACCCATGCGGCGCCGAGCAGAGAAAAATCGAGGAGTCTT
Organism: Myxococcota bacterium; assembly: GCA_036021505.1. Lineage (GTDB taxonomy): Bacteria > Myxococcota_A > UBA796 > UBA796 > CAJQPC01 > JAYXVV01. The sequence goes on along the minus strand of JAYXVV010000116.1, from coordinate 48,702 downwards.
TGTTCGAGATCCATCAGATCACCAGAGGAGGGTGGGTGAAGAGCACGGTTGAGGGCGGAGTTCTAACATTTGTGCCTGTAAGGGGGAATGAAGGATTGTCATGATTTGTAGGGTCTGCAATTTGGGGAAAAGGCCGATTGAAATCGCAAGTGTCTTGAGCGTGAGGGACAAGTTCCCCTGGAAACGGTTGTGATGTGGTGGATTGAGGGCGCTCGAGAATGCTCTGGGGAGCCAAAAACGACGAAAGAGACACCGAGGTGTCTCTTTCAAAGGTGGAGGCGACGACCGGAGTCGAACCGGTGAATGGAGGTTTTGCAAACCTCTGCCTTAACCACTTGGCCACGTCGCCAGGCCAGCCTGTCTAACGTTTCAGGGGGGGCTCGCCAAGTCTCAGTTCGAGAAGGCCAACGAGTAGGCCTGCTCGGCCAGTTCTTGGCCTCGCTGGAGGACGGCGCTTCGCCACGTTGGGGAGTTGGGTCGGAAGGCGGCCAAAAGACCTGTTTTCGTTGCGTGCTGCAGCGTTCCTGCCCCATGGTGGTGCCAACGGTTTTCCTCGCGAAGGGCGTGGAGAACTTTGAGGGGGGCAAGTGTACCGAACTCTTGGGTCACAAAATGAACGGTGGCTTCTGGGAGTGCCTGGTTGACGCCATCGAAGTGCCCCCCTCGGATCGCGTAGGCAACAGAGTCCTCGGGGTCCCAGGGTGCAACACGGTCGCCGAATGCGGCCTGCAACTCATCGTACAAGACGTCTCCGGGTCCCCCTTCGACCAAAAGAGTGTCCAGTCCAGATTTGCCCAGTCCGGTGTGGATGTCGATCGCGACAACGGACCTCGCTGAGCTCAGGTTGTCGGAGAGCCACTGCTGGTATCGATGAGGACCTTGTTCCTTCTGCGTGCCCCCAAAAAACAAGCCTTGAGGAAAGCCGTACTGCCCTCCCACAATGGCTTGTTTCAGCGAGTTGTACCCATGCTTGCGTATGCAGTTGAGGGTTCGCAGCAGAAAGAAATCAAAAGCCGGTACACTCTCCGGATTCAGCATGGGGTTGAGTGCGGTGTAGGCCTCGGGAACACCCGCGTAGGCTTCGCCATCAGCGAGGAAGTTTCGGTTGAGATCCACGTTGGATTCGTTGACGCGACGCAGCCAGGACATTCCGTAGGGATTGAGGATGTGCACAAAGACAACCGCCGCATCGTCGGGGATTTCGGGCAGCTGCTGAAGCAGATGGAGTTGGATCGCTGAGCCAGCAAAACCCTCGACGCCGTGGATCCCGGAGCAGTGGAGCAGCACGCGCGAGGGGACGGGCGCACCGAACTGGGCGATGTCGATGCTCAAAGGAAGTCCGTTTGGACCCACGGCGTCGATCGGGATGGTCTCGAGACGTGCGCCCAGTGCCTCGGACTTCTCCAGAAATCGCTTGCGGGCGCTGGCGTAATCGGGAGAGAAAGCGCTGAGGTGGGCTTCGGACATGGACTGAACTCGCGGTAGGGTGGGGGCATGCTGCCCGTGACGCTTGCCATCATCACATGCAACGAGGAAGAGCGCATCTCTCGAGCCATCGCCTCCGCAGGGTCTGTCGCCGAGGTGCTGGTGGTGGATTCCGGCTCCACAGACAAGACGGTCGCGGTCGCCAAAGGCATGGGGTCCCGTGTCATCCATGCCGAGTGGCCGGGCTACGGACCCCAGAAGAACCGTGCATTGGAGGAGGCAACGGAAAACTGGGTGCTCTCGATCGACGCCGACGAGGCCATCACCCCTGAACTGTTGGACTCCATACAAGAGCTGTTTCGCCAAGGTCCGAAGCTGAAAGCGTACGCTTTCCAGCGACAAAATTACTGGAGAGGCAAGCGCGTCCGTTTTGGAAGCTATGGTCCCCAATGGAAGACCCGACTCATTCAAAAGGGGGCCGGTTCATGGGAGGGGGGAATCCTGCATGAGACCCTTGAAACTCCGGAAACGGTGGGTCGTTTGGATGGGATGTTGGACCATTTGCCGTATCGAGATGAAGAGGACTTCCGAGAGACGTCGACGGCCTACGCCGAGCTCTTTGCTCAGAAAGCCCTGGCAGAGGGCCGTCGGGCGAGGTGGTGGGACACCCTGTTTCGCCCAATTCTACATTTTGTGAAAAGCGGTCTACTCAAAGGAGGATTTTTGGAGGGACGGCGCGGGTTGCAGTTGGCCTTTCTGGGGGCCTGCGAGGTCGCAGAAAAGTGGAGCAGGCTGTCCACTTTGCAGCGTGAGGCACAGATGGAGGAACGGGTTTCGTAGAGGTGGCATCTGATTTGCATTGACTGAAGCCCATGAAACCGGACCAAGAGTCAGAGTCAGCAGGTGAGGCGCGGGATGCGCACGAGGAAACTCCACGGCGTCCGCGCTGGCGGAGGTGGCTCTTTCGGTGTGCTTTGGCAGCCCTGGCTGTGGTGAGCATGGGAAGTGCTGCCGGTGTCTGGCTTTACCGACATCATGTGGTGCATCATCCGGGTGTTCACATGGAGCGCACTCACATCGAGCAGATCATTGCTCAGGAGTCCCCTGTTCTCTACCGAGATGGAAAGACCAAAATAGGCGTATTTTTCTCGCAGGAACATCGCCTCTATGTGCCCTACGGGGAAATTCCAAAAGATTGGATCAATGCCATCACAGCTTCTGAAGATCAGCGCTTTTTTGAGCACTCAGGAATTGATTTTCGGGGGATCGCTCGTGCCATGTGGGCCACCCTCCGGGCGGGGGGGGTGGTCGCCGGGGGCTCCTCTCTGACGCAGCAGACAGCAAAGAATCTCTTCTACCGTCCAGATCGTTCTTTTCGGTCCAAGTGGAAAGAGTTGATCAACGCCCTGCGGCTTGAGGCGCATTACTCGAAAGAGGAAATTCTCGAGTACTACGCCAATCAGTTTCATGTGTCTGCGAACGGTCGAGGCTTGGGCATTGCAGCGCGGTACTTTTTCGACAAAACAGTCGCGCAGTTGACACTCAAGGAGTGCGCCTTCCTGGCCGGTATGGTCAAGGCTCCCTCCCGCTACAACCCGTTTGTCGGGAGCACGCCCGAGGCGCAGCGTGCAGCCCGTGAGAGGGCATCGGCCCGAACGGACACGGTGCTGCAACGAATGCGAGAGGAGGGGCACCTGTCGGATGAAGGCCTGAGTCGAGAGCTTGCTCTGCCCCTGCAGTTCAAGCGCGGGGGATTTCGTTATGCGAGCTCGGTTCTTCTGGATGAGGTGGAGCAGAGGCTGCAGGAGGCTCCTTTTCCCGAAATCTTGAGTGAAGCGGGGATCGACAATCCCTCCACGGCGGGAATTCAGGTGATCACAACCTTGGATGCTGGTGCACAGCGGGCGGCCACCTATGGACTTTGGCATCACTTGACGGAGGCGGGGGCAAAGCTCGAGGGCCTCCGGCCGAGTGACCTGACACTGGAGGCTTCGAATGCACCACGAATCGATCGGAACAACCCGCCTGTCGCTCGGACGTTTCGAACAGCAGTGATGGTGGATGAGCACTCCATCGACTTGGGCGGATTTGACTGCAAGCTTGACGACGTGAGCTGGGAACGTGTGGAGCGCTTGATTGCCCAGGGCAAGTCTGGAAACCGTTGGGCAAAGCCGAGTGCGGAAGACAGGGCCGACCTTCGCGCAGAGCTTCGAGCCGGAACGGTGATCTGGGTCTCGGTGCGAACGGTCGATGAAGCCGATGCGGTCTGCGACTTTGAGCACAGGCCTGAACTGCAGGGGGCGGTGTTGCTCGCTGAATCAGGGCAGGTTCGGGCAATGGTTGGAGGCAACAACAATGCACACTTCAACCGGGCTGTGAGCGCCAAGCGTCAGTTTGGGTCGACCTGGAAGACTCTGGTCTTTCAGGCTGCGCTCCACTTGGGCTGGACTCCAGTCGATTTGTTGGACAACCGGCGGGGTGTCTTTCCCTTCGAAGGAACGTGGTACTACCCGACACCGGACCATGTTCCCGATGATTTTGTGAGCATGTCTTGGGCAGGGGTGCGCTCTGAAAACCTGGCATCGATCTGGCTGCTTGTGCACCTGATGGATCGGCTGGGTGAAGACCAACTTGTTGACATGGCACGTTTGACAGGTCTGGCGCCTCGTGAGGGAGAGGGCAGAAAGTCCTACATCACTCGAATTCGTGACACACAGGGAGTCATTGCCACACGTTCTCGAATGCAGTCTGTAAGCTTCAACAAAGCCAAGACCCATGTGATTCGAGGCCTGGAACTCGCACCGCTGCCGGAAGACGCCCTGTCCCGAGAGGTAGCGGAGGTGATGAGCCTGAGCGACGGTTGGGGCTATGCCAAGGAACGTGAGCGTGTTGCGAGTGAGGTTCACGGTCTTCAAGCGCTTGAAAATGACTTCCGGCAGCTGCAGGACCGCGCTCAGCAGTGCAGCGAAGAGCTGCAAACCCTTCAGGTCTGGCTTGCTCAAGAAAAGAGGTTCCATTTCCTGCGAGGACTTGGGTGGGGTGACATGGGTGAACCCCCGTCCTCTCTCGACATCGAACACCTCCGCGTGAAGATTGCGGACGCCCGGATCGAGGTGGCCTGTTTTCGGGCCCCTGAAGGCTTTACAGAGGTGGCGGAGGCACTGGAACTCACCAGTCGGGAGCTCTCGGGCCTCACCCTCAGTCGCAACCCAAGGGTCGACGATCGGGTTCATTTGAGTACGCTGCAGGAGCTGGCCTTGGAGTTCGAGGTGATCGAGGCGAGCCTGGAGTTTGAGGATCCTTACAGCCTTGAAAATTTGGTCTGGCATCCTGACTTTCGCGTCTTGATGTGCATGCGCTACCTGACCTTGCTTGCGCAGGCGTATGGGGTGGAGACCCACATTCCACAGGTCCTTTCCATGCCTCTTGGGGCCGTGGATATTTCGCTGGAAGAGGCGGTCGCGTTGTACGGGGGACTGGCAAGCGGCGAACGTTGGACCTTTCCTGGAACTCAGTACCAGAGCTCCGAGGTCGAGGGGCTCATGGTCGGTGAAGCAGTGCCGAGTATGGGGCACCCCACTCACCTGATTCAGGAGATCCGGGATCGTGACGGTCGAGTGCTGTATCGGGCGCGACTGGAAGCGGAGCAGATCGCTGACCCTTCTGCTGCTGCGCTGACGGTGGACATCCTGAGCAATGTGGTCCAGCACGGTACCGGTCGTCGGGCTTCGGCCGCGTTGCCCGACGTGTGGATGGCCGGCAAAACGGGCACGACCAATGGCTTTCGAAACGCGGCTTTTCTGGGGCTGGCCTCGTCGCATCACAGCACGTACACCTTGGGGGCGTACGTCGGCTACGATGACAACCGAAGTATGGTCCGGGGAAACACCCAACTCCATGGCGCAAGCGGTGCGCTGCCTGCGTGGATTGGTACGTTGGAAGGCATGCAAGAGTTGGGAATGCTCCCCAGCAAGGACGGGACCGGCTCGAGGCGGGTGCTGGAGACCTCCAGTGAAATCGCTGTGGATGGACAGGCAGGCCTGCCGGATCCAGAGGGTGATGCGCTGGTGTTGGTTGAAGGCACCGGTGGCCAAGCGCGTCGGCACTACGCACCCCTGGGATTCGAGCGAGAACCGCTTGAGGGGCGGTACCACTGGATGTGGCCATAAAAAAACCCGCCTTCAGGAGGCGGGTGAAAGGTGGTGCCTTCGGCTGGACTCGAACCAGCGACAACACGGGTATGAACCGTGCGCTCTAACCACCTGAGCTACGAAGGCAGGAAGCGCCGTTTAGCGACCGGGTCCGCCCCTGTCAAGGCACTCACATTTTGACGAGGGCCAAGTAGCTTCCTACCGCAAAGGACCAGCCTCCGAGAACAGCCAGTCCGATCCACGCAACCACCGATGCCATACGCTCATGTTGTGCTTGTTCCTCAGGGGTTGGCTCAAGGTCCCAAAGAGCCTTGTGGGGATTCAAGATGCCCAGCACCCACCGTGCTCCCGCTTTGGGTCGAGCCAAGACGACGAATACGGTGGTCGCGAGCAGAACATTGCTTGCAATCAGGACAGTCGTGATGATTGTGGACATGCAAAAGCCAGGGGGCGTGAGCTGGAATACTTGTGCAACCTATCCCTCTTTGGGATCATGCCGAAATGAATTCTGCCGTTGTCTGTATTTTCGTGCTCTCGATTTTTTCGATTGCCTTCAGGGTCTATGCGCGTTGGCTGTCCCGCTCTGTCTTTGAACTCGATGACACCCGTCAAACACCGGCTCACACCCAAGAAGATGGGGTGGACTATGTGCCAACCCACAGGCACGTTCTCTTTGGGCACCACTTCTCGTCCATCGCTGGTGCGGCGCCGATCGTCGGTCCCGCAGTGGCCGTCATCTGGGGGTGGGTCCCGGCGGTGCTCTGGATCACCTTGGGCGTTGTGTTCGCCGGTGCCGTTCATGACATGGGTGCTTTGGTGCTCTCCATGCGGCACGGGGGCCGCTCGATTGGGGATGTGACCGCAAGTGTGGTGGGACCGCGCGCACGGGTGCTCTTTTTGCTCATCATCTTCTTCCTGACCATGATGGTGCTCGCGGTTTTTGCCTTCTTGATCGGTGTGCTCTTTGTGACCTACCCCGGAGCCATTCTCCCGGTTGCCGTGGAAATCCCGGTGGCTTGCATGGTGGGGTGGTGGGCCTACAAGCGCGGTGGAAGCCTCCTGGTGCCATCGATTGTGGTGCTTTTGGGGCTCTATGTTCTGATCTATGTGGGGGCGCAGACCGCCGATTCGGCCGCAGCCCTTCAAGCCAGTGTGTTTGGGGCGGAGAAAGCGGATCAGATCTTGGGGTGGTGTTTTCTCCTGCTGATCTATTCCTTTGTGGCGTCCGTGCTGCCCGTTTGGTTTCTCCTTCAGCCTCGAGACTTCATCAATTCCCATCAGCTCATTGTGGGGCTTGGTGCCTTGATTATCGGTCTGATGATCGTTCACCCACCCATTGATGTGCCGGCATTTCGTGCGGTAGCCGAGACGGCGGATGGGTCGGGAAAAGGGTGGTTTCCGCTGCTCTTTGTGACCATTGCCTGCGGAGCGGTATCGGGTTTCCACGGTCTGGTGAGTTCGGGCACAACCTCCAAGCAGATCGAGAAGGAGAGCGATGCCGAGCTCATTGGGTACGGGGCCATGCTGGGGGAGGGGACATTGGCTTTGATTGCCACCTTGGCAGCCACGGCGGGTTTTGCGGTGGTGGCGGATCCAGGCTGGGATCACCACTTCAGCAGCTGGGAGTCCGCCAATGGCCTGAGCGCCAAGCTCAGCGCCTTTGTTGAAGGATCGGGGGTGTTTCTGGGCGGGCTTGGGATTCCTGCCCAGATTGGAACGGTGGTGGTTGCGGTATTGGTGATCTCCTTTGCGGCAACATCGCTAGACACAGCCACACGAATTCAACGATTTGTGATCCAAGAGCTCGGCGCCATTTACTCCATCAAACCGCTGACGAATCGCTATGTTGCTGGCTTGGTGGCCATTGGTTCTGCACTGGCGTTGTTGCTGGCGGCTTCTCCGAAAGGGCCGGGCTCAGGTGGGCTCCTGCTCTGGCCAATTTTCGGTGCGGGCAACCAGCTGCTTGCAGGCCTCACGTTGCTCGTCATCAGCATCTGGCTCAAGCACAGAGGCAAGAACTACTGGATCACACTCGGGCCGGCCTTGCTGCTGGCGGTCGTCACCAGTGTGGCCATGGCCATCAACCTGATGAGCTTTGTGGATGCAGAAAACTGGCTGCTGCTGGGCATCTCTGCGGCATTGATTGTGCTTGAGATTTGGATTGTGCTGGAGGGTATCGCTGTGTTTCGGCGCGAAAAATCCGGATCACCGATGTCTTGAGGAACCTTTTGGGGCTGGCTGTGTCTGAGTCTTTAGGAGCCGTCCGATGTCCCCTCGTGTCCTCATCTCCACCGCACTCGCAGCCCTTGTCGGCTTGCTGGCCGCCAACCGAATGATGGAGGCACCGGATTCGCGCTCTGCTGTTTCGAGTCGGGAGCCGGTGGAGGTCACCACCGTCTCAGCTCGCGAGCCAGCGGTTCGTCGTGTGGTCAGGCGGACAATGCCGAACACAGAGCCCAAGGAAGATCCTCGAGAGGATCGTGTCCAAGAGCTTTTGGACACCATTGATGAGCAGGGGTCGGGACAAGGGGTGGTCTGGATCGAAGCGGTGGATGTGGCCGGCAGACTGGTCGAGGACGCCTCCCTGTCCATTCTCCACTGCGAGTGGGAGGATTCGGCAGAAGAGGTTTCGGGACTCATGTCACCTCCTCTCCTCTTCTCGACCTATGGCAGGCCCTTCCAAGCCCCGTTCTCTCCCGGGGTCTGCAGCGTGCAGGCCACGCGCTACGATGGCCTGCTCCCGGCCCGCTCCCCTGTTGAGACGGTGTACATCGAAGCGGGGGAAGTGAGCTACACGAGGCTCGTTCTCCCTCCTGAGAAAGGGGGGCTCGGAATTCAACTCGGTCCTGCGCTGGAGGGTGTCGAGGTTGTGGGGGTCTTCGAGGACAGCCCGGCTTGGGAGGCCGGTATTGAGGTTGGAGACATCATTGCCGCAGTTGACGGGGCGCGAATCGATCGGTTGAGCCTCGAGGACACAGCGGCGCTCATCTCGGGCCCTGTCGGTGAAACTGTCCAGATCAGCATCGTTCGCTACTTCGAAGACGGGAGCCGAAGCTTCAGTGGACACGTGCTGGGCCGAGAGTATCTCCGGGAGGACCTTCCCGTCGGCGATGGGCTGCATCACTGGGATTAAAATTTCACTGTTGACTTGTCAAAGCAGGGGCTCGATCCGATTCTAAGGGCGATGGAACAAAAACACACAATTGCTCGATTCGTGACGACCACTGGATTTCTTCTCTCGGCAGGTGTTTTGGGCTTTGCCCTCGGTGCTGCTTCAGAGGACTCGGGGTCCGATTCAACCGCGGCCGACGTGGAGATTTCGGTACAGGTCGATCTGCCGGATTTGGAGGCCTTTCGCAGTGTGCTGGCCGACTCCAACCGCTGGGTGGTTCTCGAGTCCGAGAAAGGCGCTCTTGAGCGGCTCTTTGTGGAAAGCGGCAGCGATGAGTTGGCGGTGAGTGCGGCAGAGCGGCTGGTCTTGGACCAGACGGGCGAATGGCCTGAAGGCTATCGCAGAGACTTCCTCGAGAGCTTGTCCGTGGAGGCCATTGCCTCGGGTGTGGCCAACGAGCTTCCGCCCTCAGTGACACTGGCCCAGGCCGTTTTGGAAAGCGGCTGGGGTCGGTCAGGGCTTGCGACTCGGTACAACAACCTCTTTGGGGTCAAATCCGGAGGCAGCGACTCAGGGGTTGTGTTGTCCACTTTTGAGGGCGGTGGAGACACCCAGGTGCGGGCCAAGGCTCGGTTTCGTGAATACTCGGATTGGAGGGAGAGCCTTGCGCACCACAACCGGCTTCTCAGTACCGATCACCGGTACGCCAACGCCCGTGAGCACTGGATGGACTGGCAGGCCTTTGTCGATGAACTGGCACCCATCTACGCGACGGATCCGGCCTACGTCCGAAGCGTGTCGCAGATTGTGACGAAGTACGATTTGGATCGATGGGATGAGTTGGTGGCTGAGCGAGTGGCTCGCGCCAATCCTTAAGGCTCACACGCTCTGGCACCCCACCATTCCTCGTTGTTGTCCTCGTGACATTCCCTGTAAGTGCCTGCATTTTCCGCAGAGTTTCCGCCATCAACTCGGACCATGACGTCTTGGATAGCGACATTCTGGAGATTTTCGGCCTCGAGTTTGATGGACGCGAGACTCTGGCCGTAGGGAATTCCACCGGCCATCACGACCTCATCGAGCAACTCCAGGCCGTCCGCGGTGGAGGCCAGCAGTTGGACCGTGACCTCTCCTGAAATGTCCGCCATTCCCTCGTTGGCGACGTTCACCCATGCGGAGATCTTGCCGGACTCACACTCGAACTCACAAAGGTCGTGGAAGCGAGCGGTGAGGTCAGGCATGACCAGGCCGGTGTTGGCATGGATGTCCCCGGTGCGAAAGTTGTTGTAGGTCTCCCAGTTGGGGGCAGGAATGTCGGGGATGGTCCCATCGTCGTTGACGTTGGTGACCGAATAGGCGTGCTGATTCCACACTTTTCGAGCGGGACGCCAGTTGGCATCGATGGCGCCAAAGGTGCTGATTCCGCTGTTCGGTCCGTCCGGGCCTCCCGACTCCGACATGTTGGGTGCCACAATCTCAGCCTCCCCGTCGTTGTCGACATCGACAACGATGGCGTACTCGAGTTCTGTGGAACTCGAGTGCTCCGTGGACTCGACCTTTCGAACGCCGTCTGTTCCCCCAAGAATCCACAGCCGAGTCTGATCCACCAACAGCACCTCCGGAAGACCATCGCCCTCGAAGTCAAAGGCCGAGGCTGCCAGAAAGCCAGAAGGGTCGGAGATGTTCTGATCCCAGAGGACGTTGCCTTGGGCATCGAGCAAGCTGAAGCGGTTCTTGGTGACGACTCCGATGTCAGGAATGTAGTCGCCATCGAAGTCAGCGATGACGGGTGGCCCACTCTCGTTGCCGTTGAGCGAGGTCGACCACTGCACTTCTCCGGTCAGCGCGCTTTGGACCCGCAGGGTGCCATTGGATGACACCACCACCTCGGGTTCACCGTCTCGATCGAGGTCGACAATCGCGGGATGGCCATCAGACTCGCCGTTCTCCCAAATCGCTGTACCCATCATGTCGTAGATCGCGTTGCCCACGATCACCTCTTGGTTTCCATCTTGGTCCACATCGGCTGCAAAAGAGGTTGTGCCGAAGTTTCCTCCACCACGACCGTGGTTTCCCCGGCCCAGAAGCTGTCCGTCGGCGTCAAAGATTGCTGCACCGACAATGATTTCCGGGCGTCCCTTTCCATCGAGGTTGGCGATGGAGGGGTAGGCGTGGGTTTCAGGGATGACGCCCGCATTCTTTTCGGATTGCCACTTGAAAGAGCCGTCGTGTTCAAGGGCAATCACGTGGTTGGAGTGGGTGGCCACGATGATTTCGACTTTTCCATCGGCATCGATGTCACCGCCTGCCAAGCCCCCATTTTTCTGAAAGCCCATGTTGTCTACAGACCAGATTTCGGAGCCGTCCTTTCCTGAAATCGCACGGATCAGTGCTCGCGATTGGTAGTGGCTGATGAGCACAATGTCGGGGTACTCATCGCCGTCGAGGGGTACCGCAATGGGTTGGCTGGCCACATGTTTGTGGCCCTCACCCATGTCTGTCCAGTCCTTCTTGTTCCACTCAATGACGTTGAGGAGGGTAGACGTCTCCTCAAAGCTCTGACAAGACGGATCGGGTGTGACCTCCTCAGCGTCGTAGTAGCGGTCGAAGCAGTCCATGAACAGCTCATCATCGCGGTGACCGAAACCGTAATCGGAGCAGCCGGTCGACAGCAGCAGCATTCCTAGCATCATAAAGGTTGTTCCTGACTCGCGGGCACATCGCATCGGGTCGGAGGAATTCCCTCCAACTGGGACAAAAGGTTAGCACAAGCTCTGAGAGGGATGCGCCCTCAGCAGAGTCTTGGAGAGCACTTTGAGCAGTGTGATTGTTCTTGCAGCCGGTGGCTCAAGTCGAATGGGTCGCCCCAAGGCCCTGTTGAACCTGAACAACAAGCAGACTCTTTTGGCTGCCCATCTGGAGGCCTACCGCGATTTTGTGGAAGAGTTGGTTGTCGTGGGTGGCGCGGAGTTGGAGCGATTGCGTCCCGATTGCAGGAGTTCCGGCGCTACCCTTCTCAACAACCGGGATTGGCAGTCCACAATGCCAATTGACAGTCTCCGTATTGGTGTGAATCATGTCTCCGAATCGCGCTGCCTCGTAACGCCTGTGGACACCGTTCCCGTGAGTGCTGAGGATCTGGAGCGGCTGTTGTCTTGCGAATCAGCCGCTGTTCTCGCATTCGATGGAAAGCCGGGTCACCCCGTTCTGCTCGGGTCAGAGGAGCTGAGGCGCCTCAGAGATGACGATTGGGAGGGAACCCTTCGGGACCTGCTCGTCTCTGCAGAGCGGGTGGAGAGCCAACGCTCATCGATCTGCATGAACCTCAACCGCCCAGAGGATTGGGAACGGTGGCGCTCATCCGGGTTCCTATGATACTGCCGCATGCGATTTCCGTTATGGACACTTTCGAGCCCTCCGCAGTCGAAATTGGTTCAAATACTGAACATTTTGAAAAAAAACTCATAAATTCAATGGGTTTATGCTCCATTTGGTTTTGTGTGTAGGCTCTGTATTGACGTGTCCAGTTATGGATAACTTTGTGGATGGCCGATGAAATTTCGACGAATAACAATGGCCTACATCTTGGTCACCACGGCTTGTATGAAGTCGGTACCCAACGCTCCAGTGGCTACACCCGCGCTGGAAAATTCCTGGGAGTTTCAATTTCAATCTCAGGTGACCACGCAGTTTGTGGGTGATCCTGTACCGGGCATCCAGGCAGAGGACCTTCAGAACCTCCGGGACGCTTTGGGTGATTTTGAGATTGCCTGGTCGGGAACGCTCTCGGAGGGGCCTTATCAAATCAACCGAGACGGTACAGAGAGCTGGCGACTTGTATTTGAAGAAGTACTGGATCAGCAGGAGCTGCCCCAGCAGCTGCAGGGGAGGGCCATGGAAACGCGTCGTTTTCCAGGGGGAGGCCTGCTTTCTCTCCAGCAGACGGAGTGGGTATCTGCCTCGGATGCACGAGGAGATGGCTTGGATGCAATGGTGGCGTTGATGTACCTTCTGCCTCCGGAGCGCAGAGAAGGAAAGCTCCTCTTCACCGATTTTGCCTGGCCTTACCGGCTGGATTCGTCCCGTCGCAGTCAACACACGGCTCCGCTGAGTTGGGAGCAAGACGGGGCTCACTTTCGATTCAAGGGACCCCTGAGCGGGCGTATCCAAGATCGCAACTGGAGGCTGCGGGCGGACTCCAATGGGCAGCTTCAGGGCAGCATTTCGATCTCGGAGGAGGGTGAGATCGAAAAAACCGAATTTCGAGTCGAGCGTACAATCTCGTTTGGACTCGGCGAAAGCGGGGCTGAGGTCCGACAGAAGCAGGTTCTGATCGGGGTATTGAGACCGGGCGACACCCGAGTTGTAACCCCATGGCCACGGCCATTTTACTTGCAGGAGGATGACATTCTACAAGCCATCGGAGCGGCAAAAGCGGACTGGGAGTCCTGCTCCACGCAACAGGACTGGAGCACAGAACTTAATTTCGAGATCGGCACTGGCGGTCGGGTCACGGACTTTGAAGAGGACGCATTGGGAGAATGCAGCGATGTGCTCAGGAACCTGAGCTTTCCCCCTCATCACCTCCCGGGCCTTCGTGTGGGGACACAACTGGTCATTCGCTCAGGGCTCCATCAGCCGTATCCCTCGGTTCGGTTCCCCGAAAATCCGAAGCCGCCTCTTCATCTCCAGCTCGCACCCGGTTCGGATGCGGAGCAAGTGGTCGAGTGGCTTCAAGCTTGGCTTTAGCTCAGTCGCTGCAGTGTTGTTGGTGCTCGAAGTTGATGAAAAAGCAGAACGAGGCCCACAAGTCGACGAGAGACACCTGAAGACGGACGACGACACCGATGCCGAGGCAGATACGCTTGACGCCTTTTTTTACCCAGCAAGAGGGCGGATCGTCGGGGCTCCCATGGCCCCAAGTTGGATGTAGGAAGTGATGCGAATGCTCTGACCGATCACCACCGCGTGGCAGGAGAGAACACGCTTGAAGCAGCCACCCGCACCTTGATTGTGAAAAAGTTCGGGGAAGGCTTTGTGGCGCACAGGGACAACGTTACTGAGAGCGGCTTTCCTTGAGTTCAGGGCATCCTCCCCCTGAGGGGTTCGCGAACCGCAACTAATGCAGCGAGAGGGGCTGGCAGAACAACGGCTGGCAGGGTAGAGAGGGGGCCTGCGAAAGCTGCTCTATTTCTGGAGGTCCAAATGAGGCTTTACCGCGCAAAGGTTCCCGAGATCGCAAGGAAAGTCATCGAGACACTCTGCAACGAGGGGGACATCGAAGTCGACGTCACCAACCGCTCTGAAGCCGAGCAGGACCTCGTGGCGATTATGGAGGAGTACCTCCGTCGTGACTGGCAGCTGCGTGAAAAAGTTCGAGAGGACATGGCGCAGTCCGGGGTGGGCTACGAAAACTACGGAAAGATGCGCGGGAAACTGGCCGACCGCTGGGGTCATCCTACTCGAGACGATGTGGGTCGGTACCTCTCTCGGCAGTTCATCGAGAACTTCATGATCAGCCACTTTGTGGATGAAGTCTTTACCGACGACTCACCCCTTTGGAAGAAGACGCTGAAGATCATCGAGTCGTTTCATGTGGATGAAAACGAGCTTCGTGAGGAAGCCCGCGGGCTGATCAAAAACGTGAAGGAAGGCACCGTTGAATACGAGATGGCTTTCCAGCGTTCGCTGAAGCAGGTGAAGAAGCGTCGGGGCCTCATTTGAATCGGGTCCTTTGGGGTGCCTTGCCGCTCCTTTGCGTATCGGGGTGCTCAAATGAGGATCCGGAGTCGAGTGAGGACCCGTCGGGTACTCAACCATCAGCAGAGGTAACAGCTCTCTCCTCAGAGATTGAGGCGGACTTTCCTGACGCAGGGGACAGAACGGGTGACGAGGCTGAGCCGGTCAAGCTGGTCTTGGAATTCGAAGGCTTAGGGGCCCTCCACAAGAGTTTTTTTGCTGATGATCGGGTGACCTCAGCGCTTCAGAAGCGGCTTCAAGGTCATGTGTCGGGTGCTGTGGGCTTTGTTGTCAGCTACGACTCTCGCAAGGGGCGTGGACGGATCCGAATTCAGGCGGAGGCTTCACAGTTTGTGATGCCCTTGGGCGAGGCTGCATCACTGGATCTGAGGGCTGCGGTGCCGTTGACTCAAACGGTCGCCTTCTACCGAGACTGGGTGGCCAGTAACTTTGACTTCCGAGTTCAGAACTTTGATGTGAGCCTGGAAGTGACCCGAGGATCCGCAGTGTGTACCTTTGAGCCGGCGGGTGCTCCCCCTCCAGATGGAAGTGAAATCAACCCCTGCTTCGTAGCGAGCGGCGAGGAAGTCTGTGGGACCCTTGAAGACATGGTCCTGTCGGTTCCTGCCGCCCACCACGAAGCCGTAGGGCGTTGTTTGTAGAGCCAGAATCGGCAGGCCTCAGGCCTCCAAGAGTTCCTGCAACTCCGAGCTCATTCGGGCCTTCATGCGAGAATGCAACTGGGAAACCCGTGACTCGGTGATGCCAAGGATCTGTCCGATCTCCCGGAAGGTCAACTCCTGGAAGTAGTACATGTCGACAATCTGGCGCTCACGCTCGGGAAGATCCGTCACGCGGGCTCGGACCATTTCCCGGAGATGCTCCTTGGTGGCAGCCTCGAGCGGGGTGGGCTCGGCAGAGGGGAGGGTGGAGCCGACGCTCTCCTCATCCTCTGAGCCCTCTTCCATCGACACCAGGGTGCGAACGGTCGCGCCTTGGATCATCTCCCGGAGGCGCTCGACACCCACTCCGAGGGCTTGGGCGACTTCCTCCTCGTTGGGATCGCGCCCGAGCTTTTCGCGGAGGTTTTGTTTGGTTTCTTGGATGCGGCTGAATCGATTGCGAACCGAACGTGGAACCCAGTCGGTCTTTCTCAGTTCGTCGAGAATCGCGCCGTGAACTAGAAATCGCGCATAGGCGCTGAAGCTCACAGAGCGGGACTCTTCGAATTTGTCGACCGCGTCGATGAGACCGAGGGTGCCGATGGTTACCAAGTCATCTGCTTCGATGCAGCTTGGGTACCGACTGACCATGCGGTACGCCACGCGGCGGACCATGGGGTAGTGCTGAAGAATCAGCTCCTCTCGTTCTCTCTTAGACATTTCGGCGATGTTTACCATTTTAGAATCTCCTTCCTCACGCGCTTCTAAAAGCAATCGCCGTGCCAACTACCTAAATAGCTGAAATCGCGAAAAAAGTGTCCTGATTGACCTGTCTATCCGTATGAAAGAACACCTGGGGCTTTCGCCCTGGATGCAAAAGCATACGGATTTTGAGGCCAAACGGTATCACATCTTGACGCGTCAAGTGCTAATCGTTTTTGCCTTGAACGAGGATCATGCCGGGATCCAGTTCCTCACCCGGCTCGATCACCTTGAGTCTGGCAGGGAGATCGGAAAGAAGGATGTTGGTGTTTAGCTTTTGGTCACCCAGTCCCCAAAGATGGAAGCTGAGGTAGTAAGGATTTCCCGGATACCACTCGAAGTTTTCTCCATGAATCTGGAAAAAGCGTACACGTCTTTCGTTTTCAACATCCCAGAGGTCGATCGCTGGTGGAGTGATGGACTCCGGGATCCAGTCCGGTTTTTCTTCCTCCCACTCTGCTCGACGTACTTTTTCTCGACGAATCATCGCGTCCGTCAGTTCTCCTTTGTACCGGGGTGTGTAGGTGGAGATCGGGTCGCCGGTGGACTCAATCGCCACCAGAGTCCCGAGGGGGTGGAGGACGGCGCGCGTGGCGTTGGCGAATGCAAAGGTCTTTTCTCCCGTGTCTCGGTTGTGACCGGTCACGTTGCCATTCTGGCCCAGGAATACCGTTCCGGATGCCGCATGGTAGGTAAATGACTCGATGCTCCCATCGACCCACTCCATTGCAGGAGTGACCGCCCCTGAGTTCAAGTCCACTCGGTAGACTCTTCGCTCGTCGTCATCGTTGAGCCCAGTAATCAGCAGGTGAGTCGCCCCATCAAGTTGTGAAAACCTGGGCTCCTCGAGGTCGATGGGGACGCTGCTCACTGCCTTGAGATTGCCATCCGGTGAGCTTGGAAGTTGGAACTTCGTGAGATTGATTTGGTCGTCCTCATCCTGCATTGCGACCACAAATTGAGTGGCATCCAGCCAGACCGGTTCACCCTTGGGCATGCCGTTGTCACTGGGGAGTGCGTGGAGCGCCTTGGTTTGTCCATTGAGAACATGGGCGGAGAAGGCCAGCTGAAAGTAGAGGTGGACGCCGTCTGTTGACCAGGAGGAGAGCGTGAAGTTGTTGGAGTGGCAGGGCTCGAAGGATTCAATGAATTGCACCCCAAGATCTTCTTGAAGGCGAGTCACTGTGGACGGATCGCACTCGGCCCAAGTCTGAGAAACGGAGCTGGCGAGGCTTTTGACCTCGTATTGGGCATCTCGATCGCAGGCGACGAAGAAGAAGAGCAGGGGGAGTACTTGACGCATGGACTACCTGTAGGTGAAGTGAGGCTCGAAACAGAAGACAGCATCGGGCCGCACTCGGTTCGTGTCTTTTTGGAGTTCGAGTTTCGTTATTCGGTTTCCAGATCCGCCATGGAGGGTGCTTCGGCCTCTTCTAGCAGAGGAAGCCACTGGTCTCGAACCGAAAAAAAGGCCGATCGCTCTGCGCGTGGAAGTGGCTCAGATGTGGGTACATCGACGGTTGTGGGGTCGACGTGGCGTCCGCGAACAAGAAACTCGAAATGGAGGTGTGGCCCGGTCGACATGCCGGTTGATCCAACAGTGCCGATGATATCGCCCTGCCGAACTCTCTGACCGTTTCGGACATGAATCCGGTGAAGATGAGCGTATTGGGTCACATAGGGGCCGGCATGATCAATGGTGATGAAGTTGCCGTAGCCGCCCTTTCGGCCAGCGTATTTGACCACCCCTGAGCCAACGGCCCGGATGGGTGTTCCTGTCGGGGCTCCGTAGTCCACGCCAAGATGCGGGCGAGTCCTCTTGAGGACCGGATGGAAGCGCTTTCTGTCAAAGCGCGAGGTGACCCTGGAAAACTCGAGGGGTGAGCGGAGGAAAGGGCGCTTGGAGGCTTTTCCCTCCGGCGTGTACCACCCGTCCTCGCCATCGGAGCGGGTGTAGTGGATGGCCGTGTAGGTCTTGCCATCGTTGCGAAGACGCACGGCATGGATGTCACCCAACTTGGTGTTCTCTCCGTCTTCTCGGGTCAGTTCATTGGCAATGAGGGTAAAGCGTGCTCCTTGACGAAGCTCTCGTGCGAAGTCCACGTCCCATTGGAAGATGTTGGCCAAGCGAACAATGTCGCCCGGTCGGAGTCCAGCGCCAATGGCTGCGTCCCAAAGGGTGTTGTCGACCTGAATGACTTTGCTGGCAAGGGCTTCCGTGTAGTGAGCCTCGCGCAGCTCGGCGACGGGCTGCGGGCCGAGTTGAACCGTGAGAATTCGATCTTCGTCGAGACGATAGGACAGGGCGAAAGCTTTGCCGGTATCCGCGAAGGTTTTGAACTGCAGCGATTTCCCGGCTCGGATCCGAGTGAGATCGAAGTGGGGTTTGGCAGCCTCGACGATGGCAGAAATGTTTCGCACTCCTCGGGCTTGGAGAATGGTTCCAAGAGTTTGGCCACGCTCGATGACGTGCGAACTCTCCTCGAAAAGAACCCGGCCCACTGGCGTTGCATCGAGGAGAGCAAGCTCCGCTGCTTCCTCTGCTGCTCGGGCATCAGCGCGGTTCTTCAGGCTGGAGAACAGCGCGAGGCTGCAGAGGGCGAACACGAAAGCAAAGGCGAGGCGTATACTAATCATGACGTGTCAAGGAAGGAGGAGAGAAAGGGGATGAGGTGGGTAAGTAGATCCTACTGGAATCTGTATACAAACGCCAGTAAGTTTTGCTACCAGCAGCCTCTTTCCTCGCTCATTCGTTGATGGGTTTCATCCAGAAGCCACCGAGGGTCAATCCCATTTTTGCAAGAGCCAACTCGTAGCGCTCGTTCACGGGAGACTGCAGGATAAGGTCGGGGTCGGCTTCGGTGTAAAGCCAGCTTCCTGTCGCGATTTCTTGCTCGAGCTGTCCGGGCCCCCATCCGGCGTAGCCGAGGCAGAGGTGGTAGTGCTGTCTGTGGCGGAGAAGCTGCTCCAGCAGCTCCTTCGAAGGGGAGACCGCCAGACGGCCATCTGCCAGGTTCCAGCCAACATCGCCTCCGATGTCACCCTCAAAAACCACGAAGCCGGCACCTTGTTCTACGGGGCCTCCCCAGAGGACAAGGTTCTCGGTCTCGAGCATGGAATCGAAGTCGAGTTGTTCAACAACCTCTCGAACGCTGAGGTTGGTTTCGCGATTGATCACAACGCCGAGAGCGCCCTGAGCGTCATGTTGGCAGAGCAGGACAACCGTTCTCGAGAAGTTGGTGTCCTGCATCTGTGGGGAGGCGACCAACAGCCCTAAAATGCCGTCTGAATCACTTGGGGTGCTCATCCGGAAGCAGGTACCTTGTCTTCATTTTCGAAGGCGCTTGCCTCTCCTCGGATGATCTCTTCCGTGATCTCGAGGTTTTTGATGTCGTCACGCGAGGGAATCTCGTACATGATCTCGAGCATCACATTCTCGAGAATGGTGCGCAGTCCACGGGCGCCAGCTCGGCGGGTGGAGGCCATTTCCGCCACCGCACGGAGGGCACCGTCGGTGAACGTCAGGTTGACCCGTTCAAACTTGAACAGCTTCTGATACTGACGCACCAACGAGTTCTTGGGTTCGCGAAGGATGTGCACCAGGTCGTCCTCGGACAGCGGGTCGAGTGCTGCGAGCACAGGAAGTCGACCGATGAACTCGGGAATCAAGCCGAACTGCTGGAGGTCTTCACTCTTGACCTGGTTGACGGCCTTGTTGAGTTCCTCGGTGTCTTTGTCCGACCGGGCATCGGCCAAGAAACCGACATTTCGAGTTCCCATGCGCTGCTCGATCAGACGATCGATGCCTTCGAACGAACCGCCGCAGATGAACAGGATGTTGGTGGTGTCAACCTGAACGTATTCTTGGTTGGGCAGCCTTTTGTTTCCACGAACCTGGATGTTCGCCACAGTGCCCTCGAGGAGCTTGAGCAGCGCTTGCTGCACACCTTCACCGGAAACGTCCCGCGATACAGAGCCCGAGGAGTTTCGCTTGGCCAGCTTGTCAATCTCATCGATGTAGATGATGCCTCGACAGGTGCGTTCAAGATTGTTGTTCGACGCCTGGTAGAGGTTGAGGATGATGTTCTCGACATCCTCCCCGACGTAGCCCGCCTCGGTCAGCGTGGTCGAGTCTGCGATGATGAACGGAACGTCCAGAAAACGTGCCAGGGTTTGGGCAATCAGGGTTTTGCCAGTTCCCGTCGGACCCACAAGCAGGACGTTGGATTTCTGGATCTCCACATCGCCCGTTCCGGCGTTCTTCTTGTTGGATTCAACGCGTTTGTAGTGGTTGTAGACAGCCACTGAAATCTTGCGCTTCGCCTGGTCTTGGCCGATGATGTACTGGTCCAAGAAGGCCTTGATCCGTGCGGGCGGGGGGATCTTTTGATGGCCCCATGACACCGGCTTTTGCTGCGAGTTGTCTCGAATGATGTCCAAGCAGAGCTTGATGCACTCGGAACAGATGTAGACATTGGGACCCGCGATGATCTTGTCCACTTCTCTCTGCGGCTTGTGGCAGAAAGAACAGGAGAGGCCGCTGGGATTGCTGTATTTACCCATCAAATATCGCTTTGGAGTCAGTCGGGATTGGGTCTTTGGAGCATAGCTTCCACTGATGCGCCACGTCAATCACGTCGGACACTTTGGGCCAAAACTGGAGTCCTTTTTTTCAAAAAGGCCCCAGGGCCAAGGCGGGCCGTCGTTTCAACACAGAACTCCTAACGAGTCCTTCCCCACAGTCCAGCCTCTTTTCGATATGCTCAAGGGCATGGCTACCGACTCCGTCGACAATTTTGAATCCGCGGATCTCTATGTTCGTCTCGGGGTGTCGAGGTCTGCGTCGCTTGAAGAAATTAAGAAGGCATTCCGAGCCCTTGCACGAGACCACCATCCCGACCATGCTGGATCGGATCCGAAGTCGGCCAAAAGGTTTGTGCAGATACGAGAGGCCTATGAAGTCCTCTCTGACCCCTCACGGAGGCAACGCTACGATGGGCGCGGCACAGCACGACCGGGTTTGAACGCCTTTCGCCCGACACGAGATGGAGTCATGGACAACCAGGACCATCGGGGCTCCTATGCGGACGACCTGGACTTGGAGGACATCTTTTCGGATCGGTTGAAAGGGGGAATGTTTCGAGGAACAGCCGCTTCAACGCCTCGGGATGCAGATTTCGGGTTTGGGGCTCGAGGTGGCACTTCTCCAGAGCATGGGGCAGATGTTGTCCTGGTGGTGGAAATTTCGCCCTCGCTCGCCGAGAGGGGAGGAAGTCAGACACTG
This sequence comes from Myxococcota bacterium, assembly GCA_036021505.1. Lineage (GTDB taxonomy): Bacteria > Myxococcota_A > UBA796 > UBA796 > CAJQPC01 > JAYXVV01. The sequence goes on along the minus strand of JAYXVV010000116.1, from coordinate 27,567 downwards.
GAGTATGTCCGCTGGGTGCCCTCGGACGATGGACTCGCTCTTCGTCAGGAGCGGGAGATTTTTGACCTGAGACTCGGACCTGACAATGAGCATGGGGACAGCATTCGAATCCCAAAGATGGGAAACGCGGGAAGGCATGGAGGCGGTACTGGCGATTTGGTCTGTGATCTCGTGGTTCTCCCCATTGCCCCTGGGCTCCAGCCCGAGAGCGAAGAGCGAGGCCAGGCGATAGACGACGTGGTGTACCTCACCATCCAGCAGGCTCTTCTGGGGGGAACGGTGCGTGTTCGCTGCCCTGGAGGCGTGGTGAACGTCACGATAGCTCCATGTTCTTCCTCGGGTCAGCGTCTGCGAATCGCAGGAAAAGGCCACTACAAGACATCGGGGAGTCGCGACGACCACGAGTTTCGTCTTGAGATCGTGTCTCCGCAGAGTCTGGATCCGAAGAGTCGGGCACTGGTCGAAGAATTCGCTGCGCGAAATTCCTACAATCCACAAGAAGGCCACGAAAGCTGACGGGTTTTGGTTTACCATGCCCACACCGATGGAGTTGCCGCGCCAATATGGGGACTACGAACTGCTCGAGCGAATTGCTACGGGTGGAATGGCAGAAGTGTATTTGGCCCGAGCTTTTGGGGTGGAGGGATTTGAGAAACGGCTCGTCATCAAACGGATTCTTCCGAGTCTCGCAACCTCGGACCGTTTCGTCAGTCTGTTCATCCAAGAAGCAAAAATCTGCTCGCTCCTGACCCACCCCAACGTTGTCCACGTCTTTGACCTCGGGAGGGTTGAAAAGAGCCATTACATTGCGATGGAGCACATCTATGGCCGAGACCTCACCCGCACGGTGCGAAAGCTAAGAGCTCAGGGACAGAAGCTTCCTCTCCGTTTTGCCGTCTACATTGTCGCTTGCATGGCCCGGGGACTTGCCTATGCGCATTCCCGGAGCTCGGCGGATGGAACTTCATTGGGCATCGTTCACCGCGACATCTCCCCCCACAACATCATGTTGTCTTTTGAGGGGCAGGTGAAGGTCCTCGACTTTGGAATCGCGCGTGTTGAGGGCACTGTAGCCGGTGGTGCTGAAGCTCAACCGGGTGGCGGAAAGTTTGCTTACATGAGTCCAGAGCAGGCCTCGGGCGAATCGGTAGACTCTCGGACCGATGTGTTTGCTTGTGGAATCGTGCTCTACGAACTGCTGGTGAATCACCGCTTGTTTCAACACCCGAATCCTGAGGAGAAGCTCAGGCGAGTGATCGAGGCGGAAGTTCCCGATCCAAGGACGGAGGCACCGGAGGTCTCGGAGCGCCTTTGGGAGATCCTCCAGAAAGCCTTGGCCAGGGACCCTGCGGACCGGTATCAGGAAGCGGCCCATCTTGAGGAGGACCTGAGGGCACTGCTTTTTGATGAGGGAATGCGTGCGGACGAGGCCCTTCTGGGGCATTTTCTCCGCGGCTTGTTCTCGGATGAGGTCTCTGAGGATGCGGCAGCTTCGCAGATGGGAAGTTTGTTGAAAGCGGTCTGGGAGCCTGTCGGGTCACGAGACGACCTCACTTCGAGTCATCAGACAGCGAGTGGGTCGAGCCTGAACTCCGACCTGACGCCTCATCATGTGGTCGAGCGAAAGCTGGTGAGCACGCTTTATGTCGAATTGATTGGATTGACCGAGGCATGGGGTGAACTGGAGCCTGAGCATGTTCTCAAGAAGCACAACCAGCTTTTCCGGATGGTCGAGCGGGTGGTGGGGCGCTACAACGGCTGGATTGAAGGGCATTCCGATGAGGGGTTTTCGATTCTCTTTGGTGTGCCGAAAATGCGAGAGGATGACCTGGATCGGGCCATGAATTGTGCCCTTCACCTGCAGAGGACCATCCGAAGGGCGAGGCGTCGAAACTCCAGTGTTGAACTGGCGATGGGGCTCCATGGTGGTCACGTGGTCTGGATTGAGGAGAGCGCTCGCCAGCGATGCTTGGCCCGAGGAGATGCCATCAAGCTTGCTCGGCGTCTGGCTGCATCCGCCCAGGCGGGTGAGGTTCGGGTTTCGGGGTGGGTCAAGGACCGAGCAGACGGGTGGAGATTCAACGAGGAGCAGAGCCTGAAGCATCGCGGGCGGAAGGGTTCTCAAGAGGTTTGGAGTGTCGCTGGCCGCTGGATGAAGACACAGGGCCACGGCCCAGGTCGATGGGAGTCAAGAGAGGGTGAGGTTGAAATGCTCTCCGAGGCCCTCAGTGGATTGGCCCGAGGGCAAGGCGGCTTGGTTTCGGTTCGTGGTGGTGTTGGTTCGGGTAAGAGTCGCTTGGTGCGAGAGTTGGAGCTCTTGGCGCTCAAGGCGGGTCTGCCGTTCTACGGGGGACGGGCGCTGCCCTACGGTTCAGCTCCGCCGATGGCGATGATTCGCGACATTGTGGCTGCCTATTTGGGATTGTCGAGTCGGGAATCTCCCGAGGTGATCCGAGAGAGACTCGCGAGCTTGGAGCGGTTGCAGGTCACACCCGATGAAATCGCCACGCTCGGCGCACTGTTTTCGTTGGAGATTGGAGGTCGGTTTCGGCCCACGAAAGAGGATGTGTACAAAGCAGGTCTCGCATTTGTGGGAGGCGTGGCCCGCGGGCGTTCGGTTTTGTTCGTGCTTGAAGACCTTCACCACCACTCGCAGCTCGAGTTGGACCTTCTGGGTCACATTCTTGAAAATCAAGGAAGCATTCCATTGCTGTGGATTGTGACCCATCGAGGACCCCTGCCGGATTCGCTTCCTGCGGCACAGATCGAGGTGGTTCTTGCACCGCTCGGAATTGAAAACCAGGAGCGCATGATCGCAGAGCGATTTCGGGCGCTTGAGGTCCAACCGAAGTTGCTGGAGTTGGTCGTGGGTACGGCGGAAGGAAATCCCTTGTACGTCACCGAAATTCTCAAGGCCCTCGAGCAGCAAGACGCGGTTCGGGTCGAGGGTGACCGTGTAGGCCTTGTGGATGCACATGAGGGCGCCCAGTTGCCTGTAAGCCTGGATGCCCTGATTGCCTCGCGGGTCGATGCCTTGGAGTCCGGGGAGAAACAAGTGCTGCAGACTGCGGCTTTGATCTCGCCCATATTTTCTGAGGAGCTTTTGCGGCTTTGCGTGCCGGCAGTAGAGTTTGAGGGGAGTCTGGAGACTCTCGTGGAGCACGGGCTTGTGGCCCCTCATGAGGAACCCGGCCGCTACAGCTTCAGCACTCAGCTCATCTGGGATGTCGTTCGAACATCCATTGTGGGGTCCCAGCTCCGGGAGATTCACCATCGAATTTCGGTGGGAATGGAGGAGCACTACGAGGCCCGGATTGAGGGACACTACGAGGCACTCGCCGAGCACTGTGCGGTGGGGGATCGCTTGATCAAGGCTGCTCGCTATTTTGAGTTGGCGGGCGACCGTCATCTGCTCTTGGGACTTCTTGAGCGAGCCGCTGGGTGCTATGGCCGTGGCACAGAGGTCTTGGAGCAGGAGGGCGAACACATTGAGGAGTCCATGAGACTCGAAGGCTTAGCGACCCTGTATTTGAAGATGGGGCGTGTTGCCGCGATGGCGGGCAATCGAGAGAAGGCCGCGATTCACCTTCAGCTCGCCCAGGAAATCAGCGCAGAGATTGCCGTTGTGAGCCTTGAGGTGGGGTGCCTTGTGGAGCTGGGTCAACTCTATGTCCACCAAGGAAAGCTCGATATGGCAAGGATGATCATCGAGCAGGGCCTCTCGGAGGCCAAGATGGCCCGGTTGGAGAGGCCTTTGGCCGAACTCTACCTCACCATGGGGCGCCTCGAGTTGGAAGGAGGGTCCTCCACAAGTGCGATGGAGGCCTTTGAATCCGCTCTGGAGGCCAGTGGTGAAGAGAGAGACCTGGCTGCGAAGTCGTTCTCAGGACTGGCTCAGGTTCACAACCGCCTGGGGCAACCGGACCTGGCTATGGCCTCGCTGGGGCAGGCTCGGGTACTCTCCGAGGAGGTGGGCGACCGCCTCTTGCAGGCGCGTATTGTCAACAACATGGGGATCACCCATTTCTCCAATGGAAATTTTGATGCGGCGCTCGTGAGCTTTCGAGAGGCGCTCGATGTCAATCGAAATCTTGGCTACGGGCGGGGCGTGGTCTACAACCTCCACAACATTGGGGACGTTCTCTTTCGCCAGGAGGAGTTTGCAAAAGCCTATGGGTCTTTTGAGCAGGCGCGTCAGATCGCACGGCAGTACGGAATGGGGAAAGAGGTCGCATTCAATGAAATCTATCTCGGGTTCCTCAGGGCTCAGCAGGGGGAGTGGGAAGAGGGCCTTGAGGTCTTGGAGAGTGGAATTGATGGGGCCTCGCGACACAAGGATTTGGAGACTGTACTGATGGGCAGACTGCTGCAGGGCCGACTTCTGAATGGGGTTGGTCGGCATGCAGAGGGGCGAAAAATTCTCGAGGTGGCCATGGAGAATGCCAGAGAGACCGAAATTCTGTGGATTGTGGAAGAAATCGCCTCTGAGTTGGGGGCACTTTGAAGGTCTATCTGAAGGCTTCAGGACGGATTCTCGCCCCCTGGCAGGATTCCGTTTCGGACATACAGGTGCTTGGCCGTTCCTTGGCTTCGCTGATGGAGGAGGAGTTTGAACGAGCAGGCATCGTTCGGGTTGACCATCCTCCTTCGACTGAGCCCTACCTCTTGGTCTCGGACAGAACATGGATTACCGGGGCGGCACTCAAGGCTTTCTGTGCGCTGGCTTCACCTGGCGATCGGCTGAAAGTCGACAATGCGCTGTGGCTGGATCTCACCACCCCCCTCCAAGACCTCCCGAGTCCAGGGGTCTATGAGGTTGCACTTTTGCCGGGCGGTGCTGAACCGGAATTTGACGGGTTGAACGACCTGGTCGTGGATCTTCAGATTGAAGAGAGGGAGTCTCCGAGAGAGCACCCCGCACTCGCCCACGCCATGCCCGATGTCCTCCCGTTTACCGATGCGGCAGTCGTGCAGATCGATCACTGGTCCCACATTCTGCAGGCCAATTGGATGGCGATTTCATCGACATTCGCTCGAGAGGGGCGGGCCTTCAAGCGAAAAGGAATTCTGGCCAAGGTCTGGGGCTTGTTGCGGCTTTTCTGGAGAGCACGCTCGGTATCGAAGTGGAAGCTCGCCCGCGGTCTGAGTCACATTCCCAAATCGGCCCAAGTCCACCCAACGGCTGTGGTGGAGCTCTCGGTTATCGGTGAGAATGCTGAGATCGGTCCTCATTCTGTTGTTCGCGGGTCTGTGGTGGGCGATGGAGTACGGATCGAGGAGCATGCCATTGTGAATGCTTCTGTTCTTGGTGAAGGAGCGCGTATCGGGAAGCGGGGTACGGCCAACCTCTGCGTGCTCTACCCGGAGGCGTTCATCAGTGCTGGGGCGGGACATCAGGCGTGTGTCTTTGGTCGGGAGGCCTTTCTTGCTTGGAGCGTCACCACCTACGATCTCTCTTTCGGGCGCCCGATAAAGGTCCAGAAAGATGGAAAGCGGGTCTCCTCGGGAGTCTACTTTTTAGGATCTGCGATTGGGCATCGCGCCAAGGTCGGTGCGCACGTTAAATTGGGATTTGGAACCGAGGTTCCAAACGATGCGGTTTTGGTGGGCGATTCAGAGACGGTGCTCAAAAATTGGGAAGATGGGGAGGGGCCTCATCGTGTCCAGAGTGGCGTTGCTCGTCCCATCAAGTCGTCCTCCTGAGCGCGATCAGGGTCTTCTCACGACACTCGCGATTCCCTCCGGAGTTGCAGGAACGATGCCTTTTTCAGTGATGATTCCGGTCACCCGGTCAGCGGGGGTGACATCAAAAGCCGGGTTTCGTGCACTGCTGCTTTGAGGCGCCGTTCGTACCCGTCGGAACACGCCGTCATCGGACCAGCCCCAGGTGTAGAGAACCTCGTCCTCGCTTCGCTCCTCGATGGGAATTTCGCTTCCTGTAGGGCAGTCCGGATCGATGGTCGTGGTGGGTGCCGCCACATAGAAAGGAATGTTGTTGGCATGAGCCACCACAGCAGAAGAGTAGGTTCCGATCTTGTTGGCCACGTCGCCGTTGGCTGCAATCCGGTCCGAGCCCACAATGACCATGTCGATCTCGCCACGTTGCATGTAGTGTCCTGCGGCATTGTCCGGGATGACCGCATGTGCGACACCCTCCTGCGCCAACTCCCAGGCCGTGAGCCTCGCTCCCTGACTCCGAGGGCGGGTCTCATCCACCCAGACGAACGGCTTCTTTCCGGCGCGGTGGGCAGCATAGATGGGTGAAATCGCGCTGCCCCAGTCAACAAATGCCAGCCACCCTGCATTGCAATGCGTACTGATACGGGCTCCCTCAGAGATCAAAGGCAGTCCATGGTTTCCAATGGATTCACAGCATGCCGCATCGTCGTCGGCAATCTCTTGCGCACAAGCCAGGGCGGCCTCGCGCGCCTTGGCGAAATTCTCGCCCTCCGCTTCAACGGCCTTGACGACTCGGTTGATCGCGTAGAAGAGATTTTGAGCGGTAGGCCGGGTGTTGGCCACGACATTGGCAGCCTCGGCGACGGCAGCGTGGAATCCTTTTTCTGGGGCGGAAAGAACGGCCTGTGCCATTGCGAATCCACCCGTTGCTCCAATCGCTCCAGCGCCACGAACCACCATCGTTTGGATTGCCTCAGCGGTCTGGTGGTGGGAATCCAAGGCAATGGTTTCAAAGCGGTGGGGGAGCAGCGGTTGGTTAATGAGGTGGACCTTTCCGTCTTGCCACCAAACCGTACGCATGGGGGTTCCGTTGACCTTCATGGGAGCCTCTTCAGAAGTAGGGGAATCAGGGGGCGGGGATGGGGTATCGGGAGAAACTTTCCCGAATCAAGATCGCCAGAAAAGCGTCGGCGAACTTGATGGTGACACCATCAATGCTCTCGTCGATAGCGACGGACAGGTGGGCATCCTCATGGGCGTGGCCCACGCGAAAGCCACCGCGCCGGGTGTCTTTGGCCTTGAATCGAATGCTGTTGGTTTTGAGCTGGAAACCGACTTTGTGGAGCCGCCCACGTTCGTCTTGAACCGTGGGTTCGAGTTCTTCAAAGAAAGGGGAGACCTGAATCACAATTGGGGCCTCTGCTGCATCCTGACTGTCTGCTGTTGGAGCCCGAAGACCCAGGTCGGCAATGCGTCGCCGAAGGTGGTCATCGAGGAGGTCTTGGGTCTCTTGATTCACGGTGGAGTGGGGAATGAATCGCACGGCAATTGCTCTGAAATCACCCATGTTTGCTCGAGTCTGGGTGTCCTCCAACAAGAGCTGCCACTGCTGGCGGAGCACGTCAATAGGCAGCGTTGCATTGGAGCTTTGTGCTGACGTTGCGAGCACGACCTTGGCGTACTGAATCGGATCGGTTTCACGCAAGGTGGCGTAGTCGCGATGAAGCTCTCGCTCGACAATGTGTCCTTGAATCTTGGGGACAAGGGGGGCCAGAGATTGAGCCTTCGCTCCGTTGAGGCATTCCTTCCAGGCGTCGATTTCTCCTTGGAGTCCGAACTTTTGCAGAGCCTCGTCGATTGTCGGAGCGCATTGTGCAAGGTGGAGCTCTTCCGGGCTCAGCTCCGATACGACACCGGCTTGAACCGTGGCGAGCAACAGCATTGGGGTGAACATACAGTGGACTCCTTCTCAACAAGCACATGCCTGCGGTTTATTCTGCCACACCTCGTCGGCAGAGGAGATAAAACGGACACAAGAGGTAGACCCTAAGTGACGGTGAATCGAAAGTATCTGGCGGGAAAAAGACTGGCTTTTCTGGGAAGCTTCGTGGATGAGCCCCCCGAGATAGGCCTTCCGGAGATTGCTTTTGCTGGACGTTCCAACGTGGGTAAATCTTCAGCGATCAATCGGCTACTGAAGAGCAACAAAGCGGCTCGAGTCTCAAAAACCCCGGGAAGAACCCAAGCCATCAATCTTTTTGAGGTCGATGAGCGGTGCGTGTTTGCGGATTTGCCGGGCTACGGTTTCGCCAAGGTCCCTCGAGAGGTGAAGGAGCAGTGGCATGGCATGATCGAGGGGTACCTGTCCGATCGGGAGGTCCTGCGGCTCGTGGTGGTTTTGGTCGACATTCGGCGCAAACCTCAGGAACTGGATGCAGACATGATTTGGTGGGTTCGCCAAAATCGAATTCCCCTGTTGGTTCTCGCAACGAAGATGGACAAGTTGACCCGGAACCAGTCGGCCTCTGCGTTGGCCAAGATCAAAAAAGGTTTCAGTTTGAAGGGCGAGGAGTGCATTGCGTTCTCGGCCCACGATGGGCGCGGGTTGGAGGCCACTTGGGAGGTTCTCAATCGGTACATTGCTGGGGAGGTGCCATGACCTACAAGAAGGCCGATCACTTTTCAAGGCGTGCACAAAAGGAGGGGTATGCAGCCCGCTCGGTGTACAAGCTCCAGGAGATGCAGCAGAAGTGGAAGTTCCTGAAACCTGGGCAACGGGTCGTTGACTTGGGCTGTGCACCAGGAAGTTGGTCTCGGTTTGCTCAGGAGCAAATCGGCTTTGGAGGGGTCTTGGTGGGCATCGATATTCAGGAGGTCGCCGGCTATCCCGGCCAGTTTCTTCAGCAGTCCATTGAGGACACGGAGGTGGATCCGATGAGGCAGCTGTTGGGCGGGGATGCTGACGTCGTGATCTCAGACATGGCTCCGTCGACCACTGGAAATCGGTTCACCGATCATGTTCGGCAGATCGCGCTGATCGAGTCCGGTCTGCATCTCGCACTCCAGCTGCTGAGGCCGGGTGGCTCTTTCGTTGCGAAAGTTTTTGAAGGTCAAGATGCACAGGCGTTTGTCCAGTCGCTTCGGAGTGAGTTTGGGTCAGTGAAACGTTTCAAGCCGAAAGCCACTCGGGGCCGGTCGGTCGAATTCTTTGTGGCCGGCATGGAGCGCAAGCCATGACGGATTTTGAGACCCTCGGAGGCCGTGAGGAAGTTGAACGTCTGGTTCGAGCCTTTGTCCATGCATCGGCGGAGGACTTTATTGTGGGGTTCTTCTTCGAGGGCAAGGATCTCGAGCGAATCATTCGACACGAGACCGAGATGGCGGTTGCCCATTTAGGCGGGCCCTCTCGCTATTCCGGACGGCCGCTTCGGACTGCACACAGCCCGCTGAAAATTAACCGCGGCCATTTTCGGAGGCGGCTCGCGATTATGCGGACGATTCTTCTGGCCGAGGGAACCGCGGAGGACATCGTGGAGCGCTGGCTGGACGCCAACCGCGCACTCGAAGGTTCCGTGGTGATCGACCGGGATTGTGTCGACTGAGTTCGAACTCCGGACTCAGTTGCCGTTCCCAGCTCCGCCACCGCCACCGCCGCCGCCGCCGCCAGGCTGTTGGCTCGGAACGCCGGAGTTTTGGACGTTGCCTCGCACATCCTCGTAGCTTGGGTCATCGCCAAACGTGTAGTGGGTGGCCACAATGGTTCTCTCATCGGAGGAACAGATCTCCGAGTAGTCGATGCTGCATTCCGAGGCGGCACACTCCGTGTCGGCCCGCGTATTGATGGCATCCTGCACCACCGGATTTCCGTCAGAGTCTTGTCCCATTTTCTTGAGGTAGTTTCCGACGGGCATCTGGCCCATGGCTTGTCCGACGGCTTGGGCCCACATGTCACTCTCGGTGTACACGTCCATGCGGGAGACCCCTTCTTTGAGGGTGCCCGAGCCTGTCGTGCCGGAGACATTCAGCTTGAGCTCTGTGCTGACCACATTCTCATACACGTGGGAATAGGTGTAGCCGAGTGCATGGGTTTGTTGGGTGTCACCCTCGTCCCGAAGGTCCCACTTGAAGGTCCAGTTGGAGCCATCGCAGGTGCCTGGAAGGACTTCGTTGCCCCAAAGCATCACGCAGTTTGTACCACCGCCCATCTCCACCTTCACAAAGCGAAGGGAGGGGCTCACGGACTCTCCGCCTTCCTCACTCCAGTTGGGATCGTCTTCGTCCTGGTTCGGCTCCACCACATTCACAAAGTTGTGCGTGAAGGTGGATTCGCAGGTGGTTTCCCCGGCTGCTTCGATCTCCAAAAGCCAAATACCGGTCTCGGGTGCGCAGGCCGCCAAGAGGGCGATGGGTGCAGCGGCAAGAAGTCGCATGCGTGTCTCCTTCGTTACTTCGATTCCAACCAGTTTAGAACAGTTCGAACCATCGCACCAGTCGCGCCTTTTCTGAAGTGGTCTGTTTTGGCTGAAACAAAGGTGGGCCCTGCAATATCGAAGTGGGCCCAGGTGGGGCCGTCTACGAACTCAGAGAGGAACAGGGCGGCTGTGATTGAACCCGCCTCACGTCCACCGACGTTTTTGATCTGGGCCCATTCTGCTTTCAGCTTTTCCTTGTACTTCATCTCAAGAGGCAGACGCCAGAGGCCTTCACCTGAGGTTGCGGCATGGTCGAGAAAGATGTCGGCGAAGTCATCGTGCTCGGTGAAGAGCGCGGAATAGCGCTCCCCAAGAGCGACGACCGCAGCACCGGTGAGCGTCGCGAAGTCGATGCATTCGTCCACACCGAGTTCACTGGCGTAGGAGAGGCAGTCGGCCAGCACCAAGCGGCCTTCGGCATCGGTGTTGTGGATTTCCACAGTCTTCCCGTTTCGCATCGTCAACACATCGCCGAGTTTGAACGCGTAGCCACCGAGCATGTTCTCTGCAGCTCCGATCAACCCTTCCACCTTGACGTTGGGCTGAACTTTGTCGAGGGCAGACATAATGCCCACAACAACCGCTGAGCCCCCCATGTCACAACGCATGGTCTGCATACCGCTGGAGGGTTTGATGGACAGGCCGCCTGCATCGAAGGTGATTCCCTTTCCAACAAGGCCGATGTGTCCCTTCGACTCGCCTTTGGGGGTCCAACTCATGTGGATGAAGCGCGGGGGGCGTGCCGACCCTTGGCCCACACCGATGATGCCTCCCATGCCCTCCTCGCGGCATCGAGCTTCGTCCCAGATTTCGACCGTCATTTGGTCGCTTCGAAGGTCCTCACAGAAGGCGGCCAAGGACTCGGGATAAACCACTTCCGCGGGCTCATTGACCAGATTTCGAGCGACCGTCTGTCCATGAGCAAAGGCCGAACCGCGCTCTACATCAGCGGCGTCACCCGAGAGTCCGGTCACGGTGACTTCACGGAGTGCCGCTTTCTTTTTGTCCTCGGGTTTGTACTTGTCGAACTGGTAATTGCCCTCAAAGAGACCCTCGACAAGAGCTCGGGTCTGGGCGCTCGGGGCACCGTCGCTGAGGCTGTCACCGACCACGATGTTCAAGGTCTCTGCGCCTTGGCCCCTTGCGAAATGAGCGCACTCTCCTGCCGCTCTCCGGAGGTCATTGGGGAATCCACTTCCGGCACCGACGATAAGGCACCATTTGCTGGGCAGGGCGCCGAGCGGACGAATGCTCACCAATGCACCAGCCTTCCCATCGAACTTCTCTTCTGCCAAGACGTTTTGGATGGCCTCAGCAAGAGCGGGCTCGACAGATGAGGGGAGCGTGCTTGGTGAATTGGAGGAGACGAAGAGCGCAACGGCATCGGCGGCTGCGCTGAGATTGCTCTCGGCGCTCAAATTGATTTGCATGTTTTATCCCAGGACGAAGACGGTGATGAGCAGCAGGAGAATCAGAACAATGCCTGCACCCATGAAAGCTACATAGGGGTCTTCCCGCATGATTTCCACCAATCTTTCGATCCGATTCGGTTCCTCCGGAGAGGAGTCTTCCAGCGGCCTTTGGGCAATTGGGGACTTAGAAGACGTGTTTTTGGGAGAGGGCAGGGGGAGTTCAGTCCACGAGTGGATGCCGAGATGATCCTCTCGGGGATCGGTGTGGGGAACCTGCGTGGGTTGCTTGACGGCAGGGTCAGTTCCGATCTCGGAAGAAAAGCTCGTGTGCGCTGCGTTTCCTGGGTTGACCTGATGTGAACTGGGAAGGGGGTCTTCGAAGCCTGTGGAGGCTGTAGGCGATGGCGAGACGGGCATCGGATCCATCGTGTCCCCTGGGAAGGTGGGATCCGCAAGGTCTTCCGGTTCAGGCTCCCACTCCACCGCGTGCACCTGCGGCACCTCCGCCTGGCTTGTGGCGGGAATTGGCGCAGCTGTGGAGGGGGAGGCTTCTTCGATGACGCGATCCACGGCAGTGTCCCGCTCCTCAACTGTCTCCGGGGCGCTGAATGGAAGCGCAGCGGGCTCGGTTGGCTTTGGTGGCGGGACGTAGCCAGGGGCGGCGTGGACCTCGAAAGTGGTCTGTGAGGTGACCGGAGGGTGGCCGGACCCCTTGATGGCGAATGCCACCTTGACGATGTAGCGCGAGGGCGGAAGGGGTTGGAGGGTAAAGGCGAATCGAAAGCGTCCGCTCGGGTGGCGATTGGCCTCGAAACCCGAATCGTTCAGGCGGATCTGCTCTCCCGATTCTTGGTCGAACAACGCGATTCCGGGCGCCATCTCCTCGTGCACTTCGACGCCTGGTGAGGCCGCGACGGAGACGGAAAACTGCACGGGTTCGCCTGTCTCAAACGCTTGCTGAGATGTCGGCCGGTTGACGATGACCTTGCCCACAGACATCACTTCCGGCCGAATCAAGGAGTTCAGCTCCTGCAGGCGAGGCAGGAGGTCCGTCACACGTTTGAATCGAAAAGGAGGAGACGGTGAAGTCTCCAGTGAAATCCCGCGATTGAGAACCGCGGCCAGCCTATCCGCGACGCGTCGATGGAACCGTTCGTTGGATTCCTCACAGCGAAGTCGATCGTCAGCGCGATCCTTGATCGTCAAGAGTGCGGCCTTGTCCAGACCCCTCGTCGGCACATCCGGCACGCTCTGGGGGTCGGTCGTTCCGTGAGTGGGGGTCATCACTGCGCGGTAGAGCACCGCGCACACCGCGTAGGTGTCGACCATCGGGGTAAAGGCGGTCTCCCCCAAGCTTGCAGCGTTTTCAGGGGCCAGGTACCGGTTGGGCTCACCGGCAATGGCGTGCAGTCGGCCGACCAAGTTCTTGTGCGAGCGCGTTGCCAGATCGGCAAGAAAAACGTCGCCTCGATCGTTCAGCAGAATGTTGGATGGGCGCAGATTGCCGTGAACACCGGGACCCTCCCCAAGCAAGCGGAGGTGCTGAAGCACCGTGCAGAGGGTGTGAATGACCTCCGACAGGGAGCAGCCGCTCTGGATCCGTTTCTCGAGTGTGGTCGTGAACTTGGGAGTCAGCAGGACAGGGGTTCCATCGGTGGTGGTGAAGCGCGCGTGAAGGCGAGGCAGGAAAGGCCAGCGGCCCTCGTCCAGGATTCGGCCCTGTTCCAACAGAATGTTTCGGCATCCTGCGAGGAGGTCGTCAGGTGCAGGAACATCGCCGCGAAAGTCTGCACGGGTCAAGGGGCACTTTAAGACGTACTCCTCCCCGTCTTCTTCTTGGCGCACCATGTAGGACTTGCCCCATAGGCCGCGGCCCAGAAGTTGTCCCACCTGGTATTCACGCCCTTTTGCGTCTCGGATTACGTCTCCGGTCTTCATCTCTTGCTGCGATTCCTAGGGTGTCTCTTGACGGTATCGGGTGGCAAGATCCGTGTCAAAGCCTATTCTTGAGGTCTGATGATCAAAGAACTTCTTCCAGCCCATGGCAATGGACCCTATCGGGTCCTGCGTGCGTTCTCAGGCAAGGCGATTTCTTGCTTGGAATCCAGCTTAACCGACCCCCAACTTGTTCAAGAGAAAGTGTTGAAGGCGGTTCTGAATTCGGCGCGTGGAACGGGCTTTGCTCGGGATCATGGGCTGGAAGAGGGACTGAATCTGGATGCGTTTCGCCAGCGAGTTCCCGTTCGTTCGTACTCGGATGGCCAGGCTTATTTTGACCGCGTGGTTTCGGGAGAGCCGAGCGTGCTCACCCGGCACGCGGTGAAACAACTACTCGTCACCTCGGGCACAACGGGCCCATCCAAATTCCTTCCGGTCACATCGGTTTGGGAAAAAGAGGTCGCGATGGCGCAAGACCTCTGGCGGTTGGGATTGGTCAAAGATCGTGAGGAGATTTCTCGCGGCAAGGTGCTCACACTGGTGTCACCTGCAGTGGAGGGGCGCCTTCCATCGGGGCTGAACTATGGCTCAAATACAGGGCGAATGCATGCGAGACAACCCTGGATGATTCGGATGCGGTATCCCACACCGGACAAGGTTCATCAGCTGTCGGATCCCATTCTTCGGTTGTACTGCACGCTGCGCTTTGCCCTTCAGTCGGAGGTAAGCTCCATCACAACCGCGAATCCATCCACCATTCTGATGATGGCCCGACGCCTCGAGGAATGGTCCGATTTCTTGGCTCAAGATTTGTCCGATGGAACGCTTCGCTGTGGCCCCGCCACCGCACTGGAGGAGGGGCTCCGTACCCAACTCGAGCGAAAGTCCAAGCGCAGGGTGCCGCCGACCTCTTGGAAGATGGCCGATCTCTGGAATCTTGTGAGCATCCACTGCTGGAAAGGGGGGGCGGCAGGATTTTATTTGGATCAGTTTCCGAGAGCCCTTGGGGGCGAGGTACCGATTCGCGAGGTCGGGATTACAGCCTCAGAGGGGTATTTTGCTCTCCCCCTCTCCGATGAGGATCCCGGTGGGATCGCATGGCTCGGAGCCCATCTGCTGGAGTTCTTGACGGAAGACGATGAGCCCCGCTGGGCTTGGGAGCTTGAGGAAGGAGGTGTGTATCGCCTCGTCATCAGCACGACAGCAGGGCTTTATCGCTATGACTTAGGCGACCTGGTGGAGGTTGTCGGTTTTGCGGGGCCGCTTCCGCGGCTCCGGTTTCTTCGGAAGTCAGCAGCCATGCTGAATGTCACAGGAGAGAAGGTAAGTCAGGAGCAGATCATCCACGTGGTGGAATCGATCTTGGGAAGGCAGACGCTGGTCGGGTTTACGGCCCGCACACAACTCCAAGACCCCCCTCGCGTGGAACTTGCACTGGAATGGGTCCCGGGTCAGCAACGGGAGGCAAGCGGTTTGGCGGATCGCCTCGATCAGGCTCTGAGACAGGCCAACATTGAGTACGACTCCAAACGGAAGAGTGAACGTTTGGGCCCGCTGACAGTACGATTTCTCTCGCAGGGTTCCTATGCCCGGTACCGCCTGGCTCGCGCCTCCCGAGGCGCACCGGATTCCCAGGTCAAGGACCTTGTGGTGGCCTGGCGAGCAGCCGACTGGGACTTGCTTATGGAGTCGGCCCGGAGCTGAGTGAGAGCGGACCACGAACCGTCCAGGTGCGTTCATCGCCGCTGCTCCAAAGCAGATCCGCACCCGCCGATGCACAGCTGAGCTCCAAGGCGAGTTGAAGGTCTTTGTAGGCGTTCAAGCCCGCCCCGCCGGATCGTGGAGTGACCTTGAGAGGTTCCACACTGCCTTTGCAAGGAAGAGGTGGGAGGCCGAGTCCATCGGGCCTTGAGGTCAGTCGTTCTGTGTAGGAGGCCGCCCAGTCCAATTTTTCCCGGGGCCCTTCGGGCGCGTGTTGCTCCGGGTCCAAATGGAGGAAAAAAGAGGCCTCAAAAGGTGTAGGCTCCCAAGGATAATCCCCTTCCTGCAGGACACTGGAACCCTGCAGGGTGAGTCCTTGTGCCGATTGTCCCTCATGGAGGTTGATCGGGAGAATGAGCGGCGCCTGGTTGTCGACTCGAACCTCTAAGGTACCGTGGAGCCATCGCTCCTGTTCCCCAGACTGTTTGACCACCCACTGAACGAGATAGAGGAGGGGCATCAGGGCACCGAGCAGGATGCCCAAGAGGAGTGGAGAGTTGAGCTTCGGGAGAACCATTGCTGTGAAGTGTAGCCTTGGAGGGGTTTGGCTGTGCTAATCCTCGTCGCTCGTTTCTTTCTTGGGCTGGCGGTTTTGGGGTGGCTCAGCAGCGCAATAAAAATCGAGCTTCGCAAGCGCGATCGCAGGTGGGCTCTGGGTCCTGGTGAGCGGGCCCTCTCGGGGGAGCAGGTTGTTTCCGTTGTTGTCCCGGCGCGCAATGAGGTGGACAACATTGATGGGTGCGTGGAGCACATTCTGGCGCAGGAGCAGGTGCGGGTCGACCTCGTGGTGATGGACGATGGTTCCACAGATGGAACCACCGCGATCTTGGAAGAGTGGGCGAGGCGCGACAGTCGCGTAAGCCTGCTGCGGGGTGAGGAGTCTCTCCCCGAGGGCTGGTATGGCAAGGCTTGGGCGCTCCACCGTGCACAGGCTTCTGCGACGGCGTCTTGGCTGATCTTCGTGGATGCGGATGTGAAGCTTCACCCGGAGGCTGTCACGAGTGTGGTTGCCTACGCTGAAGAGAATGAGTTGGACATGGTCTCGGGCATCGGAAGACTCGAAATGGTGACGTTTTGGGAGAAAGTGATGCAGCCCGCTGTTGCAGGTCTGATCCTCGCAGGCAACGACATGGACAAGGTCAATGACGCCGAGAGTCCCAATCGTGTTCTGGCCAACGGACAGTTCATCGCCATCCGTCGCTCAGCCTACGACGCGGTGGGTGGGCACGAATCGGTTCGCAACAACGTTCTCGATGATGTGGGGCTTGCACAGCAGGTGACAGAAGCGGGCTTCGCCTACCAGTTTCTGGTGTTGAGAGAGCTGTTCTCCTGTCGGATGTACACCTCGTTCAGTGAGATCTGGTCCGGCTGGAGCAAGAACCTCTTTGCGGGGCTGAGGTATTCCTGGGCCACTCTTCTGCTGGTGTTGTTCTTTCTCGCCAATCAGGTCTTGGCAGGACCTGTTTTGCTTGTCCTGGGACTCCTGGATGTGCTGGGCACGGAGTGGTTGGTTTGGGGAGCGAGCTTGTGTGCATTGATGCAGGTCGTTCGGTTCCAGATGGATCGCATTTGGGGCCTTTCGCCGCTCTTTGGCCTCTCACACGCACCGGCCAACCTGATTTTAATGGCTCTGTTGTTGAACTCGGGGCTTTCGAATCGCGGTGGAGTGGCCTGGAAGGGGCGTCTCGTCCAGTAGCAGATTCAGCCTTCGGGTTCAGGCTCGGGCTCCGCTGGGCGGTCGAGTAGGAAGTTGACCACCTGGTTGGAGCGATCGAGATCGTTGTTGACCTGGACATGGGTGGCGTCGAAAGATTCGATGACCAGCCCTTGCTCATGGTTGTTCACCGACGCAATCAGGTTGTTGAAGCTGTCTTGGGGAAAAGGCACTCGGGGATCGGCTCTGGAGAAGGCCAAGCCGACTCGTGCGCCATCTGCAAATCCTTGGTTGATCAGCGCTTTCAATGTCCAGGCATTCCAGTCGGGCGCCTGATTGGAGTAGCTGAAGATGAGATGGAGGCCTGTGGCCTCGGCCTCGAAAGCGGGGTCCGTTGCCCAGATGGACAGGTCATCGACCGGGGAATCCACAAAGATACTCGCAAGGTCAGGCTTGTCCGGCGACTTGAGAATGCTCACAACGCCTCGAGCCCCATCCCCAAGGCCGATCAGGTGAATGCCTTGCTGATCGGGCTCGAACGGGAACTCGACGCCCTGGAGCCCTGCGAAATCGGAATCTTGCACGAGACGAGCCATCCAAGCTGCGAAGGTTCCCCCCCAGCGAGGGAAAAATTCTGCTGCGAGGTCGTTGGTGTGGACCTCGGAGTTGTGCCAGAGGTCGCCCCAACAGTTGATGGGGTAAAACGCGGCCACTCCCGCATCCAGAAGGGCAGCGGGAAGGGTCCCGGAGTTGGTCTCAACTGTCTCCACTTGAGGGTGCATGCCCAGGGTTTCCCAAACCTTCATCACGCCCCAGTCTCGCTCGAGGCGGTGGGTCTCCTCATACCGAGCTGCGTAGTGCGCTCCCGCAAGCGGCGCGAGGGAGACGGGGTCGGTCACGTAGTCGAAGGCCGAGGAATGGAGCACCACAGCGATCGGCAGCGGTCCCTCGAAGGTGGGATCGTGGACCGTGTAGAAGCGAGCCTTGTCTCCGTCAGGGCAGAGGAGGTTGAGTTGGTAGGTGGTCACGACCCCTTGTTCACTCAGCACGTGTTCGTTCTGAAAAGGAACCTGCTCGTATTCCACAGGTTCGAAGCTGGTCCAACAGGCAGTAAGCAGCAGGGATGCAGGTAGAACGCGCACGAAAATCTCCTCCGGAGTGGGAAGCTTAGCAGGAGCCGAGCACCTCTGCTTGTCATCAAGTTGCCACGGCTTTGCCTCAGGATTCAGCCCCCGGTTATGGACTGTCGCCGAGGGCAGACAGGAGGAAGGTCGATGCGATGGGCATGGCTGGATGAAATCCACGAAATGGAGATTGGTGAGCGTGCAAGTGCGACAAAGGTCTTTCCTTCCGACACCTTCTTCTTCACGGATCATTTCCCAGGATTTCCGGTCGTTCCGGGTGTGATTCTCCTGGAGGCCATGGCGCAGCTGTCCGGCAAACTTATCGGGTATACCGTTCGTCAACAGCGGGGCGATTGGCCTTTTCCCATCCTGAGCATGGCGGAGCGTGTGAAGTTCCGGAAGTTTGTCCTGCCCGAGCAATCCGTGACCTTCGAAACCTCCTTCCTCGCTCTGCGTGATGAGAGCGCTCAAATGCGTGTTCGAACGCGAGTGGACGGCAGAGTGGTGGCTCAAGCGGAACAGACCTTTGTGTTCAACGCAGTACCCCTCGACAGCAAGGAAGAAGCGGATCGGGTGGAGCGGATTGAGCGAGAGGCGCTCCGGGCGCTCTGGCGGGAGTGTCCAGATTGATGTCGCCTCGTGTCGCCATCACCGCAGTTGGGTGCGTGACTCCGCTGGGAAAAACCTTGGCGGAGACCTTTGAGGCCCTGCTCAGCGGAGAGTCCGGAGTGGGACCCATCACCAGTTTCGACGCATCGGAGTTTCCTGTGCGTTTTGCAGCCGAACTCAAAGATCGCCCCAACTTGGACCAAGGAGCCCTGAAGATTGAGCTGACGAGGCAGTGTTGGACACAGATGCTGGAGCAGATTGGCGATACGCCGCTGCCCACCTCGATCGGTGTTTGTGTCGGCTCGGAAGCAGCTCGTCCTGACTTGAAGGATTTTGCACATCGCATGAGGACTCAGACGGTTCCAGATGTGGAGGAACTGCGGCGCAATGCAGCGGATGCACCCGCTCGATGGCTCGCGGGAGCTGTCAAGGCCACAGGACCCATCAGTACAGTTTCTACAGCGTGCACATCCTCGAGTCAGGCCTTGGGAGAGGGGCTCCTGCGGATCCAGCGGGGTGAGGTGGAGGCCATGGTGGTTGGCGGGGTGGATGTTCTGGTCGGCCCCTTGATGATCACGGGATTCTCCCTATTGGGGGCTCTTTCCACACGAAACGCTGAGCCTCAGCGTGCCTCACGACCCTTTGACTTGGACAGAGACGGGTTTGTTTTGGGTGAGGGAGCCGGCTTTCTTTTGATTGAAACCGAGCAGAGTGCGCGAGCAGCGGGTCGCACACCGCTGGCAGAGCTCTCCGGATACGGCACCTCCTGCAACGCCTGGCGAATTACGGACTCCCCACCGGACGGCCGAGGCGCGGCGCAGTCGATGGAAGCAGCCCTGCAGGCGGCTGGAGTTGCACCCCATGAGGTGGGCTACATCAACGCCCACGGAACCTCCACAGGGATGAATGATCCCTCGGAGTCCTCGGGAATCCGTCGTGTCTTTGGCAGTGCTGTGGCGACCGTCCCTGTTTCCTCGTCCAAATCCATGATGGGGCATCTCGTTGCAGCCTGCGGCGCTGTTGAGGCGCTCGTCTGTATGGAGGTGGTGCGTCAGGGAAAAATTCCACCAACCCTGAATCTGGATGACCCGGACCCCGCCTGTGCGTTGCTGCACGTGGTGGAGCGCCCGCTCACTCGTCGGGTCAGGCATGCGCTCAGCAATGCCTTCGGATTTGGTGGATCCAATGGAAGCTTGGTGGTGTCTTCTTGGGACTGAGAGCTGCAGTCACAGGGATGGGGGTGATCAGCGCCTACGGACGGGGGACAGAGGCCCTCCGAGAGGGTTTCGCAGACAAGCGCAGTGCACTCACTGCTCTGGAAGACGGGCCTGTGGAGTGGGGCGGTGTCTGCCCGGACCCCCAGCTCAAAGAACTCCTGACCCGGCGCCGGGATCTCAAAATTTTCTCCCGCTCGGCCTGTCTGCTTTTGCGAGCAGCATCGGATGCGGCCGAAGGTTGGAGGGGGAATCCTGAAGAAATGGGACTGTTCTTCGGTATTCGGAAGGAGCCCTCGGATACGGGCGGAGGCGATGCGGCCTTGGTGGCTTCGGTAGAGGCGGGTCGCTTGAGCGAACGGCTCCTTGCCTCCGAGGGTAAAGCGCTCTCGCCGCCGCTGCTTCCGTTGGAATCCCTGCCAAACATGTGTCTGGCTCACGTCAGCATTCAACTGGGGTTTCGTGGCGAATGTGGCGTTGCAGCCGGCGGGCCGAGTGCCGGTGTTCAGGCTCTACGGGAGGGGATCGCATCGGTCGCTGAGGGGCGGTCTCCCGCGGCACTCGTCGGAGCGGTTGACAGCTGGGTGGACGGACCGAGTCAGCGTGACTGGGTTCGTCTCGGACGCCAAGATGCACCCGGCGAGGGCGCAGTGGTGTTTCGACTTGAGCCCGTGGGCCACCCCGATGCCCTTTTTGAGCTGGAGCGCCACGGAGTGGGGGTTGCCTCGCAGCCAACCTCAAGTCCCCATCGCGCTCGAATTGGGCACTGTGGCGCGGCAGATGCACTCTTTGCAGGGTTGTACGACCCGCCTCAGATCGTGGGTGTCGAGCCCGGCGGCTTTTGGGTTGGGGCAGAAATCCTTGGCAAGTGGTAACCTCTCCACGGAGTGAGGAGTTCCAGTTGTCCGGAAACGAAAAGTCGAGAGAGTTCCAGTTCTTGAAGGAAATTGCTGCCGGGGGGTTTGGCAGCGTCTACCTGACCAAGATCTCGCATCCGGATGGCTTCTCTCGGTTGACTGCGGTCAAGCTGCTTCATCGGCGATGGTCGGACAATGAGGAAATCAGCCGTCGGATGCGCGATGAGGCCCGACTTCTTGGATGGTTGAGGCATCGGCACATCGTGGATGTTGTGGATCTGACGAGCCTGGATGGTCGGACCGCCATCATCATGGAGTACCTCGAGGCGGTGGACCTCAAGCAGGTGATTCGCGCCTCCATGGAGTCAGGTGAACGAGTCCCTCAGCGGGCTTGCTTTCAAATCATGATGGCAGCGGCATCGGCGCTGGATGCAGCCTTCAACAGGCCGCCGTACGCCGGTGAAAAGCCGCTTCGGGTGATTCATCGAGACATCAAACCCTCCAACATCATGGTGGATGATTCGGGTCATGTGAAGGTGCTTGATTTCGGGGTTGCTCGAGCCGATTTTGCGGAGCGTGAGTCCCACACCCGAGAGTTGCAATTTGGGTCGATCGACTACATGCCGCCCGAGCGTTTGATGTTCGAGCCCGAGAGTCCAGGTTCGGATGTCTACTCCTTGGGTGCCACCATCTACGAGCTGCTTGGAAATGAAAAGCTTGGAAAGGCCAAGGGGTCTCCCGTAAAGCACGAGGCTTTCGTGGCGGAGCGTATCGAGGGCCTCCGGGAACGCGCAGGGTTGCAAGGGCCGGTGGGGGACACCATCGCTGAGTTGATCCGGGAGACGCTCCAATACGAACCCTCCGAAAGGCCAGGTGCTGCTCAGGTCATGAGCCGATGCCGGCTCCTGGGGCGGGAGATTCCAGGGTTGGGGCTCTCGGAGTGGGCTGAAAGCCGGGTACCGATCTTGTTGAATGAAGCGAGCTTGGAGGAACCCACCTCGATGAACCCGCTCACGGGGCGAACGTTCTTCGAAGATTCCGTGGGCTACCTCGGGCCTCCCGCCAAGACTCAAGACCTCGAGATGCCGGTAGCGGAAGGCACGGTGTCGGATGATGACCCCCGGTGGGAGCTCCTGCGTGCCGCGGCGGCAGCGGAAGTTGGGGTTGGGTTGGGAACGAAGAGCACAGCCGACGAGACACGGGCACTCGCAGAAGACGAGAAGCCTGGCAACCGATGGCCTGAAGATCCCGCTCAGCCCTCAGAAGTAGACGTCCCGGAGCCCCAGGTTGAAAGTGAGCCAGGCGACGAAGAAGAAAAGGACGAAACCGTGACCACCACGGACGAGGGGCTCGGCTTCAGTCTCAGCGCACGGATGACTCTTGGTGGCAAGACGACTGAGGAAGATGAAGAGGACTACGACGAGGCTGCAACGACGATGATGCCCATCCCGCAACGAGTGGATGAGGACGAACTCGATGCGACAGCGATGTTTGAGGGTCCGCCGATTGCAAACGAGCCGCCAGAACCCCAAGTCGACGAACCCGAATTCGAGGAACTCGATGACGGTGCCACTCGAATCTTGACGTTGGAGGAGGATGCTGCGGTCAGTCAGGCCTCCGCGCAGTTGAGAAAAGACGAAGAGGCAGCAGTTCCTGCGGCCGCCGCGGAGGAGAACAACGCCGGCGATCTCGGTGAGGACCTTGGCGGAGCCACGATGATGCTGTCGGACGACACGGCCAACCTTCTTGGGAGTGAGGCAGTCCTCGGGCGCTCGGGACCCCTTGAGGAATCCTTACCGGATGCACCTCCAATGATGGAGAACTCGTCCTTGGGGGCAGAGACCATTCTGAGTCACAGCGGTGGGGGTCAGAGCATCGGCGGGGCGCCCACCGGTACAGAAACCGTCTCCACAGGCAAGCGTGTCATGGTCTCCCTGTTGATTTTTCTGCTGGCTTTGGGAGCCGGGCTTGGACTGGGATCGGCACTGTTTTACGAGGAACTCTACGGTGAGAATGGCGCCCTGACGAAACTTCTCGCGGGAGAGACCTCCGGGACAAGCGTCGAGGCGTCGGAGGTGGTGCTTCCGGGCCCGCTCGGGGGGCCTCCTGCGGATGCCGAGGCCCCGATCCAAGCTCCTGCGGAGTTGGGGACTCCCGCGGATGAGTCAAGAGCGGCGGATGAGGGGATGTTGACCGTGGTGTCCCTCGCAGAAGGCACGAAGTCGCTGGTGGTTCGCTGTGAAGGTCGAAAGCAGTACAAAGGTGATGCCGAGGTGTCTTTTGTGTTGGGCAGCCATCAGGCCTGCACCATCACAGCCGTGACGAGTGACCAACGGCTACGAGTGAAGGCCACGGCACTTCAGCCCGGAACGCTGCGTTGTTTTTCGGCAGGAGCGCAGACGTGTGAGTGAGCACCAGGTTGTCTTGACCGCCGTGGGGCTTCGCAGTGCATTTCTCGGGGGAGTTGAGGGGTTGATCCGGGGACTACGGACGGGGCAAAGCGGCCTGCATCGGCCAACGTCGATCGACGGTGAGGCCTTTGGGATCGCCCTCGCAGGAGAGGTCCGTGATCCCGTCAATCCCCGGCCAGGGCTCGAGGGCGATCGAAAAGCCTGGCTGCTCTTGGAGGCCTTTGAAGAACTCAGGAGCACCACGAAGCTTCCACTTGTCGGGGGGTGCTGGCTGGGGACGGGACTCTCTTCCGTGATTCCAGAGGAACTGGAAGAAGACGTGGTCCCGTTTATTGCGGGCGATGCGATCGACCGCGCTGCGCTGTATCGCTCGGTATCCTCGCAGAGGCTCGCACCTCGGCGGCATCTTCCGGAGCAGGCACTCAATGCTTTGGCGGACACGGCGGGAGTCGTCGGTCAGCGCTACACGTCGTTTTCAGCCTGCGCAGCCGGGGCCCAGGCCATCGCGGAAGCGTTCCGTGCCATTCGTCGTGGGGAAGTGGAGTGTGCACTCTGTGGGGGCCAGGATGCGATGATTCACCCCCTGGGTGTGTTGTCCTTCTCCCTTCTGGGGGCCCTCTCTGGGGATCGCTGCCGTCCCTTTGACAAGAGGAGAGACGGGTTTTCCATCGGAGAGGGAGCAGCGCTGCTTCTTCTGGAGTCGGAAAGCGCTGCACGGGCACGCGGTGCCACACCCATCGCGCGACTTCTTGGCGCTGGGAGCTCGGTGGATGCCTATCGGCCCACCGCCCCCCATTCAGAGGGGCGTGGGGCCGTGTTGTCGATGCGTCGAGCGCTCAAGGATGCCGGCTTGGATCCGGCAGCGATTGACCACGTGAATGCCCACGGTACGGGAACTCCAGTGGGGGACGCGGCTGAGGCACGCGCTATTGCTGAGGTTTTTGGACCTGGACAGAGTGTGTCCTCCATCAAAGGGGCAGTGGGCCACACCATTGCTGCTGCGGGGGCGGTGGAGGCAATCGCATGTGCTGTCGCACTGCAGGGAGGTTTTGTACCTGGCACCAGCGGTTGTGAACAGGTCGAGGACTGGCCCGTCCAGGTGGAGCTGACACCTCGGTTTTGCTCACCGCGGTTCATGGTTTCGAACAGCATGGGTTTTGGGGGGCAGAACTGCAGCTTGGTCTGGGGTCGGATAGAGGGCTGAAAACGAGGCATCTGTTCCAATGAGTTTAGCGATTGCGTTTTCCGGGCAAGGAAGCCAGTACGTGGGTATGGGGCATGGAGTTGTGGACACCCACCCCCTGGCCCATCAGACCTGGAAGGAAGCGGACGAGGCTTTGGGATTTTCCCTGTCCGGGCTGGTCGCCTCTGGACCGGCTGAGAAGCTGACCCTCACTGAACATGCCCAACCTGCGATTCTGGCGTACTCCATTGCCTTGTTTCGAGTGCTCACATCGGAGCGGCCCCAGCTTCAGCCTGCGATCGCAGCGGGCCACTCTCTGGGGGAGTACAGTGCCCTCGTGGCCTCAGGTGCTCTGGCGTTTGAAGATGCCCTACGACTTGTCCGGCTTCGAGGGCAGGTCATGCAAGCCGCAGTTCCTGCAGGGGTAGGCGGCATGGTGGCGGTGGCCGGTCTGTCGCCGGCGATCGTTCGAGATCTTTGTGGAGAGGAGTTGGATGTGGCGGCCCTGAATTCTCCGGTTCAGGCTGTTGTTGCTGGTCCTCTTTCCTTGCTCTCCGACTTCGAGTCTCGTGCCCTCGAGGCGGGTGCTCGTCGCTGCATTGCGCTGGATGTCTCGGCTCCGTTCCATTCGCGAATGCTCAAGGCCGCGGAAGAGCCGCTGCGCTCCGCGCTCCAAGACGTGACTGTTGCCTCGCCTCGGATCCCCGTGATTCAGAACGTCACGGCAGAGGCCAGTTCAGACCCAGAGGTGATTCGCCACAACTTGGTCGCACAGGTCAGCCAAACTGTGCGTTGGGTAGATTGTGTTCGGGCCATGAAGGATCACGGAGCCGATCGTTTTGTTGAACTGGGGCCGGGCCGTGCATTGACGGGCTTGATAAAAAAGTTGGATCGTTCTCTGAAGGTACGGTTTACCGACCGAAGCGGATTTTTGGAGCAGTTTTGAGGCAAGTAAGTGTGGCAGGAGTCGGACTCCTCTGTCCTGCGGGGCAGGGCCGGGCGGGTGCGACGGGTGGAAGCCCAGGAAAGGTGCCGGACTTTCGTGCTCGGGACTACATTGCAGACCGAAAGAGCATCAAGATCATGACGCGTTCCGTTCAGCTCGGCGTATCGGCGATCCACTTGGCCCTGAACGAGAGCGAGGGTTGGGAGCAGACCCCTCCACCGCGTCGTGGCATGTTCGTTGGAACAACCCCCCTGGGAGGGGACCCGAAGGATCTCACTCCGGCGCTGGATGTGTCCACCTCCACAGATGGGGTTCTGAGCATGTCAGCTTTTGCCAAAGAGGGCTATCCTCGGATTCATCCGCTGTGGCTGATTCGTGGCCTTTCCAACAACATTTTGGGCCTCGCTGCAGCAACCCATGATTTCCAAGGAGTCAACGCGAACTACTGCAGTGGTGAAGCCTCGGGAGAGCTGGCTTTGGGGGAGGCTTTCTGGGCCGTTGCCGAAGGGCGGGCCGACCTCTGCGTGGCAGGAGCTTCAGACTCGATGGTGAGTTTCTCGGAAACCTGGATGGGCAAGCTTGGCGGAGAAGGGTCAGCCTTCCTCGTGCTTCGCGCAGCCCGCGAGAGCGATCCCTGGAAGGTGACGCTCCAGAAGACTCACGAGCGCTTGACAACTGAGGTTCAACCTGAGGACGGGCTGGGCTACCTGGGCACCGCGGGCTCTGTTGTGGCCCTGACTCGACGTCTTCTTTCAGGTGAAGAGGCCAGCATTCGGCTCAACTCCCAACAGGTTTTGTTGATTCACGAGTAGCGCGTCTTCTCATCTCGTGGCAAAAGGGGCGCTGTTGCACCGCAGGAGAATCAGGCATGGCCGTCCCCAATCCTCAAGACCCGTCCATCTTCGACCCTGTTCAAGATGCCTTCGCTGAGGCCTTGGGCCTCGATCTCGATGAGGTGGAGTACGGCTCCAAGATCATCGATGACCTGGGCGCAGAGTCCCTCGACCTTCTTGACATCGTGTTTCGGCTCGAGCGCGCCTTCGACATCAAAATTCCGCGTGGCGGGATCGAGAGCGCTGCCAAAGAGGGTCTTGCTGAGGGAGAGTCCTATGAGGTCAACGGCGTTCTTACGCCACTCGGATTGGAGAAGCTCTCTGAGGCCATGCCAGAGGTACCGAGCGAAGAGTTTCGCGAGGGGCTGAAGGTGGCTGAGGTCCCCCTTCTGTTCCGCGTGGCGACCTTCTGCCGGCTCGTCTGCCACCTTCTTGAAGAAAAGGCCAAGCAGGCCTCCTGATCCACATCGCAGTCTGCCACTGGAGTTTCTCTGTCGCTCCCTAAGTTTGCATTTCTCGTCCACCCCTTGACCATGAATCAGCGCCGATTCGTGGGGGTCAGGCGGATGGATTGGGGGCTCTACGGAAGCCGGCATGGTCGCCATTTCGCTCCGGGCCTCATCTGTGAACTTCGGATGGAAGGGGTTGCAGAGGGGCGGGTCATGAGCGTGCCTTGGATGCCGGAGGAGTTGATTTCCGATCAGTCCGCTGCGGTGGAGGCGATGGCTCAAGCGGTCGAGGCACTCGGGTCGGTGGATGCGGTGGGTTTGGGCTCGCTCTTGGCGGTGGTTGGCTCACGGGGCCAGGCGTTGGCGGGTCGCACCTCGATTCCCGTGACCTCGGGCGCGGCAGCCACAACGTGGGCAGCGCTGCAGAACACTCTGAGGGTGCTCGAGAGGTCGGGCCAAAACAGGGTGGCGTTGGTCGGTTTTTCTGGAACGGTTGGCGAGGCTTTGGCCACTGCTCTGACGCAGACCGGGGTGTCGGTCACGGTTGGTGGAGTTGGGTCAGCCCTGAACAGAAGAGCCACTGGGCTCGGGATGCAGATGGTCTCTGTGGAGGAGGCGGTTCGCACCCACTCCATCGTCGTGGGAGCAGGTACCACCGGTGAGGTGATTGATCCCCGATGGCTGAGGCCCCATTCCCTGCTTCTGGATGTGGCTCTTCCCTCTTCACTGAAAAAAGGCCCGCGTCCGAAGGGGCTGCTGGTGCTCGCTGCGGAGGCCATGGAGCTTCCAGAAGGTTGGTCGAGGGGATTCTGGGGCCATGTCTACCATCTGCTGGCCGGATACGGGCCACGGCAGATTTTTGCCTGCCTTGCTGAACCGATGGTGATGGCAGCCCAAGGACGAACTCAGCCTTATGCACAAGGGCGTAGGCTTCCGATCGAGCAGGTTCATGCCTTTGGTGCTGCAGCC
Source organism: Myxococcota bacterium (assembly GCA_036021505.1). Taxonomy (GTDB): domain Bacteria; phylum Myxococcota_A; class UBA796; order UBA796; family CAJQPC01; genus JAYXVV01. The sequence continues at coordinate 56 of JAYXVV010000116.1, read as the reverse complement.
CAAGAAATGGGTCTTCAGGCTCGGCTCGCTCGGGGGTGGAAGGCTCTCGATGAGGC
>JAYXVV010000115.1:0-3276 GCA_036021505.1 Myxococcota bacterium | reverse complement strand
AGAGGCGAAAAGCACTCTCCGGCTCTCATTTTGGGCCTCGCAGCAGGTAAGATGACCTCTGACTCCCTGCTGAGGCCGCATGAAATCCACCGTTTTCCCTTCCTCCACCGCCATTCTTCTCAGTGCCCTGGTTCTCTCAGGCTGTGGTCCGGGCAGCGAAGACGAGGTTGAAAAGGGCAATTTTGACCCCGACCACTTGGTGCAGGTCGACATTCAGATGGCCGAGTCCGACTGGGAGAGCCTGCGCAATCAGTACCGGGACTTCACCACCGAGCTGGTGGGCGACTGCATGTCTCAGCCCTTCTCCGCAGGCTACACCTACTTCCCTGCAGATGTCGTCATCGACGGGGAGTCCGCCTCCAATGTGGGGGTGCGCAAGAAAGGATTCATCGGCTCTCAGAGCCGTGAAAAACCCGGCCTGAAGATCAATGTGGATGAGTGGGAGGAAGGCCAAGAACTCTTTGGTGTGGACAACATCACTCTGAACAACGCCGTGCAGGACCCCTCCCTGATCAAGCAGTGCCTGGGCTACCAACTCTTCGCGGAGGCGGGACTTCCGGCCTCCCAGTGCAACTTTGCCCAGGTGAGCGTCAACGGTGAGGATCTGGGCATCTACGTGCACGTCGAGCCTGTGAAGCCTGCCTTCTTGCGGACGCATTTTGGCAACGACCACGGCGATCTCTACGAGGGCACGCTCAGTGACTTCCATCCCTTAAAAACCCAGACCTTCCAGTCCAAAACCGACGCGACCGATGCCTCTCTCGCGCCCATCCTGGCCCTCAGCGAGGCGCTTGAAGCACGAGACGAGCCGCTTCTTGAGATCCTCGAAGCCCACATCGACCTCGACCAGTACCTGAGCTTCTGGGCCATGGAGACCCTGATTGGCCACTGGGACGGCTACAACGGCGCCAACACCAACAACTTCTTTGTCTATCGAAACCCGGACATTGAACGCTTCCAGTTCATCCCCTGGGGCATCGATGGAATCCTCTACCCCGAGGCCTTTGAGTCCGGATTTGAGGAAGAGGAGCTGAGCCTGGTTCCGACCGGAAGCGTGCTTGCCTCGTCCATCTTGCGCTCAAACCAACTGCATGAGCGCTACTACACGCGGCTCTACGAGCTCTTGGACGCCCACTGGGATGAAGACTTCCTCATCTCCGAGGTGGACCGCATGGAGGCGCTGGTGGCCCAGGCCATCGATGTGTCCGATATCGAGGGCGAAATCGATCGGATTCGGGACTACATCTGGGGCATCCGAGACGCGCTCGAGGGGCTCACGCACACCCGACCCGAAAAGGCCAGCAACCCCTGGTGCCTCCAAGAAATCGGCAGCCTCGAGGGGAGCTTTGAGACCCGAGTCAACACCTTCGGGTTCAACGCGTTCCACGAAATCAGTGCCCTCGGAGAGGCCGACATGCAAGCCGTCTGGGACGGCTACTCCGTCCCCTTCCAGGAAACCGGCGCGGCCAGCTACGTAGAAGAGAATGGATGGCTGACCGTCGTGCTCTCGGGGCTCATCGATGACGAGGGTTCGGAGAGCTACGTCATGCCCTATTTCTCCTTCGATCGGGAGGGCATCTCGAACGGGTCCTCCATTCCCATTGACCAGACCCAGATGGCTGCGGGACTGCTCTACACCGAGCGGGCAATGGGCTTCGAGCTCATTCAAGCCGCGTGGATTCTCGGAGGCTCCCTCGAGATCGAGCAATTTGAGCCTGTCACAGGAGGCACCCTCAGCGGTTCGTTCTCCACAAGTCTCTACGACTTCCAGGAGATCAGCAGCCTTGGGGACTGATCTGAGAGCACGAAACGCCCCCGAGCTCGACGAGGTCGACTTCTGGTTTGACGCGGCGACGCCCGAGTTGATTGAGGCCCGTTCGCTTCAGCACCGCACCGACACGAAGTTTGTGGTTCACACTCGAACTCTGCCAAAGATTCTGGGCGCCCTTCGAGACGACTGTGCGGCGATCCACAATGAGGGCCAAGTCCTGCAAGACTACGAAAACCTCTACTTCGACACCGAGGAATTCAGGTGCCTCCAGGACCACCAGAGAGGCCTGCGGCCACGCTTCAAGGTCCGCTACCGGCATCACCGAAGCCGACAACTGAGCTTTCTGGAGGTAAAACGCAAGGAACCGGACGAGAGCACCGCCAAGACGCGTCTGGCCGTCGACTACCTGGACGAAACCCTCAACGAGGCCCACCAAAGCTTTGTCGAGGCGCACTCCACGCTGAGCACCGAGGCCCTGCATCCCACGATGAGGATTCGATTCAAGAGGATCAGCCTGCTCGGCCTCTCCAGCAACGAACGGGTCACGGTGGATCAGGGCCTGGAATTCCAGGCAGCAGAGACCACACGAGGCTGGAGCAGCTTGGCGATTCTTGAGGTCAAGCAGGAGCAATTTGACCCTCAAGCTCCGGTGCTCAAAGCCGTAAGACGCTCCCCCGCACGCACCCTGTCCATCAGCAAATACTGCCTCGGTGTGCACCTCTGTCTGACCGATGCCAACACCGATTGGATGGGCAAAAAAATCCACTTTATGAGGACCCTGACCCATGGGTGAAGCACTCGATCTGCACACGCAATTTCTCGACTCGGAAGAGTTTCTCCGGTTGGCAGGACGCCTGGCCATCGATCTGATTTTCGCCCTGATTCTTGTCTTTGGAATCTATGCAAGGCGCCACGGGAAGACGGAGTACGTCTTCACCTACGTGATGTTCAACCTCATCACCTTCACGCTCTGCTTCATGCTTCGCCAGGCGGAGATCTCCATCGAATTCGCTCTCGGGTTGTTCGCGGTTTTTGGCATCCTGCGCTACCGAACCGAACCCATCCGAATCCACGAGCTGAGCTATCTGTTCGTGGTGATTGGCATCGCCATTGTCAATGCCATGGCGAACGAGAGCACCAGCTTGGGCGCTGTGTTGTTCGTCAACACCACCATTTTGGTGGCCGCCTCCCTGCTGGAGTTTCTGCCGGGGCTTCAGGGTCAGTCGAAGCTTCAGATTCTGTACGACGACCTGTCACTCCTTCAAGACGGCAAGGCCGACGCGATCAAGGCAGACCTTTCGACCCGAACCGGGCTCCGCATTGAACGCTACACCATTGACCATGTGGACCTGCTCAAACAGACCGCTCGAATCACTGTGTACTACTGAGGGCCCGCCGAATGAAATTCTGGACACTGCCCCTCATCGGTCTGCTTGCAGCCCTCCCAAAATCCGCCCATGGCGCCGAGGACAACCAGTTGTGGACCTCTGCAGGACTGCGCATCA
>JAYXVV010000114.1:0-2542 GCA_036021505.1 Myxococcota bacterium | reverse complement strand
TGGGGCTCTCTCACGACGGAACCAAAGGGGGAGTGGAGTACTACCCGGGGCATGGCGAGGGGGTGACGCAGTGGGCCCCCATCATGGGCTGGACTGCCTCCGGTGTGAACCAGTGGTCGCGGGGTCATTACCGGGGAGCCAACAACAAAGAGAACGACTTGGCCATCATCACGAGCCGAAACGGATTCGACTACCGCGTCGACGACCACGGAGACACTTGGGAGACAGCCACTGAGCTCCTGTTGGACGGAGGAGCATCGGGAATCATTGAGCGCCCGACCGATGTAGACGCCTTTGTTCTCACCCTCTCACGAGCTGGCAATCTGGTGGTCACAGCCTCTCCCGCTGCCCTCTCCCCCAACCTCGACATTGAGATGATCCTCACCTCATCGACGGGGGAAGTGTTGGGCTCCTCCAACCCAGCGGAGCGCCTGGATGCCTCTTTGAATCTGGACTTGGAGGCTGGAGAGTACCTGCTCACGCTGGACGGAGTGGGCTTCGATGATCCCAACTCGGATGGCTATCCGGAGTATGGAAGCCTGGGCTACTTCTCCGTGGAGACCCGCTTTGAGGCGGCTCCCGATGACACCTCCGGGCCTGGCGGCGAGACGGGGCTCTCTCAGGACTCGGGGTCGGACAGCGCATCCGGTGCTGCTGACACGGGTGTGGATTCGGGAGAGACCCCGGTCGGAGGCTGCGCCTGCAGCACAGGACGTCAAACGGTGGCGCCCCTGTGGGCCGTTTTGCTTCTGGGACTCGGGCTCCGACGGCGTCGGCGGGCTTAGGGTGCAACGAGCGCGGTTCTGAAACACCCAGAATCCCCGCGATCCCAGAGCTGTGGGCAAAAAAAGCAGCCACTTCCTTGGCAATTGCAATTGAGCGGATTGTTTTTGATCGGAGTTCTGTGGTAGCCAGGCCTGGGAAATGGACCCCCAACCAACCATGGAGTTTTTGAGAAATGCCACGATTTTCTTGGCCAAAGCTTGTATGCGGAATTGCGTTGTCGGCATCCACGACCGCGCTCGCAGCGGACGATGTTGACGCGATTGCTGCGACCGCCGGTGTGATTCAGGCAGGATACGCCTCGCAGTCTCCCGAAATCGAAACCGAATACGTGGAGTCATTCACGAGTCTCATTGTCCAGAACGCTCAAAAAATCGCGAGACGAGAGGGCATCTTGAGAGCCGGTAAAGTGGGCACGGAAGCCTTTACTTCGTTCGTCCGCGAGAATGTCGAGGGGGTCATCCCTCCAGCGGCTCGAAATGACAGTGCGCGGGAGCGAAAAAAAGCGCTCAACACCGCCCTGATTGCCATGTCGACTCAGAGCTATGCGGAGACTGTGCTCAGTGAGTGGCTGAATCTGCCTGCGCCAGCTGAGGCATCCGCCGGTCTAGGTCCTCGCGCCAGTACACAGCTGACTCTCGGGTCCTCCGATGGTCGTCTCAAGATGCATCTTGATGAGGAGGCTCGGTTTCAAGACCTGGGCGGACCCGGTTCACAGAACGGTGTCGCAGATGCGGGCGAGTGGGTGAAGCTCACCCTTGGGGTCTACAACGCCAGCAAGACCCCTTTTGTAAGCTCGTCGGCGTGGGTAACGGTGGATTCCAGCTCCTGCGGATGGACCTTTCCTGACGAGGAGATTCTTCTCCCTGAGATGAGCCCGCATGATCCGGAGGCGGAGCTTCCCAAATCCGAGATGGGTCAGATCAACTCGTGGATTTATCTCTCGGAAGAGTGTGCTCACAACAGCCGTGTGCCCCTTCGGTTCTCCATCAAAGACACCCACGAAGCGTCCAGCGCCATTGTGCTGACTGCACGAATTGAGGTGACGACCCGCGGTGTGAGTCGGGTCCGAGACTACCTGGTGGACTCGGATATTCCAGGGTTTTCAGAGGGCGCTGACCCTGAGACTCTGCAGATTGTTCCCGACCTGCGCTTCGAGCTTTCCCACGGTCTCAACACGGGACCGGGCCAGATCATGGGTGCACAGATGGCGTGGGGCATGGCGGAGCTGAGTCAGGCCATGATGAGTGATCAGAGCTATCGGGCAGAACAGCCGATGGTGCTCGAGGGCTCAACGCTTGCCTTCGGCGACGATCTCGATCTCGAGACCCATGCGAAACCGGACACACTCCACACGGCCATCGACAACATGGGCAAGGAGTGGAAATGGTCGACTGTCGATGATGCGCGCCTCTGGCTGCTCACCGACACCACTGTGAGCTACAAAAGCATGGACCCGCCTGAGGCGATGGTCGAGGAGATCCCCGATGAGATCTGCGACAACTACCTCGACGACGACGATGACGGCAAGCACGATTGCGAGGACTCGGATTGTGCAGAGGCGGATGTGTGTCAGGCTCCTCCTCAGGCGCTTGGCATCAATCAGATCCTGGAGCTGGTGAAAGAGAACGCTGCGATTGCAGCCTCGCCAGCCAAGCCGGAAATCGATGGAGCCATCTCCGCGGTCGACCCCAACTACGAGTTGGTTTTTGATCAAGAAGAGTTCGCACTGCGCTACGGCTGCATGGTGAATGGGCTG
>JAYXVV010000113.1:0-20789 GCA_036021505.1 Myxococcota bacterium | reverse complement strand
GACTCTGTACACCTCCCTCTGGAACAGCACCTCCCAGACGGACCCTGCCGAATCTGTGTCAGAGAGCGCTCAATCCCTCCTTGAAGCCTGTGGCCTGCGGAGGCACTGGTACGCTGCCCAAGCCTGTGCGCTTTGGCGCTGCCGCGGCAGCAGAACCGCAAAAGAGTTGCACAGCACGCTTGTTGGTGCCGACGAAAAACTTCGAGGCATCGCGATCGCAATCCACCAAACGCAGGTGGCCTTGGAGCCAGGTGCTGTTGACAAGGACGTTCTTGCGATGCACCGACAGTTGCTCGGCCTGAGGGAAAGATTGCAAGCACTCGATCAGACCACGCACGAGAGTTTGGTGATGGCCGCTAGCCAAGCCGACCCTGAGGATGTCAAGGAGCCATCATCTCTCCCCAACTCTTCCGATATTGTGTTGGCTGAACTCCGCGATGGCCGCGCCCCTCAAAATCCGGAGTCAAGCCACGACGAGCGTCAGAACCTGAGCCCCGCAGAGCGTCTGCTGTGGGCTTGGTGTCAGCAGGAAGAGGAACATGCATCGGACATGCTCCACAACCTTCTGCGAGAAGGCGACAATCCCTGGTTGGAAATGGATCTGGCCCTGACTCAAGGGGAACCCCACTCCCTTGAAGGCAGTGAAATGCTTCGCTGGGAAAACGACCCTGTGGCTGCAGGCCTCTGGGGAGCTTGCCTCAGAGAGGTTTGCATGGATCACCCGAGCAAAAGCTAAACTGCATCCTCTACTTGGAGATTTCCATGCTGAACTGGCTCTTCCTCCTCTTGGCTGCTCCCTCGGGCATGCGGATTCAAGCAGACCTCCATTTGGACACCCCCACGCAATTCCATCGGAAAGGGCTGGCTCTCGATGCGCCGACTGGACTTGAAGGTGGCCTTGCCCAACTCAAAGAGGGGGGTACAAACCTGGCGGTTGAGGTCCTTTGGCCCCCCCGCGGAATGGATCCTCGAGCCCATGTCTATGGATTGATGGAACGCCTTCAGATCGAGGACCAACGCCTCGATGAAATCGTCTTGGTGAAGAGCCCGCAACGTGCGAATCGAGAAATTCAGTCCGGGCGGATTGCCATGCTGATCGCCATCGAAGGCGCTCATGGGCTCGGCGAGCAAAACTGGGAGGCCACACTCGACGACCTGCACCGGCAAGGCCTCTCCATACTCGGCCTCGCCTGGAGTTTTTCCAACCAGTTCGCGGGAAGCTCGGGTGACGGAGGAGGGGGCTTGACTGCTTTGGGGCGGAGCCTTGTGGCCTCCGCGCGGAAGATGGGCATCCTCCTCGATGTGTCCCACGCGAGCAAACAGACGGTCATGGAGACCTGCAAGGGCTCCCCTGTACCTGTGATCGCCTCTCATTCCAACGCCCAAGGGATCCATGACCACCCCAGAAATTTGAGCGACGAAGAAATTCTTTGCATTGCGGAGACAGGCGGTGTGATCGGACTCAACTTCCATCGCCCTTTTTTGGGTGGCAGCCAAGACATCAATCAGGTCGTCGCCCACGCCAATCACATCGCTGCATTGGCCGGTCACCAGAGCCTCGCCTTGGGAAGCGACTTCGACGGATTGATCCAGCCCGCCCACGGACTCCCGACCTCCGCACAACTCGGAAGCCTGTGGAGCGCTCTTCGAAGCAGTGGTTGGACACGAGCGCAGATCGATGGCCTCCAGGGAGAAAATTTCTTTCGTGCCTGGAGCGCTGCCTACGACCACGCGCAGCAGTACTGATCAACGAACCTCGCAGCCCTCCAAAGACGCAGCAAGCGACCCCTTTGCTTCCACTGAGAGTGCGCAGTCCGCAACATTCAACCTCTCGAGCCCCGAGAGTTGCCTCAACGGGTCCAAGTCCCGGAGTGGGTTGCCATGCAGATCGAGGTGCTTGAGCTGCTCCATGTGAGAGAAACAAGCCAAACCCGGCCCTTCGATCCGATTTTTTGCCAAACCCAAGCGCTGGAGTTTCCCCAAGCCTGACAAGGCTTCCAGACCCGCATCCGAAATTGCATTCCCTCGAAGCTCGAGTCCTTCGAGATGGAAGAACCCCCGCAGAACCTTGAGTCCTCGGTTGCCCAAGCGATTGTCCGCCAAGCGCAGCACCCGCAGGGAAGCAAAACTGGAGAGCACTTTGAGCACCTCCTCATGGCCATTGAGGTCCACCTGCAGCACACGCTCCGAGACCGGGTACGACGACCCCCGTGTCGCCAAGCCACAGCCCTCAATGGCCAATTCCACCAGGCTCTCCAGTCTCTCGGCCTCAACCAGAGGAAGCAGGCATCCGGGATCCACACCCTCGAGTCTCAGCGCCGAAATGCCGAGATCTCCAGCCCTCCAGCTGTTCAAGATCGGAAGAATCGCGGACTCCTCGCGCACCCGTACCGAAACGCCTCCCCAACGGTAGGATGGACGGTAGTCCAGACCCTTTTCCTGAGCCCACTCGCGACGCGCCTCAGGAGACAGCGAGGGAAGGCACAGCTGCCCCATCCAGTCGCCATCCTCTCGCTCGAGTTGACGACAGAGAGCGGAGAATGCCTCACCATCACCCCGCTGCCGCAGACGCTGCAGCTCAGCCCACGCTGCGCGGGCCACGTTCTCTGCCGTAGAGGGAAAGGAACTCACTCGCTAATTTTCCCGCATTGTGCGGAGAATTCCAAGCTCTCCTTGACGGTTGTCTCGGAGTGTTAAGCAAGGGGTGGAGGTCATTGTGAGCGAAGCCCTTTCTCAACTGACTCAACTTCTGGAATCGGAGTCGGACGATCGACTCGAAAAACTCGGTTCCTTTGCATCGAACTCCCTGGAGAACGGCGCAAAGGACGACCAGGCATTTCGCGATGCACTGCTCGCTGCAGTTCTGGAAATCGTCGAATCCGGCGAGGGCAGCGGTACGGAGCGAGTAGCGATTGGCGAAGTCCTCGGCAAGCTGGGCGATCCTCGACTTCTCACACCGGAAAACCCGACCTATTGGACTCGGATTCAGGACGAGGAGTTGCAACTTGACGTTGGTCGCCACCCCGTGTCCCACACCGAGTTCGAGGCCTTTGTGAAGAGTGAGGCCTTCAATGACGCCCAGTTCTGGACCAAGGAGGGCGCAGCATGGCGCGACTCCGAGGCCAAGTCCTGGTCGTTCTTGGCCAGTCGAGTCGACGACAGCCTCATCGTCCCCAACCAGCCTGTGGTCGGTGCCACCTGGCATGAAGCCATGGCCTACGCCAAGTTCTGCGGTGCTCGACTTCCCACTGTGGAGGAGCGCCTTCTGATTGTTCGCGGGCTCGAAAAACGTCCCTATCCTTGGGGAGAACCCTTCGGCTCCAACAACGCCAACACCCGCGAGGAGGTTGTCCAGCGCCCCTGTGCGATCGGACTCTTCCGATCCGACTGCACCCCAGACGGTGTGTGGGATCTTGCCGGAAATGCCGGAGAATGGCTTGCTGACATGATTGGCGAACAACGCATCTACCATCCCGGGTCTTGGAAACAGGACTCCTTGGCCTCCTGGGCGAAAGCCCGGGCTCTCGCAGACGCTGGGTATCGGGGAGACGACCTCGGATTCCGCCTGGTTCGTGACGTCAACGGATGAGCTTCCGTCAGGCGTTGCTGGAAGGCACAGCACCCACCTACCCGGTCCAAGATTTTGGGGTTTCAGGCCGAACAAAGGTCGCCGTAACCTCCACCCACTGCGGCCTGCTCATTGATCGAAAATCCCGCTACCTGCGCAAAGACGCTCAGCGTTTCCTCAGCCTGAAGTCAGCCATTGAAGGTCAACGTGGCCACTCTCTCGCCGGGTTGGTGCTGCTCAAAACAGCCCCTCTCTGCAGCAAAGCGAAAGGTCTGCTTGAGGACCATGGCGTGACGGTCGAGCAGGTCGCCGTCTGAAGCGCTCACACTGCTGCCCCGCAGTAGGGGCAGCTCTGCTCTTGAGGCTGCGCGACCGCCCGACGGGCATTGAAGCAACCGCGATGAAACTGCACCCCGCTTCCGCATGGACAAGAAACCCGTACTGCGGCGTCCACCCCCCCTCCACAGAGACCACAAGTCACTGTTGAGGATGGAGCCGCCTCTTGCCTGTCGACTTCCTGTTGGAACACCGCCGACTGCGGGAGCGGCTCGACAGGCGACCACCAGGCAATCCAGCCGACCACTGCTCCGAGTATGGCCGCGACAAATCCGGGAGAGGCTTCTCCGAGAACCGCACCCGCGCTTTGCCCAGAAGCGATTGCGGGCACCAAAGCCAGGGGAACGAGAACAGCACCAATTCCCAATGAGGCTCCGAGGAGTTTTACGTCTCTTCCCTCAAAGGGAACCACGCGCCTGGCCATGGACACACACAGCATTCCCAGAGTGAGCCCCGGAATCAATGTGGCGTACCATTTCCTCTCTACGGTCAGCACAAGGCCCCAGAGAAGAGCCCAGATCAATGGCCAGGCCATCGCAGTGACCTGCCGAATCGTCCCTTCCGGCGGTCTGGCTGCAACCAACACCCCTTGGTGCTCCACAACGCTGTTTCCATCCAGGGGCTCCGGCAACAGATGGAGGGTCTCAAAAGCCACGATTTGCAGGTCTGCGAGGGTCTCTTCCGACTCCATGACCCGTCCCCGTGCGCGAAGCCAAAAGGCCCTTCTCCGTCCATCTTCTGTAAACGAATCCAGTCCTGCATCCCTCGCGATTCGCTGGACCAAGTCGTTTACCGGCAAGAACGCTGGGAGCACCAGATCGAGTGTAGACGGCTGGACGTCAACCACTTGGACACGAACCTGAATCGTCTGCGCTTCTGCCATGGACTGCCCTGCTCTCCTCTCCTCGGCCTATCGCGACGCGTTGGCCTTCTTGTCGAGCTCCTCCGAAATCTTTCCAAGAGGCTGAAGCAGACGTTCAAATTTGTCAAACCACTTGAGCCAGACCTCATCGCTCTGATCCACTCCCGGTACCCCGGCATTGGCTTTGCGGATGAAATCGGTGAACTTGGCGATCTTGTCCGTCGTCTTGGGCAGAGCGTTGTAGTAATCGTGGGCGTAGTTGATCAGCGCCCCAGCCGTGCGGTAGAGCACTCGATCCGACGTTCCCTCTTCAATCAGAAGAAACTCAGAAGAGACCAATGCACCTGAAAAGTTCAATGCGTACAGATCAAGTTCCTTGACCAGTGCCGTCCGTGAGAGTTTCTGCATCACGTTCTTGGAGAGCTGGATGAACTCCACGACACGAGGCTTGAGGTAGGACTCTGCTGCACGGGCCTGACGACCGGCCCGTGGAACAGGCAGCATCACCTGAACCATGCGTCCTTGACGAACATTGATTCTGGCGAGAGCGACAGCGTCGGCCTGCTCCTCCTCTGCCGGATGGAGTCGCGGGGCACAAAACTCACGAATCCGTGCTGCCTGGCTCTCGGTGGTATCGAAAACGGCTCTCTTGGTCTCCTCATCGGGGGCCTCAACATGGAAGAGCCAGAGCATGTATTCGCCCTCCGTTTTCGGAACCTCCAGCATGACTGCGGCTGCCTCATTTAATGCGACACCCTGGCCCATCCGAGTGATGCCATAGCCCGGCTGAATCGCTGCCAGATACTTTCCCTTCTTCGCCGAAAGTTCAACCTGCAGCCCTTGAACGATTCCATAGCCATGGAGGTACAAGGTGTGCCGATGAAGGGTGTTGCGGTGGTAGGCTTGTTCGTCTCGAAGATCGTCCGAGGTCAAACAGAGCCCCTCAAAAGGGGCGAGTCGCCGAAGATTGACATGATCCATGATGCCTAGCTCTCCTCAAAGAGAATCGTGAACGTGGTGTGGGCCGGTTTTTCGTTGGTGGCCACCTGAGAAATTCGATCCAAAATGAACGCGGCCCGCTCCGAAAAACGACGTGCAAAACGCTCTCGAGCCTCGAGTTCAATGACAAAGAACGAGGTGTCCGTGCACCCCTCATCGTAGAGATAGTAGCCGCCAAGCTCACCCCGGAGGTAGCGGTCCGAGACGGTTTTTCCACTGGCAAGCGTACTGCCACCCACCACGAACGGAGTGGGACGCTGCCTCTCCTTCACGACCGCTGGTGCAGAGGTCAAGACCCGAACCATCTCTTCCATACCTTCCTTGGTTCCTCGATTTCGATAGAGCCGAATCGCACGTCGAATGAGCTCACGCTGCTGGTGCAGAGGAATGGCTTCGTCCAAGGTGAAAGACACCCAAGAGGCAATCCAGGTGAGGAACTTCTGATCCGCCCAGAGGGGATGCGTCAGGCTCGGCATGTCCTCGACTTGTTCAACCACCGTGGTGACGATGTGCTGAAAGAGAAGAAGGAAGTTCCTGAGGCGCTCGACATCCTGCTGCGACTCCGACTGGGGCGCCGGCGCCTCCTCACCCACCCACGGGGTGTGTGTTCGCTCGATCGATGGGGCGCTGGAGGAATCCATGCCGGCAGAAATCCCGCCGCGAAACACTGCGGGCAGGAACCTCAAATACGAGCGCACGGGCACATGCAGCAGAATTTTATCTCGAGGGTCGAGCCCCTTTGGGCTGCGCCCCGACATCGTGGAGAGACGCGCTCCTCTCCGAACCTCGTCCTCTTGGGCGAGAGGACCCGCGATGGTGCCATCAGGAAGGGTTCTCACCCCCTCAATCAGCGCACGGTCTTCCCCGCTGACGGGGACGATCTCAACCGCGCGAACCCGACCGACAGTCTCTCCCCTTCGTGCCTCCACCAAGCGATAGTCGACTGAATTCCCAAGGTGTCTGCGTAGAAAACTCCGCGCTTGTTTCGCGGGATAATCCACAATCACCACGGTCTCGAGGTGCTGAAAATCCCCAGGAATGGCTCGAAGGCTGGCTCCCTCACGGAGGGCTGGTAAACGTGTCGAATCCATCTACGCCTCCGACGCCTCTTCCGTCCGAATGCGCACCTTGCGCAGCGCGAAAAGATCGTGGGTGCGCAGAGCAAGCTCAGAAAGCCCTTCTCCTTCCTCCCAACCCGGGCTTCTTCGGCGTGAGTCACCCTCCGACATGTCGTAGAGCTCGACAGAGACCACGTGGCGAACCCCGGGAATGTCGGTCACCATTCGAGCGAAATCTTGCGCAAAGAGCGTTCCACCAAAGGGCCAGCCATCCCGGTCCAACCCTCCGGTGTAGGCATCGAGGAAACGCTCCACCCAGACCTGTGCCGCCTCACGAATCTGGAGCTGATTCCCGTTTGGCCGAAGACGAAGATCCACCGACACGTCCACAGGAAGAAACCTTGCAAGGCGAACCTGAGGCTGAACATTAATGAGACAACGTCGTGCGAGATGCCGCTCGCAGTGTTCTCTCAATCCTCCTGACATAAAGGGGTCGGGGGTCTGCTCTCCATCTCGCCGATGGGGAAGAATGACCACCTCGACCGAACCGTCCGACCCCATGCTGCCCGTACAGGCAGCACGAGCCACCTCAGAGGAAGCCTCCGAGGCAATTACCTCAAAGTCCTGTCGGGTTACCGCCCGATCGCGAGTGGTCAACAAACTCGGCGCTCGACGGATAATTTCATCCACCGTCTCCGCGTCTCGCCCCCCAACGGCGGGAAGCAGGTTCATCACCTCAACCCGGTCTCCAAATCCTTCGCAATTGTTGAGTTCACCGGGACCCAGGTTTCCGCTGCTTCCCGGCACTTGATGGTAGGTGCTCACAACCACATTGTGGCTTCCCACCGGCAGCATCTTTCCTCGAATTCCGTTCCCAAAGGTCAGTGTTCCATCCACGGGATCGACGGTGAAAACCCGGTCATCCTTGTCCGCCGTGAGTAAACTTCCATCCCGCTGGATGAACCACTCGACAGGCTCTCCATCCCCCTCATCCACAAAGACACGAATGTCCGCGAAAAGATCAGGTCGAGGAAAGCGTCCCTTCTGGGCGTCTTTCGAGTGCAAATAGATGGGCCGGTGATTCAGCTGGATCACCTGAGAGGGGACTCCAAGACCGGAGTAGGCCTCTTCCGAGACACGAACCAAATTCACAGCGCTGACGCTGTTGAGAAGAATGTGAGTCAGCGGCGGGAGAACCGGAACTTGCTCCGGGGCATAGTCTGCTGGCAGGTCAAAACGAGCACGCAGCCAAAATCCGGAGTCTCCCTGGCTCACGGCCTCGGGCAGGGTAAAGTCGAGACTTCCAGAACCTCGAAATTGATAAGCTGCCCGGCCTTGTTCCTCATCGGTTCCCGACATCAGCCGAGTCCACCGGGCTCGACCCCTCGCATCGGGTTTGAGCATCTCCCAGTGAACAACCACGCCTTCGGGCAGGAAAGCCTCTCCTCGACAACGAAAGCGAATGGTGTGGTTTTCACCGACTGGAAGCGGTTTGTCGAAAGCCAAATACACAGCAAGCCCCTCATCTTCAATGTCGATGAACGAGAAGAAGGGGTATTCCTCGTTCAGTCGACCTGACGACCGAGTGAGACACCGCGTCAAACGCTGGTTGGACTGGCGGTGATCGACCTCGGCGACCGAGGGGTTGGGAAGCCTCTCCTCGTAGGTCCCATCACCCAGCGTCTTGTCGGCACCCAGGCGGATGGCATGGATTCGAAGGGAAACCGGGGAAACCGTCTTGTCGTCATTGGTTCGCGTCAGATTGGCCTTGGTCAACTCGAAACGGAGCCAGGCGGTTTCAACTCCTCCCACCCCGTGACGACTCAAGCCCTTGAGTTGCTTGCCCGGGTCGATCACCATTCGAACCCGACGCCGCCCCGCTTTTTTAGCCCCCTGCTCATCCAACGTCTTGAACGTGAATCCAGCAAAAGTCTGAGCCTTGTCGTACACGACCCTCCAATTGTCTTCCGCCCGATACGTCAGCTGCAGTTTGTAGTCCTTTTCGGGCTCGAGAACGGACTCTCCATCACACTCAAAGTCGACCTCCATTTCCACAAGCACGGGCTTCTGGCTTCGATTGTCGAAGAGGTCTGAGCCGATGTACCACTTGTGGCCCAGGCTGGGGGCCACGTTGGGAGCCAGCTGAAAGGGAGCCCAGGGCCCCTCATCAATGGGCAGTTCTGCCGCCCGCCGAGCCTCCTCGCCGGAGAAGAGATGCACCACCACCGGTCGGACCCAATTCAGCTCCAATTCCAAGTCTGGAGCCAAGCCCCTCAGAAAGACAGTCTCAAGCCGCTCAGCCCGAAGATTGAAGCCGTCTGAGGCCATGTCGACGAAGGGTCCAGTCAACACGACGAGGGCACCATCCACTCGGATGCAGTCTTTCGGAATCTCCTCCCAATTCTCACCTCGCCGATAAGACCAACGGTAGTTGGGCAGATAGGCGTTGTGGCCTGCGGGAAGACTGCGATCAACGATCGCCAGTCGTATGGTCCAGCCCGGTCGAACGGGAGGAAGATCCTGGAGGAAGAACTCCAGCGTCCTTCCTGCGTTTCGGACCTCCCAGTTGTGCAAGACACGGCGGTCGCCGCCTCGGTCGTCCTGCCAGGAGACCTCCAGGTCCTCCTGCATCCGGGCAGCCAGCCAGCGTTCGTAATCCACCCGTCCGCGTATCCAGTACTTTTCCTTCTGAACTTTCTCGGGAATCTCGAAGCGGTTGTTTCCCTCATTGAACTCCGAGATTGGGAGGATCCCCTCGAGATTTGTGAGGAGGACCTCCTCGGGCATGCCTAGAATTTCTTCGGTTTCTGTGTCGAGCTCGATGGGAAGCCAGCCATCCTTTGTCGGATACTCCCAGTGAAAGAAATTGATGAGACTCATTTCATCGGTCTCACCCGCCGGCCGTCGGATGCGCAGCCGTCCAGCCCGCTGCCCCTCCGCCACCTTCCGACCCATAAAGGCGAGGTCCTCGTGCCCCAAGTAGAGGTATTGGTGAGCCGTGTAGGCCTGGGGTCCGTACTCCAGCGGATCGAGATCAAAGAGTTGGACTCCTCTTCCCTCACCAAAGGAGAGAGCTGAGGCTTGCTCATGAAGAGAAACGAAGGGTAGTTCCCGAACTGCACGACGGGGCCCTCCGCGTACAGCCATCACTCGATTCAGACGGGAATCATGGACGGTAATTCCCTCCGTCGTCAGGTACTCCTGAGCTGGCCTTCCATCCTTCGGGGAAGAGGAGACCATTGTGAAGGCCGGCAGCTCGACGGGTCGTTCCGTGCGCGGCAAGAAGGTCACGGGCACAGAGGCAGGAAGCGCCTCTTTGCGTTCTTCTCCTATGAAATTCAGGAAATGAACATAGGTCTTGTCTGGGACTCGGTTGAGACGATAAATCGTCATTTCCGTCATCCAGGCGAAGAGTTGAACCAAGGTCATACCGGGATCGGCGTCTGTCAGGTTCGTCCACTCGGGGCAGTACTGCGGAATCAGCGAACGAGCCTCTTCTACAATGTCCTCGTAGCGGCGATCGTCGAGGTTCGGTGGTTTTATGGGCATGGCACTACTCGCTCTTGAAAGACTGACTGAGGGTGTATCGGGCCTGTGTCACCACGATCACGTAGTCGACGACTACGCGAACGGACCCGCTTGGCTCGGAGATGGCTTTTACGGCGTTCACTTCGATTCGAGGTTCCCAACGCTTGAGCGCCGCCTCAACGTGGCTGGCAATCTGTGCAGCCGTTCCTGGGGTGTTGGGCGCAAACATCAACTCGTGGGCACGGCAACCAAACTCCGGCAGCATCTGACGCTCTCCAGGTCGTGTCGCAAGGATAAGAAACATCGACTGTCGGATGTTTTCCTCAAACTCGGTGTACTCCACGGCCCCGGAGGAGCTGTCGAACTGGAATGGAAAGGCCCAGCCTCGTCCTAAGAATTCTTTTCCCCTGCTCATTTTACCCCTCACGTTCCCGCACAGTTGCTGCAGAAGTGCACATCCACAAAGGTCCCCCCCGTACTCCAAGAAGTACGAGAAGAGACAACAAAAAATCGGCCGTTGTAATTGGCAGGCAGCCCCGTGAAGCTGACCATCACCCCGGCCCGAAGCTCTTTCATGACGGCTCCCCGAAATCGGGCAGTGCCCCGTAGAAACTGACGCGAGAGGCGGTTGAGCTCCGACTGAGCCATCACCTTCGCGAGCGATTGGTCTGTGACCGGGACGTCGGTGACGTATGCGGTGGCCTTACCAAAAGTCGAGCACACCTCAAGTCCCAGTTTGCCGTCTCCAATTTTTGTGACATCTGATGAGGTCGCCTTTCCAACAATTTTCTCTTTTTTGTTGTAGTCCCAGCCGTGGACAATGAGTTCCTGAATCTGCTGGGCAGCAGAGTACTTCATGTCGACGGAGACGATCGGTACGGCACCACTCTTGGTTTGTCGAAGATCCACCTCAACCCCGTTGCCGGAGTACTGCGCCTTCTTGAAGCAGGCCTTTCCCCCATCCATACGAAGCATAAAATTGTTACGCGCTGCGAGGCGTTTGACAAAAGTCATGTCGCTCTCGTTGCGCTGCAGGATGTACTCATGCTTGGGCGACGTACTGTCCACGCTTGCGGTCAATCCTGCATCACTCAGAACCTTCTTTACCGCATCAGAATCAGACATCGCATCGAATTGCCGTGTCTTTCGCCCCCGGGTAAGCTTGTAGAGCGGATCCATGGCTCTTAGGGTGACAACCGGTCCGCTCTTGACCGAGAAACTGGGCTCCAGCGCGGTGATTTGACCCGAGAAAATTTCCTTGGAATCCACTTCCAACTTGACGTCATCTCCGATCTGATATTTCCACTCCTCGCTGTCCGAGAAACGCACAATCAGCATACCAATCATGTCGACGTGTTCTTCGACCACGATGGAGATCACACCACCGGTGGTGTTCTGCTGATAGGACTTTCCGCTGACACTCAGCTTGTAGTCCAATGTGATTTCTTGTGTCGCCATACAGGGTGTCCTAAATCGATTTTCCAGTGACCATGGGAATGATCAGATCCATGTTGTCTGCGATGTCTGTGGGGTCATCGATGTTGTTGGCGAGCGCGATCATCCGCCAATCCAAACCAAACTTCATGGCGAGCGAATAAATGTTCTCGCCATGATCGGGGTTTAAGAGCTGAACGTTTTGGGAGGACATCGCCGTGCCCTGTACGGTTTCCACCGAGGACTTGATGGTGTACTCCTTCAATTCCAAGCTGACTTTGGCTCGAATGGGTGTCCCGTCAGAACCAAACATCGTGTAGCTTGTGTCCAGTTTGGTGATGACCCCGATCATCTCGAAATCTTTCCACTGAAGCTTCACGGGAGACGGCGAAGCCACCTTGTCTTTGCCCGTCTGAACCTCATTCTTCGGGATGGTGAATTCCACGAGGTGGTTGACCCACATCGTCCTCACATCAATGTACTCGGCCTCTTCAAATTCAGCGCCAGCCGCATCCACTCCAGGAAGCGAACCGAAGGCAGAGCTTGCCGCGGCAGCCGCATTGGCCATGCCCTGCTGTGCACGGTCCATAAGGTTCATCGAGGACTCACCTGCGGCACCGGCATAGGTCGTGTCGAACTGGAGGTCGATCGTGACGGTCATCGGCTTCGGTGTCGTGAACTCCAGCGCCGGGTTGTCTGAGGAATATTCTTCGACGTCATTCCAACCGACACCCTTCGAAATTTTCAGCTCCATCGGGTTGTATTGAACCGACCAAGCCTTCGCACCAGCAAGGGGACTCCCCTCCGAATTGCAGGGAGTAAATGTCATTTTTGCGGGTCTTGCTGTATCAGACATGTCTACCACCAGGGTTCATGGTTGTCCTCCTGTCGCCTCTCACGACGCAGTTCCATTTCACGGCCAACGGCGGTCACCACCTCTTGGATCAGAGCCTGTACATCCGCGCCGCTGGGCTCGGTTCCAGAAGCGGTGGGTCCCGCTGGCCGTACCTCAGGGGCCTCGTCGGCACTGAGTCGAGCGTGTTTCCGCGCCTCGTCTCTTCGATTCTGGTCTTCCGCCAAGTGAATCAGACTCCGAAGCTTTCCGGCGAGCTTCATGATGCGATCTTCACCCACACCATTTTGCCTGGACGCTCTCGAACCTCGAAGAGGCCGAAAGCCCTGAACGCGGCGTACGGCACGGGACGGCCGCGATTCTCCCGAGAATCGTCCAGTGCCGCGTTCGGATCCCGTCCGGACTTCGGAGGGAGCCTCATCCATCTTGTTCGCTTCACCCTGAATCTGCTTGATGACCTCAACCACTGGGGCAGCGAGAGCACTCTCCCGACTCAGTTCTTGGCCGCGATCGACGATCAAGCGAATGACTTCCTCGGGGTCGCTGGCCTGCACCAGGTAGCGAATCAGTTCGGAAGATGCTCGAATCCGTGATCCCCCGACCGCACGCTCCGTCCAGGAAGGAGCCTGCTGGCTTTCCCGACCCTCGGAGAGTAGACGCAAATTCTGCCGAAAATCCCCAGATACGGTACTTTCAGCCGAGTGAGAGGTTGGCTCAACCCAACCGGCCCTGCGGGAGATGCGTACGTCGGGACGTCGGGTCTCGGTCGGAGACGCAGTCTTCGAGTCGGTGGCCTCCGGAAACACAGGCTCAAACCTCAAGCCTGCAAAGGCACGCTGCACCTGGGGCGTCCGGTAACTCTCCGATGGGACCCAGGTTCCGCTGGGTGTCCGGAAGCCTTTGCTGCGCAGCCGCACCCCTCCTGGAGTCCGAAACCAAGCGTGATCCGTGGTGGACCTCACTGTGTCGTCCGCGGCCGGCCGCCACCCCGGACGCGCCGGTGCAGGGCGAGGCCACTGCCTTTTGGGAGACGGGTCCGGACTCACGGGCGGCACCAGGAGCTCGCTGCGGTCCCATCTGGGCCGCTTTCGAACCTCTCGCTCTTTGGACTCTGGAGTTCGATGCCAAGCGGATGTCGCAACCTCCGACTCAACCGATTCCTGCTCCTGGATCTCCTCCAGAAAGGACATCTCGGGGCGAGTATCTCGAAATTGACGAACCCCGAGTTCCTCTGCCTGTGCCCGACTGATGTCCACAGCAAAAGCACGCCCTTCCTCTCTCCGTGCTTCTCTTCGAATGGGCAGCGGGAGTGACGAGATGAGGGGCAGGGTGCTGTCGCTCAGATCGTTCTCTGCTGAATTTGCCAAGCGTGCAAGGGCCCAGCGCGTTGGGAGACCTCGGGTTGAAGCCGGAGTCTTGTGAATTCGACTCTCCAGAATCTCGCGCGCCTCTTGCTGTACCACACGACGACGACGAAGCCTCTCCGGCGTCGCCTCTGCAGCGATGCTGTCCTCGGCCTCGGGAGGGACCGGTTCTCCAGCCGGCGAGAGAAAACTCACCTCGGAGAGGGGCGAGAGCGGCTCAAACCGCGCTGGACTCACCTTCACAAGCGAGGAAGCCACAGGCTCACGGGACTCGCTCAGATTTTCCGAGGATTCCACCCGAGAAACAAGAACATCAATCGGGCGCACTCGACGGGGCATACCAGCATCTTTTCTGTCCGCTATCGGTTGCACTGGAGATCGAGACAGGAATTGATGCGTCGATCTCGGCACAGTTGGGGATTGATCCCGGCGAGCACCCCGAAACTCGGGGAGGGGTTCCAGCGAATCCCGTTGAGCAGATCCCCGAGGCAACACCCAGTCCACAGTCGGAGAATTGCGCAACACCGGCCGAAGACCACGCTCGTCTGAAAAGCGACGCGTAAGTGCGTGATCCAGTCCTGCCGAGGGGGTCTCCTTGAGCCCTCGCTCAACCTGAAGCCGCACCACTCGTGCCGTGCTCCCGCTACCCAAGGCCCTTCGCAGTAGAACCACCCGTTCCTGATGCGGCAGATGCTCGGATTCCGAGAGAATCTGGACTACTTTTCGGCGACGGCTCTTCGAGAGCAATGCACTGACTTGGGCCAGCTCCCGCAGAATCGGATCTCGACTGCGGGCATTCTCGGTCGAACGCACGCCCGCCCACTGCATTGCAGTTGGGAGCAGGGGTTCGGAGGCACCCTGCCTCGGCAAACCTCCGCGCACGATTCGAGCTCGTGGATGGTCCACACTGTGCCATGGTCGACGCGATACGCGGGCAGGAACAAAATCTCGCCCTCGATACCAAGCCACATCTTCGTCGTACTCGTTCGCTGGCACCTCCGACTCGTTTGCGCCAACCGGTGTCGGGAGATGCATCGCGAGGGCAACGGAAGCCAAGGAACGACCCAAGATTCCCGAGGGAAAGGCGAGTCCCGTGTTGTCTTCGCCTGGATAGCGAACCCGCTGTGCCGTTCGGAGCCCTGAAAGCCGCTCGATTCGGGCCCGTTGACGCCGATCTCGCCACCAACGTTTTCTTCCGAGCGCAGCAAGATGGGCGTAGAAAGGACGGCCTGAGAGATGTTGAAAGGACTCCTCTTGTTGCAGGGGATCGCCACCAAAGCTGTCTGCCAACCATGGGTCTTCCCAGCCAAATCGTGCGTAGAACGCAGGCGAAAAACCGATCCGAGGACGCCGCGTGAGGCGGGCCTCCAGACGAGAGAGCAACGCCTCTCCAAGAGTGGGTCGCTGGGTGTTCAAAGAAGCATCCCCAGCTGTCCAGGCAACTCAACCTCTACGCCTTCATGAGCGATCTCGACGGTCTCAATCGCGAGATCAGACCCCGTGGCATTCAGGCCCGGACCTTCATAGGACACCGGCCAGGCATTCTTGATGTTGAAGCGCCGCAGTTCTGAGAGATCATTGTCCAAGACAATGATGGACGCGTTGCGTCGGGTTTTGTCCGTGGTGTTGTTGAACTGATCACTCAAGATCAGATTCCTCCACTCGATCATGTAGGTGTCGCTGGACATCCCATACTTCAAGACGATGTTTTCCCAGCGGGTCTGTCCGGGCAGCTTGTGGGTCCGAGTGTTCAGACCTCCCTCTTGGATCTCAAAAATTTCGGTGGTGTTCTTGATTCCCGAGCACTCATTGAAATGAGCCACCCAACGCTGATCCACCTCGAGCACAAAGAGAAACCCGCCCTGAGGCTCCATGAACTCTCTCATTCCCAAATCAATCATCGAATCACCCTCCGTTTCATGACACCGAATCCGTCAGACGCAGCTCGATGCGAACATGCTCCGTGGTCCCAACGGGGCGCAGATCTACCCAAACATTGAGGACCCCTTCTTCACGGTCGCGCGGTCCGTTGCTCTCCGCATTGCAGATCACCTCGTAGTCCGCTCCTGCCCGCTGGCCTGTCAACAGCCCACCGGCCCAGAACTGATCCAGTCGGACCCGCACATCCCGCTCAATCGACTTCCAAATCTTCGGGTCATTGTGTTCAAAAACCACCCACTGATTGTCCCGCCGGAGCTGTTCAGTGATCATCGACACGGTTCTCCGGGCGTTGATGAACTCCCACTGCGCTTTCTTCGACAGCGTTCGCGCACCGTAGATTCGTGTTCCAAGCCCCTGCTCCATCACCAGGGGATTGATCGACTCCGAGGCCATCGCCCGTGCCTCCGAGCGCTCCAAATCAATCTCCATTCCCGAGAGCCGAAACACAGGAACATTGGCAGGAGGCCAGATCACACCCAATGCCCCGCGGGAGGAACACTCTCGGGAAAACACGCCCAAAACCGCACCCGATGGCGGCTCCGCGGCGTTGTTTCTCACAACCCAGGGGTAATAAAGTGCGCCGTAGGACCGGGTCTCGGGGTGCCGTTCTCGAAACCCCGCCGTCCATGAACGCAGCGCCTCTCCGTGGAGTCCCTTGGGCGCATCCACAATCATGAAACGATGACTCATTTCTCGGCAGTGCTGGAGAAGTGCGTCGTAGAGGGCATCCGCATCCGAGACGATTCGTCCTCCCTCTCGATGACAGCGCATGTAGGCTGCACCCGGGCAAGCGAGCAGGGAAATGTCCTCGTTGCTCCTCAGGTGATCGAGAAGCGGCGCCAAGACTGAGAACTCGTCCCCCTTTTTCTTCAGGTCGTCAATCGAGCCAATGCACAGGCCAAACAGATGGAGTTGGCTTCCTCCGTTGTCGAAGAAAGAGGCCGCAGCGCGCAGACAAGCAGGATCCAGAAGCGCCCTTCTCGGGTGCCGCTCCAGCTGTTGGTGGTAGTTGATGACCAACTCAACGGTATCCCCAGCCCGTGCACCATCCGGCCAACGACCCTCCGGAATGAAGCCAATCAGCCCTGCAACATCCGAGCGCACCAGTCCGTGCTGCCCTTTGGGCACCACCTGATGGCGAATGTCGACGCCGGGGAGCTTTTTGATCATCCAGGATCCTGTGCAGGTTTAGTTTAGGGCGAATTGATTCGGTCGTTGATGGCCGAAATTTCCTTCACCCAGGCGTGCCGCTCCTTGTGAGAGAGGCTCATCAGGACCTCTCGGTCCCAATGGAAGTGGTAGGCAATGAACGCTACCTCCTTGAAAAGATTCTCCAAGGGGTAGCTTGCTATTCCCCCAGGCGGCCGAACTCCTTCTCAAACTTGGCGCCACACTCCGGGCAGCCCACTTTGATGTTCACCTCATCCTCATTGATGCGGTTGTACATCTCTTCGAGAAAGCGCAGGTCTCCTGCAAACAGGTTCTCAATCATTCCCGTGTTGACCTCGGTGTTCGAGCCCAGTCGGGTCACCACTCGCGAGAGCAGTACAATGATGAGGTAAGCGCGATTGCGCTGAACCCGCATGTCGTTCAGGGGGATGATCTCGTCTTTGGCATTGGCCAGCCGCATGACGCCCTCGCGGTGGAGGTTCCCATCGGCGTCAACGTAGCCACGAGGCAAAACAAATTCATACTCGGTCTTAAATTCCATAATGCAACCTCAGCGACCCAGGCGAGAGAACAGGAGCACGAGCAGCCTCAAGCAGGAGGGGTGACCAAACCAGTCCACCCACCTGCTCGAGGGCTGCTTGAGCCCTTGCGACCTCACCCAGGGGGGGGATTAGCCGCGCTCGACCTTCTCGACCGCGATTTCAATCTTCTCGATGGCCATTGCGGAAGAGTCCGAATCCATGTCCGGAACATTCCATTTGCATGGCCATGCTTCATAGAAGTTGTAGCGAGCGACTTCAGTGGCTCCGTCATTGTCAAGAACGATGACTGAGCCCGAGCGACGGTCAATGTTGCCGTCCTCGATGTTCTTTCGCCACTGCCACAAGTCGTCCGTGGCCGTGAAACCACGCTCGAGGCTGATGTTGGCATACGTCGTGCGCCCAGGCTTCTTCCGAACCACACGATCATTGCCCTGCTTGAACTCCACCACCTCGGTCTCAGAATCCATGCCGCTGACGGTCTTAAAACCGCCGACTACGACCTTGGTGTCCAAATCCGAGTTCTGAATTTCGAGCAGGAAGTTGTAAGCACCGTAGAGATCTTCGGTGTTGTTGTTTCCCATTTACTTGTCTCCGTTTTGGGTGTCTTTCGCACGGCTGCATGTGCGACGGACGTGAATGAAATCAGGGGGATTATTCCTCGATGAGGGCGCCGCCATCCCACTGACCAATGCTGAAGACCACGAACTCTGCCGGTTTTACCGGGCAGATGCCGACCTGGATGTTGACCTGGCCCGCGTCAATAAGGTACCTCGGGTTGGTCTCTTCGTCACACTTCACGTAGAAGGCTTCCTCGGCCGTCTGCCCGAAGAGCGCTCCTGAAGACCAGACACGGAGCAAGTAAGCCGTGACATCGCGCGTCAATTTTTTCCACAGGCCGTGATCGTTTGGCTCGAAGACCGACCACTGCGATCCCGCCATGACCGACTGCTCGACCATGATGAAGAGACGGCGCACGTTGATGTACTTCCAGCTTGGATCGCTCTTCGTCGCCAAGGTACGAGCACCCCAGACACGGATGCCGCGGTCCTTGAAGATGCGAATCACGTTGATTCCACGATCGTTGTACTGGCCCTGCTCGATGCGGTTGATGTTCTGACTCAAGCCCGTGATGCCCATGCAGAGCTCGTTGGCTGGAGCTTTGTGTACGCCTCGAGTGCCGTCCACTCGGCAAAAGACACCGGCCATGTGCCCAGAAGGCGGAACATAGACTTCGTTCTTGCCAGCCTTGATGAGCTTGCGTCGGTTGGGACCGGAGACGTCAATCTCTTGGGTTCCCCCGTACCAGCTCGGTCGCGTGACTTTCACCCAGGGGGTGTACATGGCGCCGTAGCCTTTGTCGGAGGCAGGAATTTCCATGTCGCCGGAGGAGACGATCGGGCCGTCGAGAATCGCAAAGCGATCCTTGCGGGTCTCACAGTGCTCCAGCATCTCGCGCTGCTGATTGAAATTCAGACCGGGCGCCACCATCAACGCCATGTCGTCGTTGTCATCAAAGGCGTAGAGGCCCAGCTTGTCGGCCTGGTTCTCGCGGATCGAACAGTCGAGGTCAGCGGCACCCATGAGGTACACGTAGGCCTTCTCACCGCCGTTGTCGTAGTAGCCGTTGACGCCAGCAACAAAGTTGAAGACAGATGGCTCCGACAACCAAGCTGTGAAGCGGGCCTTGAGATCCTCACTCTGGGAGAGAGCCGCGAAAACGGCATCGACAGCATCATCCGGATCGCTGATGGAGGCCCCCACAAGGTCCTCGATGGAGTTCGTCGAGAGCAGGTACTCCGCGAAGTAGCCCTGCAGCCAGCGGAGGAATTCCGACTTGTTGGTCACCGCGACGGGTGCCACAGAGTACTCGGCCGACAGAGCGGTTTCCTCGGCCCCCTCAAACTTGTAGCCATACACCGCAAGCAAATCCTTGGCGTGCTTGATCTTCGGAGAGGACAGCGCAAAGGTCCCGCTGACATCGTTGAGCAGCCCCTCAACGAGGGCATCGTCCTCGGAGACGACCTTGCCGTCCGCACTCAACACAGCATCCGAAACGCTCACGGCCACCTTGGCATCGGACTCACTCGCAATCTTGACCTTGCCTTTGGCGGCCGTCAGCTTCACCTTGTGACCATTCAGCTCAAGCAGCTTCTTCAGGTCCTTGACCTGCCGACTCTTGAAGTTGAATGCGGCGGTAAGAGCGGCACCGGCATCCGCTTCTTTGGCGGCTCCACTGGCATCCACAAGCTGTGGAAGCACTTTCCCTGTAATCGCACCGCCGTCTCCGCTGGCATTGATGGCCACTGCATCGGTCGCTGGAGTGTGGTGAAAGAGGCCAAGAAAGCCAGGGATAGAGGTAGGTACGGAGGCGATGGGCTTAGAGCCAGAGTCGACTTCGCGTACGTAGACGCCAGGGGTTTGGAATTCCATTTTGGATCAGTCCTTATTTCTCGGGTTCGGATTCGGCTGACTTCAGCCTCTTAATTTTGTGGGCTTTCGGGCCCGGGGGGGGTCTCTTGTCCACCGAACGTGCCCCACCCGAGATCCGTCCAGAGGGACGCTCGTGTTGGGGTGCCGGCAGAGGGGGAGGTCTTCGAACGGGATCATGAGAGCGCGAGGCAGCGGAGGACTCATCGGTCTCCGATGAGTCAACGCCTTGACCACCCGTGGGGGGCACGTTTTCCAGCCCCCCCATTGCGATGGAAGTGCCTTCTCCCGCGCTGCTGAGGGGTCCGACGAGAGCCAATCTCGCCCGGTAGGTCAAGTAGGGCCGATACGGCGCCTCATTCATGGTGAAGATGTTGATCGCGTCTCCCACGGTGAGGTCGTCCACCAGGGAAAGAGAAACTTTCTCGATCAGCAGTCCATCGGTGCCGACGTCCGCAGAGGGATCCCAATCTCGTCCGAGAGAATCCACAGCCCGGCCATCGGGAAGAACGAATCGGCGGGGGCGATACAATACGCGGGAGGCATCGTTGAGGGTGAGCAGCGTCCACCCCAAGAGCCGTTCAGCATCCGAGCGAAATTTCGCGTGCCCTGCGATGAGGTAGAAGACATCCAAGATCAACGGCGGCCGTTGATAGAACACCCCAGCACCCGGTACATCGATAGGAGCCTCCCGAAGCCTGCGTTGA
>JAYXVV010000112.1:0-10322 GCA_036021505.1 Myxococcota bacterium | reverse complement strand
GAGGTCATCGCCGAGGCGATCGTGCTGGACTACACCAAGCTGATGACCTTCGAGCACATCGTGCGGGATGTCTGCTCGCAGATCGCCACCGCAGAAGGCATTGATGAAGAAGAGCTCTACGAGGGCTTCGTACTCGAGTCCCGAGCCGGGCTGATGCCGCTCGATCACGGCATCGCGGCCCCCAACATGCGCCACCACGACGTGGACCAACCGAGGATGGTACTGGTCCGCTCGCAGATGGGCGTCGACATCGACCTCTCCGAATCCTTCGGCCATCTTGAACTCGAAGAGCCCGTCCGGGCTTTTGTGTTCTTGGTCAGCCCCGAGCGCCACGTGGGACGCCACCTGCGAAGTGTGGCCCAGATCGCCACGACGGTCGACTCACCTGAGTTCTTGGAGCGCTGGATGGCTTGTGAATCCGACGCCGAACTCCGAGCGCTCCTTCTCCGAGACGAGCGCTTCCTCCAGTTCACGGTTCATGAGGGCGGCGTGGCCGAGGAGCTCGTGGGCGCCCAACTCAATCAGCCCCACTTTCCCCCGGGAACTCTGGTGGCCCTCATCCAGCGGGAGGAGAGCTCTTTCGTGCCGACGAGCAGCGAGGTCATCGAAGACGGAGACCGGCTGACCATCATCGGCAACCCCGGTGCACTCGATGACCTGCGGCAGCGTTTCGGCCTGCTCGAGGGCGACTGAGCCGCGTCAGCGACTGCTGTGAGGTGGGACGGCTGGGATTGCCGTGTCAGTAGGCCTTGTAGTCCCGCCGAAGGTCAAAGTTGTAGCCCCCGACTCGGGGCCCCGAACACTCACCCAACTCGTCGGTGACACAGACATCGAAATTCAAGTAGAGCACACGAGCCGACTGACCAAAGTGACAGAACCCGTCGTTGTCGTCGAGCTCGGGATTCTGCGTCCAGTAGATTCCGCCTCGAGCCTGTGCAAAGTAGACAATGCAGTCGCTTTCAGTAGAGAGGGGCGCCCCCCCCGCACGCTCCGAGAACCACATTCGAAAGGCGGTTCCATCGGTAAAGACCCCCTCAACGGTTTTGACACTGAGCTGGCCCCCGTCCACCTCTGAATCCCGAGTGGTGAAGGGAAGGCTGAGGATTCGCCCTGCGACCGTCTCCTGGGGCATGTCCCCGGAGTATTCCCAGATGTTGTCGAGGTGTACCGCTGGATCGCAGATCGCCACTGGCAGGGCGTCTGCGCAGTAATCGGGCAGTTCCGGCTCAACCTGACCCGAGTCCACAGGATTTCCGCTGTCACAACCGTGCGGCTCGCAGACCGGCTCTCCGCCGGTATCCATGTCCGAGGTTTCACTGGAATCCGATTTGGAGGCGGAACACCCCACTGCAACGAGGGTACAACCGGACAGCAAGGTGAGCACGTTCAGGGTTGAGGGCACCATCGCCACTCCTTGAGGCAAGAGACTCCCCTTTTTATCACGGGCTCCAGACCCTTAGAGGACTTCTGTTTCCAGCAGACAAGAGCGAAGTTCCTGCTCCAATGCTTGAGCATCGGGAAGACTTGCGCCATCGACAATCAGCTCGATCCGAGAGTCTCTTCGGTATCCGCTGGCACACATGTGCTCGCTCCCGTTGGTAAAGTTGTAGGCCTTCCATCCCTTGTTGGTGTGGATCACTGCCTTGGTGCGAAGCGCCCCGCTCTGTGTGGCCAGCTGACCCAGCCAATCGGCGATGCGGGTCGAGTCGAAGGTCAGACCCGCCCAGAGAATCCACCCCACGGTGGACGCACTGGAGGCATGGTGAGTTTTGAGTACGATGGGGTTTTCCTCATCACACATCTCATGCGGGTTGATTTCAACATCCTCCATCGAGTGGTCCATGGGATGAGGGCGCTGCCCCTCCCCCTGCGCAAGGAGATGCTGAAACCCCATCCCCTTGAGCGCACCAAGAGGTTGAAAGACTGCTTTTCGGTCTGAGACCAGGTCCAGGAGATTCACGGAAACCTGCCCATGAGTCACGCGTCCAACCAAGGATTTGGCAGGAAAGAGGCTGCCCGCCCATTCATCAAAGGCCAGACACTGCTCGTCACTTGCGAGATCCGAACGACTCGCGAGCACCACATCCGCCGCCTCAACTTGATCCCGAACCTCCTCGCGTTCCAGAGCTGTCTGCAGACGACCAGGGTCCAGGAGGCAGATGATGGAGCGCACATCGACGGAGGGCCGGATTCCTGGAAGGTTGAGCTTGTCCAGAATCCCGGAGAGTGCGGCGAGGCCCGTCGGTTCAATCAACAGGCGGTCGGGTCGGCGCCGCAGGAGAAGCACGAGCGACATCTCGAACATCACACCCGCTGTGCAGCAGATGCACCCCCCAGCGACTTCTCGAATCTCAACACCGGCCGGCGTATTGGCTGGCTCCTGGTTCTCCATGAAGGCCGCATCCAAGCCCACGAGGCCGTATTCGTTGACAAGAACGGCCCACTGCTCACCGGGAGGGCGTTGAGCCAAGAGTGCATTGATCAGTGTGGTTTTCCCCACTCCGAGGGGACCCGCGATCACATTGACAGGAATGGGTGTTCTGCTCTTTTTTTCCACAGCTCTACTCCATTTTGCGCACTGCGATCGTTCCGTCGCCCTCCAGAGGGACACCCTTTCGCCGATAACCTGAGCCCTATAACCGTCGCCCAGAACCTCCGACCCCGTCACTCGAACAGGTCACGACTCCCTCGCCGGCGACCCCCGGTCGAGACCATCAAACCCCCGGCTCGTCTCCTCCCTCACTCCCACCGCAGTGCCTTGCCATAAGGCATCGACTGACGTGCTAAACAAGGCGAATGAATGACTGGGTTCAAGCCATCTACGATGCCACGGGGGTTCCTCTTGAGGAGGAAAACCTCGGCCTGAGACTGCATGGTAGTACCTGGTGGCTCGAGCATTTTCAGTACCCGATCTTTGCGATTGGCGACACCCCCAGTCGACATGCCTCCATCGCCTTGGTTGACCGTGAGGGGCTGCTGAGAAGCATGGAGCGAAAGCTCTCTGAGACGCTTCCTTCCGTTCGGAGCCTTCTCAAGGACTTGGGGGGCGAACAAGCTGACGCCATCTCACTCGGTGTTCTGTGCACCCAAAACCGAGGCCCAGACTCCCTTCCAACCTCTGAGTTCGATCGGGGTTGGCCCCACTTTTCACTCCGACTCTCAGCAGGCGTCTCCGACGTCGAGGTGGACCTGAATCCCTATGTTCCCGAGGACCCCTTCGACCAAGACGAACTCATCCGACAGGCTGAGATCCTGCTTCAAGTCGTTGCCGGCAGGCGGGGTTCACATTGACCCGAGGCCCCAGGCACTTCCCCTCAATCCATCGTTCTCACGCCCCGCTCCGACCTGCGAAAACCGAGAAAGAGATTGATGGTGGTCGTCTTGCCCGCGCCGTTGGCACCGAGGAGGCAGAAAAGCTGTCCTGCAGCCACCGAGAGACTCAGACCCTCAAGCGCCGTGACCGGGCCGCAAGCCTTCGTGACCGACGTTGCGTTCAACATTCCGTTGCCCTCCTGACGGGGGCCTGGTTATCCCTATTGCAAGTCGGTTGCAACAAGCATACCCACCGGTGAGACTGCCTTCTTGTGGGGTTCCCTAAACCGCGTGTTACCCCCCCAGAGGTCCCCCGCCTTGCGTCCTAAAATCCTGCTTCTTTTGAATCCTCCACGCCCCTTTTTCGCCTTTCTTTGAGGTCCAAATGTCTCGCTGGTTTCTTCTTCCGATTCTTGCAGCCTGTGCTCCCAAAGCCACCGTGCCTCAGCCCGAGCCCGAGGAGTCCCTGGCCCCTCCCCTCGCTGCGCAACAGCCGCATACCCATACCGAGCATGGTGTGGAGCGCCCCGATCCGTTCTACTGGCTGAGAGAGCGAGAAAATCCTGAGGTGATCGCCTACCTCGAGGCGGAGAACGCCTTTGCAGCGGCCCAGACTGAGCACCTTGCTCCCTTTCGAGACCGGCTTTTTGAGGAAATGATCGGACGCATTCAGGAAACGGATCTCAGCGTTCCTGTGAAGGATGGACCCTACTGGTACTACACCCGAACCGAGGACGGCCTGGCTTACCCGATTCGAGCACGCAAGCTTGAAACGATGGAGGCGGAGGAACAAGTCCTGCTCGACCTCAACCAACTCGAGCATGAGTACATTGGACTCGGATCCTTCTCGGTTTCGCCCGACCACAATCTCCTCGCCTACAGCCTCGATACCACCGGTCGGGAGCGCTACGACCTCCGCTTCATCGACCTCCGAACTGGAGAGCACCTCCCCGATGTGATCGAGGGAATTACGCGCAACATGGCCTGGGCAAACGACAATTCCACGGTGTTCTACACCCGGCAAGACGAGGCCCTCCGGCCCTATCAGATTGTTCGACACACCCTCGGTCAAGAGGAAGAAGACACTGTGGTGTGGACGGAAGAGGACGACAAATTTCGCTCTTATGTCTGGCGGACCCGATCGAATGCGTTTTTGATCATCGGCAGCTACAGCAGCCTCACCACCGAAATGCGATTCTTGGATGCCAACGTCCCGAATGGCGAGTTCCAAACCTTTGCTGCTCGACATGCAGTTCATGAGTACGGAATCGAGCATCAAGGCGACCGTTGGCTGGTGCTCACGAACGACTCCGATGACGAGAACGGCGCCCATGACGACCGCGCGGTCAACCGCAAACTCATGCAGGTTCCCGTGGGTGGCGACACCGAGCGCAGTGAGTGGACGGAGCTCATCGCCCATCGAGACAGCGTGACATTGGCTGGAGTGGAGCCCTTTGAGCGATTTGTCGTCATTACCGAACGCGAGGGCGGATTGGAGCACCTCCGAGTGATGGATCTGGAAACTGGAGGCGATGCCCGAATGGAGCTTCCCGAACCCCTCTACACCGTCTACGGCTCCAGCAACCCCAACTACAACGCCACCACCTACCGCATTGGCTACCAGTCGATGGTCACCCCTCGCTCCATTTTCGATGTGGATCTCGTCTCTGGCGAGCGTGAACTGCTCAAGGAGACACCTGTATTGGGTGGCTACGACCGCACCCAATACACCACGGAGCGCCGATGGGCAGCCTCACCCGATGGGACTTCCGTGCCTATGTCCGTGCTCCGTCGAAGCGATACAGCCCTTGATGGTTCTGCCCCTCTCTTGCTCTACGGCTATGGCAGCTATGGAGCCACATTGGACCCTTGGTTCAGCAGCACTCGCCTGTCTCTTGTGGACCGAGGTGTCATCTATGTCATCTGTCACCCTCGCGGTGGCGGAGAGATGGGAGAAACCTGGTACCGCAGCGGTAAGTTTCACGAAAAACAAAACACCTTTGATGACTTTGCGGCCTGCGGCGACCAACTCGTCGCCGACGGCTGGACCACTCCGGAAGCCATTGCGATGCAGGGCGGGAGCGCTGGTGGTCTCCTGATGGGTGCCGTGATCAACCAGCGTCCCGATCTGGCAGCCCGCGTCGTGGCTCAGGTGCCTTTCGTCGATGTGGTCACGACCATGTTGGATGAGAGCATTCCCCTTACCGCCGGAGAGTGGGAAGAGTGGGGAGATCCCCGAGAGCGTGAGTACTTCGACACCATGCTCGCCTACTCTCCCTATGACAACGTGACTGCGCAGGACTACCCCGACATGCTGGTCACAGCGGGCCTCCACGATCCGCGGGTTCAGTACTGGGAGCCGGCAAAGTGGGTCTCCAAGCTTCGAATCACAAAAACAGACAGCAATCAGCTTCTGCTCAAGACCAACATGGCAGCAGGCCACAGCGGTCAATCGGGGCGCTACGGGGCCATCGAGGACGTGGCCTACGTCTATGCTTGGTTGCTCGACGGATGGGGTCTTGCGGAGCTTGCGGAGCCTCCAGCGCCCTCTGAGTAAGCTTTCCTCAGTCGATCGAACCCAAGCGTCAGCTCTCGCGCTGCTGTCGGCGAAAGGCCTTCAGCTCGGATTGCCGTTTCTGCAGCTGCTTCAACAGGATGTTTTTGTCGTAGGGCTTCATGGACCTCCACTCCCTCGACTCCCGAATCGTCAACCCACAGGCGATGCACCAGCCCTTCGGCCCCTCATAGCGGCACACATCGATGCAGGGGCTTTTCTTCTTTTTTCCCATTCAGTCCAACTGTCGTGTCACTCAGAAACCCGTCGCAGTGCCTCATCGATTCCCGCCTCAAGCTTCCTGAGGCGCGTGAATTCTTCATACAGCCGATGGTCCAGATTCTTGAAATTCAGGGGCATCGTCCGCATACAGATGGTGTAGCCTGAGCCCACTGCCTTGTAGCCCTTCCATCCGTTGATTCGATCCCCCTCCAACGCCAGCAGTTCTTCGATAAAACGCTGCTGTGAGGGACAGTCTTCCTCCGCATGGACACAGATCGGAAACTCCTTTTGCTTCAGCTCGCGCGCCTCAATGAAGGTCTCAAAATGGACTCCGCCCTGGTTGTGGTTGTACCAGTTCTCCTTGTAGAGCTGCATGTACTCGCCGCGGTTGTAGATGACCCAGTCATCATTGAACCAATTCGAATTCATCAGCCGGTTTTCGAGATTCTTGAATACCCCTTTTACGTTCTTCATCAGGTCCCTACCCGCCAGACGGTGATACCGCCGCTTGCGTCCAATGCAGCCAAACCTCGGCCATCCGGGCGCCAAGCGATTCCTGCAATCACATCGTCGACCACACCAACACCTCTGACCGATCCATGCCCGTCATGCGCCAGGGACCATACGATGACGGCCCCGTCTCTGGCTCCCGAGGCCAGCCGTCGGCTGCGTGGTGAAAAGGACAGCTTGGTGATGGGCTGAACGTGGAGCTTGAGAACACCCGGAGTGGTTCCTTCTGGACCATCGCCATCGAAGCTCCACACCGTTACCGATTCTCCACCCCCTGTGGCCAAAAGGGTTCCGGAGTCGTCGAATGCGAGAGCAGCTGGCTTGCCCGGGTACCCCTGCATGTAGGAATCCTCACCGGTGGAGCGACGCCAGAAGTGAACCGAGTTGTCTTGGCTTCCACAAGCCACCACATTTCCATCCGAACTCAAGACCATCGACACCAGCGATCCCTTCCATTCGAGCTTCTCCACGAGCTCCCCGGAATCGCGACCGAAGAACGACACGCGTCCGTAGCAAGCTGTCGCCAGTTCTTGGGTCCCCGCCCAAGCCACAGCACTCACCGTGCTGGGATGGTCCTCCGACCTCCAAACCTCTTGGCCCTGCGCATCGAAGACCAGCACACGCCGAGAAATGGAAATGGCCAGAGACCGACCATCCGAGGACCACGCCACGTTCTCCACCCAGCCGTTGCCGAGTTCAATTGTGTGAAGCACCTCTCCGTCCTCAGCGCTCCAGATTCGAACGCTGCCGTCTTGACCGGTGGTCGCGAACTGAGAACCGCCTGGCTGAACCGCGAGAGCGAGGACTCCACCTTGATGAATCTCGGGATGCGCCCATCGGGATGCGCCCGACTTGCCCTCGAACCCATAGACGCCACCAGCCGCATCACCAACAACAAGGAGAGCGCCTTTGCAAGCCCAATCACCGGCGATCGCGTAGTCCCCTACGGAAGCCGTCCATCCATTGCGGAGGACACCTTCCGGTTTGTCCTTTCTCAGACCAGACATGCATCAAATCCTTTGGTGATCTCTTCCTCGTCCAGATTGCGCCCGATGAAAACCAGCTGATTCAAACGGGGAGAATCGCCCCAGGGTTTGTCCGGCTGTCCATCAAAAAGCATGTGCACTCCTTGAAAGACAAAGCGATTTTCATCGCCTGCGATGCTCAAGAATCCCTTCATTCGAAAGATGTCCACACCCCGCTCACGGAGAAGCTCCCCCAACCATGCATTGAGGCGATTGGGATCCACGTCTCCATTCCTCTCGATCGCAAACGAAGCGACCTCGTCATCATGCTCATGCTGAGCGACCCAGATCCTCTCTGTTTCTGCTGGGATCTCGATACCGTCTTCCACACGAATGAATTTCATGTCGAACTCCTCCGCAGTGTGCTGGGCATAGAGTCCGACCTGAACGGCTGAGTCCACCTGCAACGAGAACGACTTCCGACCTGCCTCCTCGAGTTGAAGAGTGAGGTGTTTGCCCATCTCCAGCGCGCCCCCTGGCGCCACGTCTTGAGCGGGGTCCGCATAGCGTCGAACGCACCACTCGGCCCCCTCGCGGAGACTCGCGTCATCTGAGCCTTGGTTCGCCACCGCCACAAGAGACATCACGGGGTCAGGGCCCTCTTCAAGGGTCAGTTCGTAGCGACCGGGCTGGAGGCTGTAGACCCCGGTCCACTCGAAGGGATACTCAGGTTCCAAGAACGTCGGACGCCGCTCCAGAACCTGATCCAAGTCGAATGCACTCAGGTTGAGGACGGTTTCAATCGGAACGTCTGCTTTTTCGCTGCGGACAACACGGGCCATGCGATTCATGTCCCGCACACGAGCTTCCAGGGTGTCGAGGTCTTCGGACTCAACGAGATCCGTCTTGTTCAAGACAAGAACGTCTGCGAACGCAATCTGTTCGGTGCTCTCGTCGCTGCGGCCAAGTTGTTGGCCAATGTGTGCCGAGTCTACCAAGGTCACAATTCCGTCGAGGGCAAACTCCTCTCGAATTTCATCGTCCATGAAAAAGGTCTGCGCAACAGGGCCGGGATCTGCAAGTCCCGTAGTTTCCACCAGCACGTAGTCGAACTTGTCGCGACGCTTCATCAGATTGCCGAGCACGCGAATCAAATCCCCCCGAACGGTGCAGCAGATGCAGCCATTCGACATCTCGAAGATCTCCTCATCGGCGTTGATCACCAGAGCTTGATCGATCCCGACCTCGCCGTATTCATTCTCAATGACCGCGATCCGCTTTCCGTGCTCCTCGCTCAGGATGCGGTTCAGCAGTGTCGTCTTTCCCGAGCCGAGAAAACCCGTAAGAATGGTTACTGGGACTTTCGAACTGCTTTCCATTGTCTGCCTCTCAAGGTGGGGAGTGTAACGCGTGTCTGCTCAGTAAAATTCGATGTTGACGGTCGGGTTGGGAAAACCCAATTTTGGGCGGCCCTCTTGGACGTTAGATGGCTTGTCTCAATCCGGAACGGCCAGTCCCGAGCGAAGAAGCCAAGGCTTGGAGAGCCCTTCCTCTGAGGAGCCATCGAAGACGATCTCCCCATTTCTGAGCAGAACGGCACGTTTGGCCTCAGGGGGAACGTCTCGCAGGTCGTGGGTAGCCCAAATGCACGCTGCGCCCGTTCGCTCAACGGCTTCCTCCACGAGATGTCTCATCTCATGCGCTGCAACAGGATCGAGGCCCGATGTGGGCTCATCGAGCAGGAGCAGTGAGGGTTCGAGAACCATCAAACCGGCCAATGCAACTCGACGCTGCTCCCCAAAGCTGAGCTGATGGCAGGGGCGCTCCAACAGGTGCTGGATCCCCAAAGCCTCCGCAATCTCGGATGACCGTTTCTCGGCTTCAGAGACCTCCACACCTCGGCGCAAAAGGCCCCATGCGATGTCCTCAGCCACCGTGCTCGCCAAGAAGTGGTGCTCTGGATTCTGAGTGAGGAGCCCGACACGCCCATCCAACCGCTCGGACAGCTTTGCCCCTGGCCGAATCGGGAGCCCAAAGCGATTCAAGCATCCGTTGGCTGGACACTCCAGCCCTGCAAACAGCCTCAGAAGCGTTGATTTGCCAGCCCCGCTTGGTCCGCACAGAAGCAGCCACTCCCCGGTCCGCACCTTGAGGTTGAGCTGGCGGAGCACACTCTTGCCCTCCAACTCGACATCCACCCCTTCCAATTCGATGTGATCGGATTGGGCTGCTGCGTTCGCTGCTGTGCTTCGAATCGTGGCATTCTCCTCCACCTGCTCGAGGCGTGTAAACGCATGCAGTGCTCCTTCACTCAGCACTTGTCCCCACGTTCCGAGCTTAAGTCGAGATACTCCAAGCCGGAGTCGTGCAG
Organism: Myxococcota bacterium; assembly: GCA_036021505.1. Taxonomy (GTDB): domain Bacteria; phylum Myxococcota_A; class UBA796; order UBA796; family CAJQPC01; genus JAYXVV01. The sequence goes on along the minus strand of JAYXVV010000112.1, from coordinate 388 downwards.
CGTCTCTTCGTTTCGTCCACTCGCGCTGCGTCAAAACGCCATGCATCAGTGCCTGGTCCAGCGTTCTGACCAGCCAAGCTGGAAATCTCAATGCGAGCAGAATGGCTCGGAGGGCCGCCCAATCTACCTCCGTTCCCAACCAGAGTATCCAGACCGCTCCGCACAGAACTCGGGATCCTGTGCGCGTGACCGCCTCTGTATCCGCCCCGAGACCGGCACCTGCGACCAGACTCAGTCCCACTACGGCAACCACCCAAGCCACTACGGGCTGAATTCGAGCGGTGCCCTGTGTTTGGGTAAGGACCAAAAGCAGGACACCAACCCCAGCGCCACTCAGAGACACAGTGGCACTGTCGACCGACGCATTGACGATCAAAACGCTCAGTGC
>JAYXVV010000111.1:0-4846 GCA_036021505.1 Myxococcota bacterium | reverse complement strand
TCTACCCCCACCCGATTGGCTACTTCCGGCAAGAAATGCCACCAGCCCCCCGCACAGGCGATTGAATTGCGCAGGCCCGGCTGAAAGTACTTGCTCTCCTGGTAAGGAATTCCAGCGAGAGCTTCGGGCAATCCGGCCTTTCGAAGCGCCGACACCACGCCTGCATACTCCTCCGAGATGTCACTGAGCCGTCTCCAGAAATCCCAGTACAGCGTTTGCTGAAGCATCTGAGCCGCCGTGTGGCTCAACAGGCGGTCGTCCCATCGGGAGCGATCCTCAAGAAAGCTTCGATCCCCAGCAGCCCGTGCATTCGGGGATGCCACAAAAGCAGCCCAGGCCTGGTCCATTCCTTCCAAACCCTGGAAACTCTCCATCTGGTTCAGCGTGAGAGCCCCCACCTGTCCTTCTGAATCCTCAAGCCAAAGAGCCGGCTCGGCCACTGTGGACTGACGCATTTGAGACTGCAACACAGGCAGAAGGATTCCGATGAGGGTCGCCAAACCAACAAAGACCAGGCCGCCCACAAACCACTTGGGAACGCCACTGTCCGCTCGAACCACTTGTTCCTCAACGAGAACCTGGGGCATTCCAGCATCGTCCGAGACCTGGATTCGAGCTTGTTCCCAGACACCCAGAGGCTGGCAGTCCACAAAACGCAGTGTCGCCCCTCTCCCCGGACGGCCGAGATGAATGGCGCACCCGTTGGTGAGAAGTGCGGATCCACTGAGGGCCTGAACCCTCTCCCAGTTGACATGCTCATGAGGGGCGATTCGGACCTGAGCGCTGCCCACCGGCTCGATGCTGGGCTCCCCACCATAGGTGGTGATGACAGCCTGTCTCTCATCGAGACCTCGGTACTCGTGAAGCGAGAGTCCGCCGGGACCCGGCTGAGCTCCGATGCGAATGACGGGCCCCTGCAGAATGATGGGGCCACGACCCGCCAGAGGACCGTGGAGGAGCTCCACCTTGGCATCCCAGCGCTCTCGACTCATCCCTTCAGCACCAGAACTCGCTCGGTAGACAATTCATCGACGAGCGCCTCGGGCGGAATCACCCGGTCGCCGTCGTGAAGCCATTTGTCAGAGAGGTCAACCCCCTTGTGGCGAGCAATGAGCTGAATCATGGCTCCAACCTGGATGACGGAAACGACCTTGAAAGAGAGGACCTGGGAATCCTGCTCTATTCTCACTTTCAGGGCTCGAGCCTCATTGGCGACACGGTGGAGAACCAGGGGCTGCTCAAGCTCAGCGACCCGAGTTTCTCCGGGAAGCGGCCCAGCTGCGGTCCCCAGTCTCCAACCCGCAAGAATTCGCCCGTCGAGAGAGGCCTCTACGGGAAGCAGCACGCCATGGAGCCAGGTGCACGCAACGGCCAGCGTCGCATCCGAGGCAACCACTCCATTCAACTCCACCCCGCTGTCCCCCAGGAGCAACGCTATGGACTGGACGCTTGGACCCGAACCAGCCTCTGCTGTTGACCGCTCACCCAAGGGCGCTGCCGGTTTTTCCAGAACCCTCGGAGGAGGCGACTTGGAAGGAACCGTGCGGTCTCCCTTGGGCTGCTGCGGCTTCGGCCGGGTCATCATGACTGTCGCGGCGTCATCGTTCGCAGTCTCATCAACGGGAACCACGGCAGGGGCGTCCATGGTGACGAGGCTGTCATTCTCCAACTCGGAGCTGCGTTCAATCCGACGTCTCCGGCGTCGACGGCGGGATCGCAGTCCGGTTGGCTCGTCACTGGACGGTGGTGGAATCGGCACAGCAATCGTGGCTGTTTCCTCAGGTTCGGGTTCCGACACCGGTAGAGGATCGGGCCCAGAGTCGAGTTCCGGTACAGGCTTCGACTCCAGCAGAGGATCGGGGTCCGGTACAGGCTCAGGATGGGATTGTGCTTCCGGTTCCCGTGCAGGTTCCGGTTCCGGTTCCGGTTCCGGTTCTGGTTCCGCAAGAGGATCGGGATCGGGCTCGGGGTCGAGTTCCGGTGCAGGTTCCGGTTCCGGTTCCGGTGCAGGTTCCGGAAGAGGATCGGGCTCTGGCACAGGTTCTGCACCCGTCTCTGCCGCCGACACGGGATCGGGCTCTGGCACAGGTTCTGCACCCGTCTCTGCCGCCGACGGGGGGTCTTCACTCGCTCCCCCCACTTGCTCGACACCCTCCAGAACGGTCTCCACCGCCCCTGGACCGGACGGACCACTCGCCTTGGAGGACCGCAAGATGGAATCAATGACACTCGTTGCATCTTTCGGCGAGCTCTTGGCCTTCGCAGGCCTGTCTCGGGAACCGGAAGATCGCAGAGACGCCAAAAGGTCGTCTGCACTCGTTTGAGTGAGCCGCTCTGCCTCTTGTTTCTCATCCTTGGATTTCTTCCTGCGTCGGGCGCGATCCGGCTTTCCCCATCGTCCTCCCGACTTCTGCAGCATCGCTTCTTTCGATGCCACCAAATCCTCTCCAAGCTTCTCAACAGGGTGTTCTTTCACCCCAGGCTCGGGGTCGGAAGCCCCATCAACATCCAACTCCCGTTCGGGCTCAGGAGGTGATTTCGCCTCCGAACTGGCCGCTGCAACGCGTTCGGGGTCGGGCTCGGGTTGGGAGGCAGGTTCCGGCTCGATACGCCGCTCTTGCGTCGCTCCCACCTCAAAATTCTCACGCCTCGCGACAGGTTCCTGCTCCCCCAACTCCGCAAGCGCCATCTCGCGGAGCGTCTCCTTGGAAACGCCCATCGTCTTTGCTGCATCCAACTCCTCCGTTGGCCGTTGCTCCACAGAGGTGACGCGCTCCATGAGATCCATGAGGGAGGGGCCGTCGGCGGTCTTGGACGACAGAGCTTTTTTCACCTCCTCCAGGAAGGTTTCGGCATCGGGATGCCGACCTTCGGCGTCTGCTTTGACGCAGACGGTTAGCAAATCTCGTACGTTCTTTGGAAGAACCTCCTTGAATCGAAACAAGCGCCGACTGCCCTCTCCTCGGGCAGCCTGGGTCCGAATCTCATTCACAAGACCGTCATAAACTGGCCGACCTGTCATCAACTCAAAAGCCACCAGGGCGAGTGAAAAGAAATCGGCGTGCACATCCTCGGCACCCCCGTCCAACCGCTCTGGAGGACAATATCGAAACGAATCGGCAGGAGGCACATCTTTGTCGTCGTCCCGAAACGCCAGGATCTCCACCTGAGGAAGAGCGTGTCCAATGATCTGAACCTGTCCGTCCTTCTTGACCAGAACCCTCCATGGAGTGAGGCCACCGTGGGAGTACACGCCTTGAGACTCGCCACACTCCGCCGCCTCAGCGAGGATCTCTCCTCCAGCGTAGAGAAGCTCCAGGCCTGCCCGAATTCCGCCCGTCTCACCCAAATCGTGAAGCATTCGTATGATCTCACCCACCGACCATGACTCGCCGGTTGGGTACACAAACGCCCCGAGTTGTGGGTCAGAACCCACAAGCTCCACGAGCCCTGTGACAAAGGGATCCTCAAGAAATCCACGAGCAACATCCACAGCGGGCCCAATGGCCGGATGCGTTCGGTACTCCTCGTGAAACACAATGGCTGTGTGCCGAAACCCGTTGTCATCGCACAACTCAACCAAATCTGCCGCTGGTCCTCGAATGCTGCGCCCTGTCACGGGAAATCCCGCAATCGTCTCCATCACTGGTGCCTCCGAGCGCCAAGCCTACCAGATCTCCGCATGTGATACGAGCCTATGAGAACCCCGCCTCTCAGGGCCTGCACAACATGCCGAGAAAACAGAACAAACCCCAACCCATCCTGCCTCAGGAAAGCGACCTGAAGCGGCGGCAAGAGCCCCGTTCAGAAGGGGCAGCTGCACACCACCATGCCCCCCGAGAATCCGCAGCAACAGAAGCCATCCGGATGCAGCAGCGAGCAGGCAATCGAGCAGCACTGGAAACCCTCGAGGCGCACCAGAAGGAGGAGGAGCAAGACGTCGAAAAGCTCCAAGAAGCTCCTGAGAATCAGGGTCAAACCACTCCATCGAATCAACACGATCTCCATGAAAAGAGCTCCAAGCTCCCCAGCCGGACCGTGCGAAAACGCCTCGAATCCTCCGGTTCAACCGAATCCGATTGGGACCTGCTTTTTGGAGGAGAGGAAGACACACCCCCAGCGAGCCCACCTCTTCCTTCTGCACCTGCGATTCAGAGGTCTCTGCGTGGCCTCGCGGCGCATGCTGATTTCGCACAGCAGCCAACGAAACCCTCCAGTCGCATCGAGCAGGCTCCTCTCCGACCCCCAAACCACTTGACCGGGCACCACCAATACTATGCACTGACGCCTTTCTTGCATCACCCCGAGCGCTGGATCAACCCTGATCGCACTCCAGAAAGCCTCTGCCACCTGCCTCCGAATCATCCGCTGCTTCTCGTCCAGATTTGCCTGGAATTTTGGTTCACTCAAGCATCGGGACCGCTCTCGAAATTCGTGGTGGAGCGGATCCAAGAGAACACACGAGAAACCGGACACCTCGAACGCTTGATTCGACTTCTGGGACTGCTGCTTCTTGTCCAAGAGTTGGAGGCTCAACAGCTCGGGAGAAGAAAGACAGCAGACATCACCGCACTGCTTCTCCAAGAGAAAATCATCGACGATGTGCGCGACTTGGAATTTGCCAGCAAGACGGTTGAGTCGACGCCGAAACTTTTCCTCCAACTCCTCTCCAATTCCACCGAGGAGCCACTCGTCGAGACGATTGAATCGAGCCCTGCTTCGGAGCCCTGCAGGCTACTCAGCCTCGCACTGAAGCACTCACTGCCTACTCCTGCGGTTCCTGCGCTTGCCACACCCTATTGGGTCCCAAAGGAGCCCGTTGAGCCTGAATTGGAGGCCTTCGAGA
>JAYXVV010000110.1:0-4125 GCA_036021505.1 Myxococcota bacterium | reverse complement strand
TCCCCATGCCATTCGTACGCACCCTCCCCCTGCTTGCACTACTTATGCTTCCGGCATGTGGTTCTGAGGGGCCCGAACAGGAGGGTGATGGGCCACCGTCCGCTCCCACCCCGGAGCTTTCAGAGGGCACAACCGAACTCGAACAACGGACGGATGAGGAACAATCCTCTCCCGAACGCGTTGCGGTGAGACACATCCTTCTTGAGTTTACAAGCGAAGGCGAGCGAGAGGAGGCGGTGGATTTGGCTCGAAGTCTTCGAGAAAAAATCCTCCAGGGAGAGGACATGTCCCTCCTGGCGAAAAAACATTCGAAAGACGGCACCGCTCCTCGTGGTGGCTTTCTGGGTGCCGCAGAGCGCGGTGCATGGGTCGAACCTTTTGAGAAAGCCGCCTTCTCGCTCGCCGTGGGTGAGCTGTCCGAACCGGTTGAGACGGAGTACGGCATCCATCTTCTTCGACGAGAAGCGCTCACTGAGGTCAAACTCATGCATCTTCTTGTCGCCCACAAAGAGGCCAAGAATGTTGCAAGAGAGCGTTCTCCGGTCGGGAAGCGGACGCGCGAGCAAGCACTTGAGATGGCTCAGGCGGCCCTCGAAAAACTGGAGGAGGGCGTTGATTTCGCGGCCGTCGCCTCCGAGTTTTCGGATACCCCAATGGCTCAGAGGGGAGCCGAACTCGGATGGTTTGTCCGGGGGGAACTGGGGCCGGATTTTGACCGGGTGGTGTTTGACCTCGAGCCGGAGGAGCACTCGGAGGTTTTTGAGACGGTCTTCGGTTTCCACATCATCCGGCGATTGGAATAGTCAGAGCAACTCGTCGAGCGTTTCTCGAAGGCCCGCATCGTTGTTCGGGCGAACCTCACTTTCAACAATCCGCATGTCTGGGCCAACGATCACAAGTCTTGGGAAACCCGAAGCCCCCTTCACAAAGTTCCCTGTCCACTCGAAATCATCGGCAAGAACCGGGGTGTGCATCTCAAAGGTTTCCGCCCAAGCCTGGACTTCCTCGAGGCTTGGGGGCTCGTAGTAGAGGTTTTGAGAGATGATCGAGAGGTACTCGAGGCCACGCTCCTCGTACATCTCATGGGTCTCACCCGACAGAGCGGCCAGCTCTTGGCAGGGTGCACACCAGAGTGTTGAAAAGTCGATGACGACCCACTTGCCGTAGAATTGCCAGAGAGAGACCTCCTCACCAAACTGGTCGACCATTCGAAAATCGGGCGGCACTTGACCCTCATCAGCACCCTCCGCCTGGAGCCCTTTGGGCGGGCTGTTCGAGGTCCAACTGTTGGTGGGCGCCACCCAAGTCTCCTCCTCTCCAGTCTCCTCTACGGAGTCCGTGTAAAGGCGCGGAGCGCAGCCGAACAAAACAAGGCCCATCAGAATCAATCTCATGCTTTCATTGTACACTTACACGCCACTTCTCGCGACCAACAATGCCCGAAGAACCTCCCGGTTGATGACTATGAAGCCCTTAGACCGCACAGCTCTCATTGAAGGCTATCAGAACTATGGAAAACCCCGCCAGAATTGGCGGGTTGGCGCCGAGTTTGAGCGGCTTGCGCTCCGGTCGGATGGGAGGCAGGTGTCCTATTCAGAAGAAGGTGGCATACGACACCTGCTGGAACGCCTCCGCTCGGATTTTCACTGGGAGCCTGTCCACGAAGGCTCCAACCTCATTGGTCTTAAACGCAACAAGAGCAACATGACCCTCGAGCCTGGTGGGCAGGTGGAACTTGCGACAGCTCCTTACCGCTCCCTTCAGGAACTGGCCCAAGAGGTACTGCAAGGTCAGGGAGAGCTCGAAGCCGCAGCCGGAGGCCAGGACATCCTCTGGGTCGCAAGTGGAGTTTCACCATTCACCGATCCCGATGAACTCGAATGGGTGCCCAAAGGCCGCTACCGGATCATGCGCAACTACCTCCCCGAGCGTGGTCGCTTGGCGCCAGTCATGATGAAATCCACCAGCTCTTTTCAGGCGGCCTTCGACTACGCTGATGAGCAGGACTGCACGGCCAAAACCCGTGCCTTGCTTCTGCTGTCTCCGCTTACCACGGCCCTTTTTGCCAATTCCCCAATCCGCCTGGGACAAGACACCCATCAGGCCTCTTCTCGAGCTATGGCATGGATGGAAACGGACCCAGAGAGGACGGGTTTCCCGCCCTCTATTCTCGAACAGTACAGTCATGAGAGGTGGGTCGATTATCTGCTGGACACCCCGATGATGTTCATCCGGGGAGATCATGGCTGGGAACCTGCTCAGGGCATTCCTTTTCGGGAATACATGCATCGGGGTCATCGTGGCCGACTGCCAGACTGGGACGATTGGGAACTCCACCAAACTGCAGTCTTTCCTGAGGTGCGGGTCAAGCATTTCATTGAACTGAGGGGGGCAGATGCTTGCCCGCTTCCCGTGGCCCTCGCGGGTATTGCGATGTGGACTGGGGCTCTGTACGACCCTACAGCGCTTGACCAAGCGCTCGAGTTGAGCGAGAGCTTTGCCCAGATCGGCACTGCTCAAGAGCGTCACAGGGTGGCTGCTGTTCATGGGCTGGAGGGGAGCCTCCGTGACCAGTCTTTTCGACGTTGGGCAGAGGCACTGTTCCACATCGGTAGCGCTGGTCTCCAGAGGTATCAACCGGAGTCGACCCCCCTGCTTCTCCCTCTTCAACGCATCCTTGAGTCCCACTCGAGCCCGGCTCAGGCTCATCGTCAGGCCTTTCATGACGCGCCGAGCGTTCTTCACTACCTCAAGGCGATCGCGTACTCATCTGCCTGATTCTCTCGTAGAGAAACACACCCGCCGTTACGGAAACATTCAGGCTTTCGAGTCCATTCTGCAGAGGCACGGAAGCGACCGCATCGCACCGCTTTTGAATCGGCTCAGACAGTCCCTTCGACTCACCGCCAAGGACAATCGCCACGGGACCCGTGAAGTCCACCTCCCAGAAGGCTCCACCACCCATGTCCGCACCGATGGTTCGAAAACCGGCCCTTCGAATCCGTTTGAGAGCGGAGAGGATTCCCGCCCGAACGACTGGAACCTCCTCAGCACCTCCCATCGCCACTCGGGCCACAACAGGACTCAATCCCGTGCCCCTTCGGTTGGGAACGATCACCCCGTGGGCTCCTGCACCCATGGCCGAGCGCAAAATCGCGCCCAAGTTGTGCTCATAGACGATTTCATCGGCCAAAACCAAGAGGGGTGAATCGGTCTGAGAGAAGGCATGGTCGATGAGGCCTTGGACGGTGTACTGCGGCAGTGGCTCGGCAAGAGCCACAACCCCATTGTGGACTCGTCCCGAGGTCAACCTCTTGAGGACATCGCGTTGGACCCATTCCACATCGACCCCATGCTGCTGGGCCAACTCCAACAGCCGTCGGACCTTTTCACCCTCCCGACTCTGCTGGTCCACCAAGATCCGATGCACGGTCCTCCGGCCACGCTCGAGCGCCTCGATGACCGGATTTTTCCCCTCGATTTGCACTTGAGCCATGCTCAACTCTCAACGCTGGACATCGCCAGCATTTTGCCGCCAAGTTCGTCGCGCTCTTCCCTCGCCCATTCGGGTCTCTCCTCCAAACCGGTAGGACAGATCTGTGGACTGAAGAAGCCAGGCCCAGTCCGCTGAGGACACGCCGATTCCAAATCGAAACTCCCAGCGCTTCCCAGCAATGTGGTAAGCGAGACTCGCCATGTATGCATCCCCGAACTCGTACTCTCGGGTCTCATCAAAGGCTTCTGCCAAACCTGCAATCGGGGGAACGTACAGTGCGGCGTCGGCATTGACGTTCAGCCATGCACCCGCCTGAAAAATAAGCGAGTCCCGGCGGTTGAAGCGCCAGTCTGTGGCAAAGTTCAAGGTGTAGACGCTGGCGTTGAGCTCCACGTTCACATTTTCTTGGGCCAGCAGCTCCTCGTACTCCTCCAAGGCTTCCGCCGTTGTTCCGAGCAGCATGGGAGCCACTCCACTGAGATCCGGTGTTCCGCCGCCCCCGCGAAGCCGATTGACAGTGCCTCCCAGATGGATGGACCAGGGCTCCATCACCTGTGCACTGAGCTGGAGACCACCCCCGGTGTAGGTCAATGCGAAGTCGCCAAGCGGCATGGTGTAGTAGTTGCCAT
>JAYXVV010000109.1:0-12182 GCA_036021505.1 Myxococcota bacterium | reverse complement strand
TTTGAACACCAAAAGCAGCCCAATGGCGATCATGCCCAGCGTGACGTACTGCGCAGGGGTCAATCCCGCATAGCGGACGTCGTTGTAGCGTTGCGCCAGGTCCGACTGGCGTCCGAAGTCCAACAGGAAACGCAATGGCGCGTAGAGCAGGCACCATCCTGCGATAAAAAACCCGGCTCGACGAGGCCGACGAGCGAGGACAAAGAAGGCGATTCCCACCGCGAGACAAACAAAGGCCTCATACAGCCCCAGATCGTGGCGAACACTGCCCCCTGGCAAATCTCCAGCAAGCTGTCCTGGCAGGAAGGTCACTCCAAGGAAAAAGTCCGTCTCGCCACCGATGTGATCGTGTACGGAAAAGCAGCCCAAGCGTCCGAAACACTGGGCCAGCGGGAAACCGAACATCAACACATCCGCGTGCAGGAGCCTCGCTCTCGGCCGGATGTAGGTAAAAAACACAATAAAGCCAAGAACCGCCCCGACAAATCCACCCATCGAGGAATACCCTTTCCAGATCTGAATCAGAATGATCCAGCCTTCCTCTGTGATCTTCTGGGGGTTGTAGGCCAAAATGTGAACGAGGTGGCCTCCAATGAATCCCGATGCCACAGTAAACGCTGCACCGTCGACGACATCCCGAACATCCAAGCCGAGCTTGATGCCCCGTGCTCGCGAGATTTCCAGCCCCACAACGATCCCGATACAGACAAGGGTCATCCACGGATCGATGGGGATCGGCCCAAGGTGATAAACCTGTGGCGTCCAGGGAGGAATGGCGAGACCGATACCGGGCAACATGGCAACTCCGAGAGAGGATGGATGCGTGCTATATTCCGCTGGCGTAAAGGAAGCCGCATGCCTGTCATAACTACCGATGCCGTGATTGAGGGAATTCGACGAGACAATGTCATGGACTGGCTCTCAAAGCCGGAGGTTCATGAACGTTTCCTGCGAGCGGGATTCACCAAAGTGGTGGCCAAAGGTCAGGGCAACTACACGCTGACTCTGCGCATGGGCCCTCGCAGTGTGGAGATGGGCTACCACTTTGACCGCATGGACGATTCTCACGGCGGACGACGCATTCTCTGCACCACAAGTGGCAAGCGCACCGCAGGCAAACTTCACTACTCTCTGCGCACTATGAAGCCCGCAAAAAACACCATGGTGACCCTTCACCAGGACTACAAAGCCGGCCGGGTACTTGGTCCACTCTTGGATGCCGCCGGGACCCGAAAAGCCCTCGAGGATGCCTGGGCCGCTGTACTCTCCAGCCTCGTGGCCGAGATTCAGTCCGACCTCGGTTAAAATCCCCTTCCCTGAAGCCCGACGTGGGCTCCAAGCTCTCCGTTTTCCATCACGGTCGGAAGAAACTGGACCGCCCAGCTTCCCGGAAGGTCTGGAAGGCTGGGAAGCAATCGAGCCGTTTTACGGCTGCTGATTCGTGGAGTAAGGAAGGCGCTTCCCGCAATTCCTAAGGTCGCCCCCACAAGGGCCCCTTGAGCGGTGGCTTGGCCATCGGGTGAGGCCATGAGCACCGCAAGGGTCCCTAAGGTGGCGCCCGTGAGGCCCCCGAGATTCGCTACCCCGGTATTGGCCGGATCAATAAAGCCCGCTTCAGACCCGGCCCAAGCCGCGAAACCGGCCCCGAGGTTGGAGGCCACCAAAACGGTCCCGATAGAGCCCGATGCGTCGAGCACATCAAACTGATCCGTGGCGCCCAAGGCTGTCAGGGCGTAGAAGGCTCCCCAAGCCGTCGACGTACCAATGAACGTGGTGTACCTCCAGTCCAGATCAATCTGCTTGGAGAGGAGGCCCGCTCCGAGACCGGACAGCCCGGTAGTCAGCAGAAAGAAGCCCCCGTCACCGTTGTCCACAAAGGCATTCTGCTCCGCCAAGAGACTGGTCAACAGAAAGCTGTTCCATGCGCCCAGCCCAGTGCCGATTCCCACCAGCAGTCGATCATCGCGCGTCTCCGCGAAGCCCTCACCCAGCCAGACCCCTGAGACGAGTCCAAGTGCGCCCGCCGGTGCCACCAATTGATGGATTTGCTGCGGCTCCCAATCCGCCATCAGGCCGATTCCCCCGGCCATCATGTTGCCCGCGAGGGCATTCCAGCCAGCCATCTGCGCTTGCCCCACACTGACGGGGCGAAAGTGGGTGTAGACCAGCCCAGCCGCGCCCGAGAGGTGTGAGCCAAGGCGGAGTCCTCCGTAGCGGTACTCGTCGAACAAGGCGTTGGATACGGAGTACCCGAGCCAAGCGCCCTCCGCCGCAGCCGTGACGGAAAACAGGCCATCCTCTGCAGACAAGTCCCAGGTGTCATGGATCGCATAGCCCACACCAGCGCCCAGGCCTCCTCCTACGAGAGCCGCCGCCCTCTTGAGCCGGGTGTGGTTGGTCAGGCCATCGTTCGCCTCGTTCGCGTTGGCCCCAGCAGGATCAAGGGCATCGATAAGCCCGATGGACACTTGTGAACCGAGATAAGTACTGAGGTTCACCTTCAGCGTGTCCTCGACTTTCGGCGCTTCTTCCACCAGCTTCCAGCCAAGAGCCGCGCCGCCAAGCGCCCCTGTGGTCCGCATCACAGCCCGATACCGAGATCGGTCCTCCTCTCCTTCCTGGTACGTCCTCGGAAAAAAGAGGTCTCCGAGGGCAAAGCCAGCACCAATACCCCAGCCGACCGAGGAGGTGTAGGCCAGACTCTGGTCCATCGTCAGGGGGTTCTGAGACGTCAGGAGCCAACTTCCCCCCGCACCAAGGCCCAGTCCCCCGATACCCCCTATGGCCATCGCGGCTTCCTCGGCCTCCCCAACGGCGCCAACGGTGGACAGGGCAAATCCCCCCACGACTCCATTGGCCAAGGAAAACAGCCGTCGAGCATTGGGATCCGACACTGCAGCCGGTGGCCCATTGGCCGCAAGGTAGTCCGGATACCCGACCGTCAGAGCATTGACCGCCGACTTTCGCGCCGCCCGACTCACACTCGCCGACCCTGCAATGGCGTACAATGCCGCAGCCGCGGCCTCGGAGTCTTGGGCCACCAAAAGCTGCGCTGCCGCATCTGTCAAGGGTGCCTCATTCTCCCTGTTGAGCCCCTGAACAGCCAAGGCGATCGTCTCGTCTCCCGGAAAGGACTGCGCTGCTTCGTAGGCCGCCACCTGAACGGCAAGGGTGCGGTCAATGCTGGCTCCCCAGAGGAAGCCAAGCACACGGGGATCGCCTGCTTCGCCCAGCTGCTCTGCAGCCTGGACGCGCTGAGCCGTTGGTGTGCGGGGGTCTTCAAGCGAAAGGGCGTGCCGAAGAAGGCCCTCCACATGACGCCTCTCTTCCTCCAACTGTGCGTTCTCCAGAGCCCCGTCGAGGGCGGCCTTGCTCGCCTCCTCCAGGGTCGAGAACTCATGGCTTGCGACGCAGTCCTCTCCCTCACAGTCGGGAGCAAGCGGGCGAATGTCTCCGTTTTCACCAAGCACGGTTGAGGGACTCGCCCACGCTGACCCCGCTGTGAGTGCCACTGCGACCAACAAAGAGGGGCGCATCATCGAGACCTCCGAAATGCAATAGAGCCTGCGAAGATGCAGCGATTAAGGCTGCAAATCACCCGCATGCAAGGGAACCCAGATCTTAGCACCATCGACCTCAAAAGGGGGTGAACTCAGCACGACCACGTCGCTGCGCTGGAGCACGCAGACCACTGGCTGAGAGGCCGACCATTGATTTTCTTTGCGGGGGTAGTCCGCGCGAACATTGACATCGCGCTTCATGGTGTAGGGCTGCCCCACTTCAGCAGGAATTCCCTCGTTGGCGTAAAAATAGCCGACCAAGGCGTTCCTCGCGCCTCCACAGCGCCCCGAGACTTCACCGTCCACGCCCGGGAACTCCGCGGCGATCGCCCTGTCGAGGGACGGAGGGGGCGCCAGCGGTTCCTCCGAGCCATCCACGGAGGCTGAGGACGCCGATGAGGAGCCCCAGTCGGGACCGTCGGCTGCAGTCCCTTGGTTCTCCAATTGAGCCGCCAGGGGCACGCCCTCCCTCGGAGTTTCGCGTGTGCCAACCGCTGACTCCGAGGCGTCAGGCAGCCCGTCGGCTCCATCAAACAGTCCAAAAGACAGCAACCCGAAGAGCAGCAGAACACCCGCCACCAGAACGTAGCGCCCCAACCCCCGTGGAGGCTCCCCGTCCATTGACTCCAGCAGCCTTCGGAGTTCTTTTTCTTGAGGTCGCTCCGCCACCGCCGCTTTCATGAGGACCTGGAGTGTTCCTTCAACATGGGCACAGTGCACAATGTCACGCCAAGCCTCAACCACCTCCCCAGCGATCTGCGCTTGAGCCCCCACCTCAGCTTTCGATGCGAAACGCTGCCGCTGATCAAAATCAGGGAAAAGTCGGGCGAGGACCTTTGCAATACGAGCGAGTTCAGAGGAATGCAGTGTCATAAAACAGACCTATCCCGGATTTTCTCTTTGAAAAGCAGGAATGAAGTTGCTGGGGTTCGGGGGTATACACAGGGTGGAGAGGCCATGAAAACACTCGGTTTTGCACTCACTGCATTGCACGCCTTTGGCTGCGTTCATCTTCCGCCGCCCAGCCCTCCGGATGTGGACCATGTGGAGGTGGACCTCCTTCGTTCTCATCCCGAGTCGGAAAAGATCTATGTCCAAGCTCGCCTCCAAGATGGTGAGCTGGGTCTGTTCATGGTCGACACAGGGGCTGGGATCTCGGCGATCACCGACAGCCTCGCCGATCGCCTTGGAATCCAGGGGAGGGCCACAGGACGCAGCCTCCAAGGACTCGGCGGTGAGACGCCTCTCATTCAAGGAGAGCTCGATTCCATCGCCTTCGAGGGTCTTCGACTGGAAGACATTCAAGTGGCTGTTGGCGTACCCGGAATTCCCACACATGCCGGATGGATGCCCATTGATGGCATCCTGGGCAACAACGTCTGGGGTCAGCTCGTCCTCGGCATCGACTACCCTGCAAACATTCTCGAACTCTCCCGCGCCGGAACACGTACCCTCCCTAAGGAGGCGCAGGACATCTTCTTCGATGGCCGCCACGTGGTGGTTGAAACGGTTGTGGTCGCGGGTGAAGAACCGGACGCCATCACGCGCACCCTGCAGCTCGAGCTGGACACCGGAGCGAGAGGCCTTCTTCTCTCAGGTGAATCGGGGCAAGGTTTCGAGTCCATTGCCTCCGAGGGCGAAGAACCCATTTTCGGAGTGGGCGCATCCGAAGACGTTCCTGTCTCCGCCTTCTACAGGCGTACCCGTCATGTCCCAATCGAAGAGATACACCTTGGCGGTCAGGTCATCGCTGAGCCGCCGAGTGCGGTCTGGATCAACTACGACGGACGAAGTCACCTCGGCCCCCGAGACCTCACCGGTCTCGTTGGGCACCACCTGTTGAAGGACCACCACGTCCTTCTTGATTTCCAGGGGCGCAAACTGGCCCTGCTCGACAGCCAGAGAGATCCCCGACCCATCAATGGACACCAGACTCTTCTTCTTCAGGACCAGAGGCGCTACCGAAACAGCCGAGACAGAGGCCTTTTTCGGGCGAAGATGCATTTGGCCTCCGATGACTACGAGCTCGCCTACAAAGAACTCAAGCGATTCCTCAAGAAAAACCCGGAGCACCCAGAGGCGGTGAGCTTGCTGTCACGGATCTACCGAGCGAACGGTGACCTGGAGGCGTATTTTCAGACCTTACTTCGCTTAGAGGCCCGAGGTTTGGCCGAAACGGGAGAGCTGGTGGGAGCGGTTGTCACGCTCCTGCTCGACGGGCGGACGGATGACGCCAAGACTCTGGCGACCAAGGCCGAGTTTACCGCGCCTGAGCACGTTTCGACCCACCTTGCCCTCTTTGAAATCCACATGCATTCGGGCCAACACCACAAGGCAAGAACGAACCTCCTGAAAGCCATGACCCTGAAGGAAAACCCCGACGCCTACCTCATGCGCCGCAGCCGGCTGAGCCTCACCGAGGACGATTACTTCGGAACGGCAACGCTTCTCCGTCGGCGCTTGGCGTTGTACCCGTCCGATGGATTCGCGCTCTGGGCCTACGGCCTGAGTGTGCCGGAGTCCAACGAGTCCGTGGAGACCTTTCGACAAGACATGGCTCGAGCGCTTTCAAGGCTCCATTCGGACCGTCTTCCCTTCGATTTTGCAGCTGCCGCCAATCTCATTCTGGACGAAACAGAGGCCAGCCAAGACCTCATGAAGCAAGGTCTTGAACGCGACTGCCGAACCGCAGCCTTAGAATCGGATGCCGCCAACTGCGAGGCCTGGTACCTAGCGATGGCCGACACTGAGCTTCCTCGCGCACTGACTCAGGTGACTCAGGCTCTCGAGCTGGATCCCCACCGGCCCGATTACCTGGACACTCTCGCAGTCGTGCACTGGCGGATGGGCGACCTTCAGGCAGCGGAGGCTGCAGCAATTGAAGCTGTACGACTCTCCCCGTCTGACACCTACCATCTGTGGCAGCTTGACCGAATTCGTGTGATTCGGTCCTCCGTTAGGAGTACACCGTGATCGCTTTCTTTCTCATGTCCGCAGCCCTTGCTGCTCCCGTTACCGTCACCAGTGTCTACGATGGTGACACCTTCACACTCTCGGACGGATCCAAAATTCGGCTCGCTGCGGTCAATACACCCGAGTTGAGACCCGCCGAGAGCTACGCGGTTGAAGCACGAAATGCGGCGGAAGCCTTCATGAAAGGCGCTCAGGTTGAACTCGACCCCAACCCTCCACAGGACAGCTACGGACGCATCATCTCCCAAGCCTATGTCGACGGAGAGAGCCTCAGTGAGCACCTTGTGTCCCTAGGGCTCGCCCATGTCTTTCTCATTCCCCCGATTCCAGAGAACCATGACATTGCGGCCCTTCTGTCTGCTCAGCAATCCGCACGAGAGGCCAACCGAGGGATTTGGAGCACCGACCGCTACCGGGGAGAGCTTCACATCACCTCCTTTCATGCCAATGCAGCCGGAGATGACCGAGAAAACGTCAACGGTGAGTACCTTCGGCTCTGCAACATCACGAGCCTCGAGTTGAATGTGGAGGGCTACTGGATCTCGGACGCCTCCGGGGGAAAATGGATGTTTCCCGCGGTGACCATTCCGGCAGGCCACACTCTGAAGGTGCACTCCGGCAAGGGCACAAATGCAACGGATCCGCGAGAACAGTTGGCAATCTACCTGGGCAACGACCGTCCCATCTGGAACAACCGACAAGACCGTGCCACCATTTACGACCGCTATGGACGCATCTCGGACGTGCGGGTCCATGAAAGCCTCAGCGCCGGCGAGTAGAGCTGCCCCCGTAGCGCCTGTCCAACTCCCTGAGAACCGGCCGAAGCGAGCTGTGCCGAACCAGGCGTCGGGCCTCGCTCACTGGGAACCAGCGAACATCGACGATTCCCTCACCTTCCGCTGGTGAAAACACTTCCGGGGATGGCGAGGCTTCCATCAGAAACAAGTGCATGGCCTTCAGTCGCACCTCTTTTTTTGGCGTGCTGAAGACATAGCGGACCATTCCAAGACTCTCCGTCACTCGAACGTCCGCCTCGAAGCCCATTTCCTCCTGCAATTCGCGTACGGCTGTGGCCCCAGGAGTCTCGCCGGGCTCCATTTTTCCCTTTGCAATCTCCCAAGATACCCCTGATCGCCGTTTGCAGGAGACCAGACACACCTCAACGCGATTGTTCGAACGCCGAACAAGAAATCCCCCTGCAGAGTGTTGCTCTTGAAAGCCTTTCTGCAGGTTGACCAAGCACGAGACGGGCAGTTGGTCCACCAGGTAGAGCCCCGTTCGCCCTTTTCGAAAGCGCACACCGTCTCGCACTGCTCGTCGCACATCCACCACGACAACGAGTGGTTTCTCCTGGAGACGATGACCTACCCGCCATGTGCGAGCCTCATCGGGAGACAGAAAGACATCCTGGCCCCGAGACGACTTCAAAACTCCGGAGCGCACGGCCTCAGTTCCCGCAGCTTCGCTGCAGGCGTGGTAGAGCAAATCCGGTAAACGACCGCCGCCTCGACGTTTTTTAGAACGCCGACGAGAAGGCCCCTTTTTGGATGATGTGGGGGCCGAGGAACTCAAAAATACTCCGAATGACAGTGTCATCGGTTCTTGCTTTCCATACTAGCCGACTTTGGCTTTCGGCGCTGTCTTGACCCTCTTGGCCCGCTCCGGAAGCAATACGGGTACCCCCTCGCGGATGGGGAAAGCCAACTGACACCTTTGGCAGACCAAACAGGCGACCTCTTCAACGAACGCGCCTCGACAAACTGGACACTCAAGGCGGCCCCGAAGCCGAGGATCAAGCCCTGTCATTTTGCCTCCTTGGGGACGCGCCACCTATCATGCAGCCACAGCCAGTGCGCGGGGCATTCGCGAATTCGCCCCTCGATAAACTTGGAAAACACCCTCGTCGTCGACGTTGCATCGTCGGCGAGCTCCAGCGGCCCCTCCAAAGCAAATCGATGGTGCCCTGTGCCGACCCGATAAGCCCAGCCCCCAAAAACTGGGGCTTGTTTTCGCTGCGCCAACAGCGCAAGAGCCCGGGACGTCCAGGCCGCTCGCCCGAAGAAATCAACGGGTATGCCCCGATTGTGACGCTGGTCCAACAGAAACACGACCACCCTCCCCCGGTCATAGGCCTGCGCGGCCTGAAAAAAAGACCCCTCAGGAGGCAGAATCTCCAGACCGTAGGACTCGCGAAGCGTACGAATTGCTGCACGAGTGGAGGCGTCCGAGGGCACTCGTGCAATCAGACTGATGGGCAGGCCCAGCTCACGGGCACTCGCTAGCCCCAACAACTCCCAAGCTCCGCCATGGCCAGTCAAGACGAGACTTCCCTGCCCTCGACTCGTCCTCTCTACCAGCTTCTCGAACCCTCGAAACTCCATTTGGAGTGTAGCGCCTCGACTTTCTCGAGCAAACTCCACGTACCCCATGACCATGGACTTCACCGATTCGCGCAGGACTGGGCCGGCATGAAGATCCGGAAAGGCGTTTTGGAGATTCTCTCGGGCCGTCGCTTTCCGCACGGGAACCACCAGCCACCAGATCCAGGCCAGAACCCAGCAAAAGGCTTGAGCCACGGCAAGAGGCATGCGCGACAGAACCCAAAGAGCCGCGCTCATTGGCTGACCACCTTACGCAGTGTCTCTCGGAGTTCAGCCTCCCCTTCCTCAATGCGCATTTCAACCCGAAGGGCGATCACCGGGAAACTGTCCGGGAGGCGCACGGCGTCCTTTTCCGTGCAAACGATTGGATGCTCCTCGGCCCAGTTTCGAAGTGCGGCCAGTTCCTTCTGGGAGAACGCATGGTGGTCTGGAAATGCATGCCAGTGAATCACGTCCACACCCAGCTCAACCAACATCGCAAGAAACCTTCCGGGCCGTCCAATTCCCGCGAATGCACAGACGCGAACCGCGTGGAGTTCGTGCAAGGCAAGTGTCCGTTCACCACTCACCCAACAAACAGGATGGAACTGACCACGAACCTGCAATGCATGCGCTGGGAGCGCCTCCGTCAATCGGCGGCTTAATCCGGCCCCATGCAACCAGATGACATCGGCCCGACTCAGTGCGCCAAGGCCCTCGCGTTCCGAGCCCACTGGCATCGGGCCTCCACTTCGGGGCCACTCCCCATCAATGACCACCACATCAAGATCCCGCCCGATGGACCGGTGCTGAAACGCATCATCGAGAACCACGACTGTGGCGCCCTTCGCTTTCGCTGCATTCGCCGCAGCGATTCGGTCTGGGCTCGACACCACATGGATTCCGCGTCGGGCCATCATGGCCAACTCATCCCCCAGATAGGCCGCATTGTCCCCCCCCTCGGAACCCCTCACCGGGGGTCCAGGACCTCGCCGATACCCTCTCGCGACTACAGCCACCTGTTCCCCTAAGGCTTCCATCTCCCGAGCCAGCAACACACTCACGACGGTCTTTCCTGTTCCACCGGATCCGAGGCTTCCCACTGAAATTACCGGCAGGCCCACTCGTTGCGGTCGACGAAGCCTCCAGCTCAGGTTGCGCAGGCCTGAGGCCAGCCGCCAGACCCAAGACACCGGCATCAAAACCAAACGCTCGGGCCCCTCCCCAGGCACGGGTCCACTGCAGGCTCGCAGAACCTCAGGAAGCACCGATGAAAGCCCCCCTCGAAGCGGAGGGACAGGACCCCGGCTAAACGACCACTCCAAGGCCTCATCCAGATCCCCAATCGCCTCGCGAAACACACAGTTGCTCCAGATCGAGGCATGGGCATCCCGATGCGATCCAGCCAAGAGGGCGAGCCCTGCGGAGGCGGCCTCCGCTGGCGAATGCGCAGGCACTCGGGCGGTGCCCGTCCCACCTACGTAGGCGGAAAGTGCTCCCCGAAAAAAGTGCCTCAAGACTCCAAAGCTGTCCACAAGAAGAACATCGGCATCGACCACGCCCTGGACGGAAGAGAGCCGGACCACATGGAGGCCCTCCTCAACGGCTGCTCGCTCCACTTCTGCCACGCGGTCGAGCCGACGCGGGGCGAGAACCAATGTGGTGGCGTGCGCCTCAAGACTCCGTCTTTGCGCTGCCAAGAGTCTGGACTCCTCCGGTGCATGAGTGGATGCTCCCACCCACCATCGCCGCAGGAATTCCACAGGCGGCTCGCCCAACGGCGCATCCAGCTTGAGGTCCGAAGCCACGATCGTCTTCACCCCGAAGCCACGAAACACCTGTGCGTCCTCCTCGGACGGAGTCGAACACCACTGGAGTCCACTGAGGCACTCTCGATAAAGTCCTGGGAAGACCCTCTGGAACCTCCGTTGACCTCGGCCGCGTCGAGCACTGAGCAGCAAGACAGGAATGCCGCGTTTTTTGCATCCAAGAATCAGATTCGGCCAGATCTCAGATTCAATCAGCACCAAAGCCCGTGGACGCACACGATCCAGCCACCGGCGCACAACCCAAGGTGCATCCAAGGGCAGCGCCGCGATGACCTCCTGACCCCGTGCGTTCTCCAACCCTGCCCGACTGCTGGCCGTACGCAAAAACACCACGCGCCGCATTGGACGCAGCGCCTCAAAAAGAGCCTCTGCAGCGCGGCCCTCTCCAAGACTGGCTGCATGGACCCACAAAGCCCCCGGCTCCACCCCTGGGAGCGACCATCCCCAGCGTTCTCTCCAACGAAACCGCGTGCTCGGATGCAGGATGCTCCCGATGAACAGAACGGGTGCAGCGATCCACCACAGTACGCGATAGCCCCAAATGCCCATCAGCGGGCTCCCAGAAGCTTGCGATAGGAAGCACTTCTGGCGAGAAGTTCCTCATGGCTTCCAACCTCCAACAGCTGCCCGTCCCCCAGCAGAAGCAGCCGATCCGCCTCCTTCATGGATTCGAGCCGATGGCTCACGTAGACCACGGTCGGGGAGAATGGAAGCGCCTTGAGGCTGGAAAAAAGCGCTCGCTCCGTTTCCCTGTCGAGCGCAGACGCCGCCTCATCCAGAAGAAGCAAAGGGGCCTTCCTGAGAATTGCGCGGGCCAGACAGATCCGCTGGGCCTGTCCGCCCGAGAGCCGATTGCCCGAGAGACCCACCTCACTCGCATACCCGTCGGGCAATGCGCGAATAAACGCGTCCGCTTGAGCCGCTTTCGCAGCAGCAAACACCTCTTCTGAACTCGCGTCAGGCTTCCCCAGGCGAATGTTTTCTTCCACACTGCCGGAGAACAAGACCCGATCTTGACCCACCCAAGCCATTTGCGCACGCAGGGATTCAAGATTGTACCTCTCAAGAAGCACCCCATTGATTCGCACCTCCCCGGAGGCCGCCTCCATAAACCGCGGCAACAAGGCCAGAAGACTGCTCTTACCGACTCCGGAGGGTCCCACGATCGCCACCCTCTCTCCAGGCTCAATCTGAAAGCTCACACCCCTCAGAAAAGGACCTTTTCCGTAGTCCAACGAGACGTTGCTGCAGCTCAGCACCAAAGGCCCCGGCGCCAAAATCGTCGCCCCCTGCGAGAGACTCGAAGGCTGGTCCAGCACGGCGAATCCTGCTCGCGCTCCTGCCTTGGCCCTCTCCAGGTCGATCGTGACCTTTGCGAGTCCCTTGAACGGTACATTCAACAGGCCAAGCGCCACCAAGAACGCCATCAATTCACCGGGCTGGAGTTGTCCCTCCACAAC
>JAYXVV010000108.1:0-10567 GCA_036021505.1 Myxococcota bacterium | reverse complement strand
CTTGGAAGGCCTCACGTGCCCCCTCCCCAGCAATGGTGGGACTGAAGAGGGTAGCGAAGATCTGAATTGTCGAACCAAACACGATGGGCCAGAACGCAGCCCCAACCACACCGATCGCGAGCGCTGTGAAGAAATAGACCATCGCCGTGGTGAAGTGGGTGATGAACTTGTTGAACAGCACCAAGAAAAGCAGCCGCACCTGGCCCCGGTAGGCCCCTGCAGCATCTGCAAACTTGTTGATCTCCTTGCGGATACGACCGGGCATGATTTTGCCGAAGAGCCTCATGGATCCCGTGAGCAGGACGGGCCAGGCCAGGCCAACAATCACCACCAGGGAAATTCCCCCGGCCACGGCCAAGATTGCGCCGGCCAAGACGGGCGCTGCCTCCGGCTTGTCCAACTTGGTGCACACATCTTGGAGGACGCTGTAGCCAAAGGGCAGCGTGAGCACCATGCCCAAAAAGAGGCCTGTCACACCGATGAATTTCTCCAACACCTTGGCCGTAATCGCTCTGGGCCACTTGTTGGAATAGCGTCCCGCCTCGTACAAGGTGTAGCCATCCAGTCCAATGGTGCTCGGCATGAAGGTGCCAATGAAGCGGCCAATCAGGAAGGAAGTCATGATCTTCTGCCAGAAGGGGAAACGGATTCCCTGACCGACAAGAAGCAGGTGCCAGGCAAATGCGGAGCAGATGACACCGATGAACTTAATGACCATCGCAATCAACGCGAAGAGGAGGAACGTGGACCCGTCCACGTTGCCCACAAAGGACACCAGCGCACTGTAGATGGGCTCCACTCCACCGTTACTGCCAGGGATTGGATTCCCGTTCGCATCCATCAACGGCACCGCAATCGGATGACGCAGCAGCGCCACGATGCCAACAATCGTGAAGAAAACCTTCGCCCACCGGCTCACCTTTCGGCGCGGTTCTGCAGCGAGTCGCTTGCGACCCGCGAAGAAGCAGGTCACCGCAACGATGAGGAGCAGCAGAGCCTTTAGACCCAGACGTCCGGTCCATGAATAGGCAAATACACCCGCAAAGAAAGCTGCGGAGAGCGCGACCAGATCCTCGCCTAAGGCGTGTTTCTTTTCTTCAGACATCGGTGTTCCTGGGAGGGTTCCGGGCCTTCTAACGGAGACCGGACACAAACGCGAGGCTCATCCTCCGATCCGCGTCATGACACCCTCGAAGGGCACACCGCCCTCGATGGTGCAACCATGCGATTCACGCTTCCCAGCCACCATTTTCCGAATGGCGAGAGCAAGTTGGGTATCGCTGTGCCCCTGCCTCAAGAGGTCCCGTAGCGAGGGGGTTCCATCATCTGAGAGACAGGTTCGCAAATGCCCATTCGCCATCAGCCGCAGTCGGTTGCAGCTGGCACAGAATCGCTCGGAGAGCGGGGAGATGAACCCCAACTTCAGCCCCGACTCTTGCACCCGATAGGTATCCGCAGGCCCTCCTGCCCGATCGCGCTCAACCGGTTTCAAGTGCCGATGCTGACAAATGCGGTCTCGGAGTTCCGCCGCTGGCACACTCTGATGCCAGCGAGCCTCAAAGGGCATGTACTCGATGAAGCGGAGCTCGGTCCGGTGGGCCTCGGGCTCAAAGTACTCGACCAAGCGCATCACCTCGCCATCGTTCTTGCCTCGCAGGAGAACCGCATTGATTTTCACGGGAGTCAGCCCAGCATCCCAGGCTGCCTGGATTCCTCGAAGGACGCGTGCCAGGGAGGCGCCCCGAGTCAATTCGGAAAAGCAGGTCTCATCCAGTGAATCCAGGGAAACATTGAGGCGTGTCAGCCCCGCCTCGGCCAGCGGCTCCGCGAGCTTCTCAAGCTTGAGACCGTTGGTCGTCAGCGCGATTTCATCCAGTCCCAAGTCACTGAGAAGCCTCACCAGGTCGACCAGATCTTTGCGGAGGGTGGGCTCCCCTCCGGTAATTCGGACTCGCCGAATCCCGAGCCCTGCGAAGACGGTGACGAGTCTCGCCATCTCCTCGAAGCTGAGGATTTCCGCACGGGGCATCCACGGCATGCCTTCGGCCGGTAGACAGTAGATGCAGCGAAAATTGCAGCGGTCGGTCACGGAAAGGCGGAGGTAGGTGTGGACACGCCCAAAAGCATCCACCAGTGCATCGCTGTTCGGGCCTGCCACTCAAGACTCCACGGGCAACCGTTCCGCAACCGCCCTCGCAATGCTCATCAGAGGTCCATCGTCATCCTCCTCGAGCACCTGTGGAGCCCCTTGGTCACCGCCCAGTCGAATCGTAGGATTGAGGGGGATCTGACCGATTACGGATACGCCATGCGCCGAGGCCAGTTTTTCTCCTCCACCCTCACCAAAAGGATGGGTGTGCGAGCCGTCTGGCATCTCGAAATAGGCCATGTTCTCGACCACACCCAGAATCGGAACCTCCAGTTTTTCAAACATCGCGATCCCACGATCGGCATCGAGTAAGGCGAGATCTTGTGGAGTGGTCACGATTAGGGCCCCCGAGATCGGAGTGGCCTGGATCATGGTCAATTGAGCGTCCCCTGTCCCCGGTGGCAAATCAACAACCAGATAGTCCACATCCGCCCACCGCACATCCTGCAGAAACTGCTTCACGACGCCCATGACCATCGGCCCTCGCCAGATAATGGGCTCACCCTGATCCACCATAAAGCCAATGGACATGCACTTCACGCCATAGGAATGCAGGGGCAGGATCTTGCGACTCTCGTCAGCCACAGGCTTTCCATTGACCTTCATCATGAGCGGCAGTGAGGGGCCGTAGATGTCGGCATCCATCAAGCCAACGCGGTAGCCGAGTTTGGCCAGACCACAGGCCAAGTTGGTGGCCACAGTCGACTTTCCAACTCCGCCTTTGCCCGAGGCCACAGCCACCAGATGGGTCACCCCCTCCAGTTGCTTTTTCAAAATGGGGCCTCCGTGAGGCTGCATGCCTCCCCCTGTCATTCCCTTCACGGGCGGTTCTTTCTTTGCAGCAGGGCCGTCGCCAGGAATCTTCGGCAGTCGAACGTTGCAGACAACAGGTCCTTTCCACCCCATCGCCTCGATGCCCGTTCGGATTCGCTCCTGAATTTCTTTGCGGCTCGCTGGGGTGTGGCGGGCATCAAACTGGAGGGCATACTTCAGGGAGCCGCGCTCGATGACCGCCTCTTTCACCATCCCAGCCAACCAGACCGACCGACCCGTTACGGGGTCGCGCACCTGGGTCGCAGCGGGTTCAAGGTACGAGTTTGCTTCTTCAACTGACAAAGGAGACCTCCGAGTGCTGGCTCCCCCCTAACCAGTCAATGCTGACTCCACCGCAAGAGCAGGGAAGCCAACGCTGAAGCCTCCGCCCCCAGAGACTGGATGGTCTTGCCATCCCACGACACCACGGTCGACTCCTGAAGAACATAAACAAGGCCACTGGCAAGCGCGAAAAGCCGACCGTCATCGGGGTAGTCAACACCCGTAACCTCCTCGGCCGTCCTCCCCATACGACCACGGTGGGGGAGTACACCACCCACTCGAGGCGCACAGATACCGGTCTGCTGAGGCCAACGATGAAGGGCCAAAATTTCATCCCGCGGGGAACGTTGTCCCAAGAGGAGAACCCGTGAACGAGCCCCTCTGAGATCGGGAAAACCCAGCGCCACATAGTCACCCTGAGGAAGGGTCACAGAACCTCTTTCGCCAGAGGTCTCCAGCACTTCGCGCGCCGCACTCAGGCCCTCGATCCAGTCTGGCAACCTCGGATGAGTGCCCCGATTCAGAGCCCCTCCCATCTCCGAGAGTCGCTTCTGCCACCCCTCGGGAATCTCATCCACCTCAGCAACACTCTCAGAATCCTCCTCGGCCTCGGCCTCGGCCTCTGAAAACGCATTCTCCGGCTCATCCACCAACAGAGGCACGACTTTCTGGATGTCCTCCTCCGGAGGACGCTCCCTCTGAAGCTCCTCGAGGATCGCACGGAGCTCAGGGGCGATGAGCTGACTTGCTGCGGCCGAGCACACCGCGGGGTGCCCAGGAATGCAAAAGATCGGCAGGATGCCCACTGCCCCGGCAGCCGCCCTCAGCCAATAGACCCTCGACCGGAACTGACTGCCCATCAGGGCTCGGAGGCTCTCCCCGAACCCAGGAAACTCTTTATCGACGAAATCACGAACCACCTCAAAGGCATGGTCCATCGCCGAGAGCCCGGTTCCACCCACCAAAACAAGCGCCTGAACATCCGGTCGATCTTGCGCTGCCACGATGAACCGGCGGATTTCATGGGGCTCTTCACCCACCTCCACACGCGCAGCGACACGGAGGCCCGCCTGTTCCAGTTCGCCCATCACTGCCATTCCACCCTCGTCGTCATCCAGTGAGCGCGACGAGGAAATCACTCCAATCAGTACGGCAGCATTCGACGGGTCTCTGTTCATGGCATCCCCTGTTGGCCCTGGCAATCTACCCCGAAACCAGATCCTCGGGGCGATTGATGTTGTGGAGTTCTCCGGCGGGGATCCGCACACGCTTTGCCTCAGCGAGAAAGCCCTGAGCCGAACCCTGTTGGCGCACCCATTCCGCAAGATCGGCCGCCTGCGATGAGGCCAGCTGACAAAGAAGTGGATGCACACGTACCCCGTCCCAGGCCACGCTGGGCGCAGACACCATCGAGAGGGCCGCCAGGCTGTCAGAACGCAGTAGAGGAAGATCACAGGGACAGAACAGAGCCGACTCCCCCTCAGGCAGGGCACTCAGGGCCTCCAACATCGCCCGAAGGGGATAGAAACTCTCCGAGTTTGACTCCTGAAACACAGGCCAACCCAGCTCTGCCAAGCCCAAGTCCTTGACCAAAAGCACAGGGCGTAGCCCTGCCCCTTGCGCCGCTTCCGCGACCCAACTCGCGAGGGGTTTTCCACGAAACACATGCCGAGGTTTGGAGCTCCCAAATCGACTCGATGCTCCACCCGCCAAAACAAAAAGAGTCTTCACCACCCCAGGTTGAGCTCCGACTCAGACATCCAGTCCCAGCGAGAAACCTGGACACGCACAGATTCCCCTGCGGCGAGTCCTCCACTCTCAACGTTCAACAACGCCAGCCCGTCGGAAGCCACCATGGAGGTCAGAGCTCCTGACGATTGATTGTTGAACGGACTGGCGTGTATCTTTCCCTCGACCATTCTCAGTCGAACCCGACAGAGAAGAGCCCGACCCGGTGACTTGGCAATCTCATCGTCGAGTACCGCGTCCACCACAGGCCCAAAAGGCCGAGATGCACCGAGCATGCTCTGAATCACTGGCCGAACAAACTCTGTGAAGTTGACCATGCAGCTCACAGGGTTTCCTGGAAGACCGAATGCGGGCTTTCCACCGATCTGACCGAATGCAAGGGGCTTACCGGGCTTGATCCGAACCTTCCAGAAGTCCAACGCGCTTCCAACGGCCTCGTAGGCATCCTTCACGAAGTCGTAGTCTCCAACAGAGACTCCGCCAGTCGTCACGATGAGGTCCGCAGACAAACAGCGTCGGAGGGCAGCCTCCAACGCCTTGGGTTCATCCGGAGCGTTTCCACAGTCGATGGGAATGGCTCCACTCTCCAGTACCTGGCCCATCAAGCTGTGGGTGTTGGAGGAGTAGATCTGACCTGGCCCCAAAGGCTCTCCTGCCTCTATGACCTCATCTCCCGTCGAGAGAATGGCCACCACGGGCCGCCGGCTTACTTCGACACGAGGGAGCCCCAATGATGACAAGAGGCCGACTGCGGGAGGATCGAGGCGGCGTCCCCGCTTCAGTACCTTGCGACCCTCCGGCACATCGTTGCCTTTGAGGCGAACATTCTGCCCTCTCCGCACAGGCTTCAAAAAGCGAATGCCACCGTTTTCTGCCTCTTCTGTCTGTTCCACCATGACCACACTGTCTGCTCCGACCGGCATGGGAGCTCCCGTCATGATTCGAACACAAGCGCCTGGCGATACGGAGTGCTCCCCCACACTTCCAGCAGCGATCGTCTCGAGGACCGGCAAGACGACCGGCGTGCTGTCAAAATCTGCAGCACACACCGCAAAGCCATCCATCGCACTGTTGTCCCAGGGTGGGATCGAGAGGGGGGCCACAACATCCGTCGCGAGGATGCGACCATGCGCCTCCGAGAGCGCTACTTCCTCAGGTTCTAAGCAGGAAACTCCCGAAAGAACCCGCGCGAGAGCTTCCTCGAGACGCAGCATTATTCAGCACCAAGCTTCAGCACTTGGCCCGGCTGAATGGTGTTGGAGCGCAGCCCGTTGAATGCCTTAAGATCGCCCACACTCAGTCCGTGCGCCCGAGCAATGCTGTAGAGGCTGTCGCCGGATGCCACCGTGTAGGTTCTTGGAGAAGTGGGCTGAGCGTCAACCGTTTGGGCCTCGCCATAGAGTCGAATTTCTTGGCCCACTTGAAGCCGATTCGGGTCGGTAATGCCGTTCCACTCCATGATTTCGCTGGAGGTCACTCCATGGGTTTCTGCGAGGGTCGAGATGTTGTCTCCAGCTTGGATCCGGATGGTCACCGGACGGCGCTGGGCCGTACCTGTGCGAGCGCTGGAAGTCTGCGAGGACGCTTCGCCCGGCCCCATCGGAACGGGAATGACCAGCTCCATCCCCACGCGGATTCGGTTGGCATTCTCGAGACGGTTGAAGGCCACGATGGAATCGGTGGTGACCCCGTACCTCTCCGCGATCAGGCTGAGTGCCTCCCCCCTCGCCACCGTGTGCCGGGCGTAGCTGAGTCGCTCCTCCTCCGGCAGCGAGGCCAGCTGTTCAGAGAACCGCTCCTTACTTCCCACTGGGATACGAATCACGGTGGTCACCTGAGGGGGAGTCGCACCACGGAGCAGCTTGGGATTCAGCGTTTCGATGTTTTCCACATCCGCCCCAGCGCACTCTGCGATTACGGGTATGCTGACCGACCCCTCCACCTCAACTTCTTCAAACTCCCAGGGCTCTTGGGGTGAATTCACCTCGAAGCCAAACTGCTCGGGCGACTTGGCGAGTATGGCAGCAGCGATGATCTTGCCCACATAGTCTCGTGTCTCGGGATGGAGCGCCTTCTTGTCCACCAACTCCCAGTAGTCACGGGTTCCCTCGTTTCTCACAGCGCGACGCACACGACCTGGCCCCGTGTTGTAGGCCGCCATCGCCAGCCACCAGTCTTCAAACTGGCGATGAAGATCGGTGTAGAACCGAGAGGCCGCTTGGGTTGCCAAAAACGGGTCTTTGCGCTCATCCAACCAGTAGTCGACTCGAAGACCATAGCCTCTCCCCGCCGATGCGATGAACTGCCACATGCCGACCGCTGCAGCGTGGGAGTGGGCGTGATTGGAGAAGCCCGACTCAATCATGGCCACATGAATGAGATCTCGAGGCAAACCGGCCTCGTCCATGACCGCATGGATCATCGGCTCCCAAGCTGCTTTTCTCTCCAGATAGCGCGTGAACCATGTCTTTCCCCGACCCTGAAAGTAGTCCATCCACTTCTGCACGTTGGCGTTGTAGGTCACAGGAATGTCGAACTCGGTCGGATCCAGATCGAATGGCGCTGCAGAGACCGCCTCCGCCACCGACTGTGGATCCTCGTACATCGCCGCATCGGGCTCACCCGGACGCTCTCCTCCATCGAGATAGGCCTGCTCCGCACTGCGGGCCTCCAGCAACTCCAAAGAGGCCTCTTCTTCCTCAACACTGATCGGCCCGACCATCCCCGCTTCCAAGACGGTCCACAAACTGGGGGGCTCCGTAGGTTCCTCCTGGGCCGCGGCTGTACCGGGAAAAATTCCCCACAAAAACACTGCTGCACAAAGGAGACGCATGCTCGACAAATAGCCTTCAAAGTCGGGCAATGCCAGGTCCAATCCTGTGCCCTTGGTTAGTAGACCCCTGAGGTTGAAATTTCATGGCGCACCTCGTCGTTGCAACAGAAAAAGAGCAGTTGTTGACTGAGACGCTCGAGGCGCTCGGCAAATCGGGCATTCCGATCCGAAGCACGACCAGTTGGGCCGGACTCCTTGCCGCGATGACGGATTCCGATTGCGTCATGGGTCTCGTGGATGGAGGGCTCAGGGATCTGAACCCGGAGCTCTTGAAATCCCTGCTCGAGAGTTTGGGGCGTGACACACGACTCCGCTCCATCGGTGTGGAAATCCCCGGAATGAAACGCAGCCCGCAGTCGGCTTCCGCTCTCACAAGGCTCGTCGCTCGATACGCGGAGCGGGTCCTGGAGCGGGACACCTTGCCGGAACTCTCTTTAATGGGCTTAGGCGAGCATCCATTCGCGCACCTCTCTCGCGTGAGTCAGCAGGAGCTCCCCATTCAGATCCAAGGGGAGCAGGGATCCAACAAGGAAGGTGTCGCACGCGCGATCCATGCGTTGGGCGGTGTCAATCGACGCTTCATCAAACGCGCTCCAGGCCAGGTCAAAAAATTCCGCGGAAAGACCGGAACGGTCTATCTCAAACGCCTTGAAGAGTGGACGGCTGAAGACCTCAATACGATTCATTCACTTGCTGAGAACAGCTGGCGAATCATTGCAGGGACCCGAAACGCAGAGAGCGCCAGTGCCAAGACTTGGATTCAGGTCCAGATGCTTCCCCTCCGGGACCGGAAAGCGGACATTGAGCCCCTCACGCGCCTCTACATCTCTCGCTATCGAAAACGCTTTCAACTCAATCAGAGGAGGTTCGACAAGAGCATGTGGGCTCTGATGCAGGCCTACAACTGGCCGAAAAACCACAAAGAACTCGAGAACTTTGTGGTGCAGGTCCTGACTCGCGTTCATCAACGAACCATTCGGGCCGAGGCACTCCCTCCGATTGTCCGGCGAAGGATTGAACCCGAGAGCCCGTTGTTGGAGCTGACCGAGGGCTTCGAGAGTGTCGTGGAGGCTCGCCTCCGACCGCTGGTCGCAAGGGTTGAGCCCGGAGCTCGGGTTCCTCTGCACAAGATCAGTGTGCAGGCCACTGAGCGGGCCCTGATTCGCCTCATGCTGGCCCGGACGGGAGGCGATCAGAAAGCCGCTGCGGAGCTCCTGGGAATCGCCCGAAACACCTTCCGAGCCAAAGCGGAGGCTTACGGGCTGCTCGGCAAGAGAAGACGCCGATGAGCTTTCGCGGCTTTTACGGGATCGCTGACGCCCAATTTGGACCCATCGAAAGACAAGTGCGGCACCTTATCGACACCGGGGCCTGTGCGATCCAGTTGAGATGCAAGACCTGGAAGCCTGCTCGACTGGAGTCCACCGCCGCCGCTCTTTTTCCAGCTTGTGAACGCGCAGGAATCCCCCTGATTCTCAACGACGTCTTTCTCCCGCACTGCTCTCATGGCACCCACCTTGGGCAAGAAGACGGTGAACTTCCCCGAGTCGGCGTCCCCGAGGGATTCCTCTTTGGACGCTCCACACACTCCATCCCTCAGCTTGTCCGAGCCATCGAGGAAGGCGCAAACTATGCGGGCTTCGGTCCAGTCTATGGCACGCAAACGAAGGCCAACGCAGGCCCCTCGCTCGGCATACATCAACTCCGGGAGGCCGTATCCCTCGGGCTGCCTTTGGTGGCCATTGGGGGCATCACCCTTGCTCGCCTCGAGGAGGTTCGCGGAACAGGAACCGCTTCGTGGACGGCCATCTCTGCTGTCTGGACTGCAGCCGATCCTCTCCAAGCACTCCGAGCTTTCAGCGCTCCAGTCGGCTGACTGCCAGCCCGTCTCCCACAGGAAGAATGACGGTGGAGAGACGCGGGTGATCGTGGCTCAATCGGTTGTAGTCCTGGAGGGCCCGTGTACCCTCATCCTCCTGGGATGCCATTTGAGCCGTTTTACCACCCCAAAGCACATTGTCTGCGAGCACCAAACCTCCAGGATTCAACCGTGGGAGGGCAACCTCCAGTGCGCGAGGGTAATCCAACTTGTCGAGGTCCAAAAAAACCACATCAAAGCGTCCCGAAAGGCCCTCAAAAACCTCAAATGCTCCGCCATGATGGAGATGAATCCGTTTCTTGATGGACTCCCCGGCGTACAACCGCTCATGGGCATCGAGTTCCCACTGATCTTTCTCCGCACCATGGACTTCCCCTTGCTCACCCACCGCCTGGGCGAAAAAGTAGGCCGAGTAGCCGAAACCGCTTCCAAACTCAAACACCCTCCGGGCACCGATCAGGCGGGTCAGCAACTCCATGGTTCGCCCGGAAGAGTAGCCCACAAGCGGAAAGCCTCGCTCCTGCGCATACGTTTCCAACCGGTCGAGCAGAGGAGACCGCTCAGGAGCGAGACCTTCCAAATAGCGTTTCACCTCCGGATGAAGAATTCCGGTGACGGCATCAACTGGCAAACTCATCGAACAACTCCTTCCGGGAAACCCCACTGCGCCCCGGTCTCCCCCGGGCTCCCTAACCCGCCGCGTTGCCCAGCAGTGCTTCCACAAAGGCAGCGGCTTTCCAGCCACTCTCCGCGAGTTCCTCCTCCGGGTTTGAATCTGCAACAATCCCGCTTCCAACGTGCAGCCAAGCCTCTCCTGAACAGACCATCAACGTTCGAATGGCCACGGAGAAGCAGGCATTTC
>JAYXVV010000107.1:0-13011 GCA_036021505.1 Myxococcota bacterium | reverse complement strand
GAGCCCCGACGAGGGGCAGATCGCGTGGACGTTTCGATAAATCCTATTCATCAGCGTTCCCTTCACCGCCCAGGAGCAAGAACAGCAACGCCATTCGAACAGCAACACCATTGGTGACCTGTTGAAGAATCGCACTTTGGGCGTGGTCGGCGACATCTGGCGCCATTTCGACACCCCGGTTGATGGGCCCGGGGTGCATGATCAAGGTGTTTTCCCCCGCTCTCACCAATCGTTTCAGGTCCAGACCGTAGAATTCGGAGTACTCCCTGCTGCTCGCGAGCATCCCTGGAGCAAGGCGCTCTCGTTGAATTCGAAGCATCATGAGGACATCCGCTTCTTGAAGAACTTCATCCACACTGTGCCGAACCTCAACACCCAAGGTGGCAAGCTCGGGTCTGCACATCGTCCCGGGTCCCGCCACCAACACCCGCGCCCCCATGGTCGTCAAGCCGTAGATGTTGGATCGCGCCACCCTGGAGTGGTAGACGTCGCCAATAATGGCGACGGTCTTGCCCTCAAGCCCTCCCAGGTTTTGACGCATCGTCAGCATGTCCAAGAGCCCCTGGGATGGATGCTCATTGATGCCATCGCCAGCATTGATCACACTGAACGGAAAGGCCCTTGCCAACATGTGCGGGGCTCCGGCGCACGAGTGGCGCATGATTACAGCATCCGGCTGCATCGCGTTGAGGTTGCGTGCTGTGTCCATCAGAGTCTCGCCCTTCTTTGCGGAGGACGTTGATGCCGAGATTCCTACACCGTCGGCAGAGAGCCTTTTTGCTGCCAGATCAAAACTCACCTTGGTTCGGGTGGAGTTTTCAAAGAAAAGCGTGACTACGGTCCGTCCACGAAGGGTAGGCACCTTCTTGATCCGTCGCTCGCCGATGGCTTTGAAGCGGTCTGCGGTGTCGAGGATTTCGGAGATCTCTGAGCGACTTACCCCCCTGAGCCCGAGCATGTCTTTTCGATTCAAGGGATCACCTCCCCGTTTCTCTCGATGTGAACACCGTCTTCCGGACTGGGGGTCTCGCTCAGCGAAACCTTCACCCGATCCGTCTTTTCAGTCTCCATTCTGCGCCCGACAAAGTTGGCCTCTATCGGAAGCTCCCGGTGACCCCGCTCAACCAACACGGCAAGTTGAATTCTCGCGGGCCGACCGTAGTCCATCAACTCATCGAGTGCCGCCCTCACCGTGCGGCCCGTGAACAGTACATCGTCAATCAAAACAACGGAGCGTCCCTTCAGGCCGACGGGAATGCGAGTGTCCCCGAGAACGGGCCTCTCCAGACCCGTGTAGAGATCGTCCCGATAAAGGGTGATGTCCATTTCCCCCACGTGAGGGCGAACGCCCTCCGAAGCCTCGATGAGCGCCGCCAGCCGGCTGGCAAGAGGAACACCTCCCGCATGAACCCCAACGAGCAGAAGCTCTTCAACCTCGTCATTGGCCTCAAGGATTTCATGGGCCATTCGCGTGAGGCACCGCTGAATGCCCTGAGGGCTCATCGAGTGGGGGTGGGTTGCGCTCATAAATCGTTTCCATCGTAGACTTGGTTGTCTGAGGTGAGAACTTTGTGGGATTCGTAAAGAACCCAGGTTTCTTTGCCCACGATGGGGAGCTCCCAGACGTCCCACCACCAACAGTCCAGGTGTCTCTCACCCATCTGTTCCGAGAAACGGCAGCAGCCATATTCACCGTCGGCTTTGCACATCTGGCTCCATTCGAAGCCCAGTCCCGACAGCTCTCTTTTGAGCAAAGCCTCAGCCGCTGGCCGGTTGAGATCCCGCCACTCAAACATCGTACGCTTCACCACGTCCTGGGCAGCGATGTTGTTCCAGTGCATTTTCCACCAGACCAAGCCAGTCCAGCCGCCGTAGATCATGCCTGCCGAGAGCAGGACTCCGAGTACGTTTATCTTTCCTGAACGTCGCATAGGTTCGGACTATCCGATTCACCGTAAAAATCCCGAAACGCTCCTGTGAATGTGGGGGTTACTCACCCACTTTCAACACAGAGAGAAAGGCCTCCTGCGGAATCTCTACGGAGCCTACAGCCTTCATTCGCTTCTTTCCCTTCTTCTGCTTCTCCAGGAGTTTTCTTTTGCGGCTGATGTCCCCTCCGTAGCATTTCGCCGTCACATCTTTCCTCATGGCTTTCACGGTGCTCCTGGCGATGACCTTGGAGCCGATGGCGGCCTGGATGGCCACCTCGTACATTTGGCGTGGGATGAACTCCTTGAGTTTCTTGGCCAATCCCTGCCCCTGGTAGTAGGAATTCGACCTGTGACAGATGGTGGACAGCGCGTCCACCTTGTTTCCGTTGAGCAGGATGTCGAGCTTTACAAGGTCTCCGCTCTCCCAGCGATCGACTTCGTAATCCATGGATGCGTAGCCCCTCGAACAGCTCTTGAGTTTGTCGAAGAAGTCGAAAACCACCTCAGCATAGGGGAGCTCGTACGTGATGACCGCGCGTCCGGGGGTGGGGACTTGGAAGTCTTTTTGAACCCCTCTTCTCTCTTGGCAGAGCTTCATGACCGGGCCGACAAAGTCGTCCGGAGTGTGGATGATCACCACTGAAATCGGTTCTCGAATGTGGTCAATTTCACCGGTTTCTGGAAGTTGAGAAGGCGAGTGAATCTCAAACTCCTCGCCCTTTTTTGTGGCGACCTCGTAGACGACTGAAGGTGCAGTTGTAATGAGCGCTAAGTTGTACTCTCGCTCCAAACGCTCTTGAATGATTTCCATGTGAAGCAGGCCCAGGAAGCCACACCGAAAACCAAATCCGAGCGCGTCAGAGGTTTCCGGTTCGTAGTCCAGCGACGCGTCGTTGAGGGCGAGTTTGGCCAGTGCGTCGCGCAGGTTTTCGTAGTCTCCAGATTCCACGGGGTAGATTCCCGAAAACACCATGGGCTTGATTTCCTGGAATCCCGGAAGTGGTCCTTCCGCCCGTTGTTTTTCATGTGTGACCGTGTCTCCCACCTTCGCGTCAGCGAGCGTCTTAATGCTGGCTGTCATGAAGCCAACTTCTCCGGCAGCAAGACTGTCCGTCTGAACAGCGCCAGGAGCGAAAACACCGAGACTGGTCACGTCATAGGACGCCCCTGAGGCCATCATGCGGATCTTGTCGCCTTTCCGCAGGACTCCGGCTTTGACGCGCACCAGAACAATTACTCCCAAATAGGTATCGAACCAGGAATCCACAATCAGTGCCTGAAGCTTGGCCGAGCGGTCTTCTTGGGGTTCGGGCACATGTGCGACAACAGCCTCCAGAACCTCCTCAATTCCAATCCCCGTCTTGGCAGAGCAGAGAACCGCGTTGGCAATGTCCAATCCGATGCCATCTTCCAGCTGTTGGAGGACACCCATAGGATCCGCTCCTGGGAGGTCAATCTTGTTCACCACAGGGATGATTTCGAGGTCGTTTTCGAGGGCGAGGTACACATTCGCGAGAGTCTGGGCCTCGACCCCCTGTGCTGCGTCGACCACCAAGAGCACCCCCTCACAGGCCGCGAGTGAGCGGCTCACCTCGTAGGTGAAATCAACATGACCCGGGGTGTCAATGAGGTGGAGGCTGTAGGTCTCTCCGTCTTGGGCCTCCCAGTTCATCACACAGGTCTGCGCCTTGATGGTGATGCCACGTTCCCGCTCAAGATCCATCTTGTCCAGAACTTGGTCCTTCATCTCTCGCTGCGTCAGCACGCCGGTCCGTTCAATCAACCGGTCGGCAAGAGTGGACTTGCCGTGGTCAATGTGAGCGATGATTGCGAAGTTGCGAATGCGAGCGATGTCGGCTGCCACGTTGGTCCCCTACAAACGGCCTACGCCGTGGTACTCAAACCCTGCTTCTCGGACCTGCGAGGGCTCGAAAATGTTCCGGCCATCGAACACGACGTTCTGGCGCATGGCTGACCCAACCTTCTTCCAGTTGGGATTCCGAAACTCATGCCACTCCGTCACCAACACCAGTGCATCGACACCCTCAATGGCCTCCATTTTGGAATCCGAGAACCGGATGCTGTCTCCTAAAATATGGCGGGCCTCTTCCATCGCCTCGGGATCATAGGCTGAAATCTTCGCCCCCCGCTCCAGAAGCCCCTGAATCAACACAAGCGAAGGGGCCTCCCGCATATCATCCGTCTGCGGCTTGAAGGACAGTCCCCAGAGACCAAACCTCAGGCCCTCGAGATCCTGCCCGAACTTTTCTTGGATCTTCTCCAGAAACAAGCTCTTTTGTTTCGCATTCACCGCCTCCACTGCATCGAGAATCTGGAGGGGTTCTCCGGCCTCTCTTGCGGTCGTCATCAACGCCTTGACGTCTTTTGGGAAACAGGAGCCGCCGTAGCCAATACCGGGAAAGAAAAACCGAAGCCCAATCCGAGAGTCAGAGCCGGCTCCGCGCCGTACGTCCTCCACATCGGCGCCTACGGCCTCACAAACCCGCGCGATCTCGTTGATGAAGGAGATTCGTGTCGCCAGGAACGCATTGGCTGTGTACTTGGTGAGCTCTGCAGATCGGTTGCTCATGAACAGGATGGGCTTCGAGGTTCTCAAGAGCGGTCCATAAAGGCGCTTCATGATGTCTTGCGTCGCCTCGCTCTGACAGCCGACAACAATTCGGTCCGGCTTCATAAAATCATCGATTGCCGCCCCTTCCTTGAGGAACTCGGGGTTCGAGACCACGTCAAAGTCATGGTTCGAGTGCTCACTCAGGATGGCTCGGACGCGGTCCGCGGTTCCCACGGGCACTGTGGACTTGATCACGACGGTCTGTGGCGCTTCCATGCTCGTACCAATGAGCTCTGCCACAGCCATTACCCCGGACAAATCTGCAGCCCCACTTGCGTCCGATGGGGTTCCTACGGCGATGTACGCCACTTCCGCCTGCCTGAGGGCCGCCGTTCCATCGGTGGTGAACTGCAGACGCGCCTCACGAACATTCCGATGAATGAGGTGGTCGAGGCCCGGTTCGTAAATCGGAACCACGCCTTGTTTCAAGCCTTCAATCTTCGCGGCGTCCTTGTCGACACACACAACGGTATGACCCAAATCTGCGAGGCAGGTTCCTGCCACGAGGCCCACGTATCCCGTCCCAACTACACAAATCTGCATGCACTGCTCCACTGCCAGCGTTAGCTAGGACTCCTATAACTCGCCCAGATTTGGGGCAAGAAAGCTTGACGCTGCCTGCGGAACCAGCTATCTGGCAGCGCCTTAGAAATTCCGAGACTCTGGAGTCCAACCGTGGCCAACCACAAAAGCGCAATCAAGCGAATCAAGCAGAACAGCAAACAACGCAGCCGCAACCGGTATTACCGGTCGACCATGCGCACCCAACTCAAGGCGCTTACTGCAGCCATTGACGAGGGCAATGCCGAGACGGCAAAGGCCGAGCTCGTCAAGGCTACTGCCATCGTTCAGCGTCTTGCGGGCAAGGGCATTATCCACCGCCATCAGGCTGCACGTCGGATTTCCCGCTTGGCGAAGGCCGTCAACGCGCTCTAAGCGTTCACTGACACCAGGCTCAAAATGAGCCCCTCGAACACCCGTCGGTCGCCTGCACGGGAGGAATTCATCCTCTCGTTGGCGGCCGCAAGTTTTTCCAGGACCAGTGAGGTGTTGAGGGGATTTTTTCGAATCGCCTCTTGAGCGGCTCGCATCGATGGTCCGCGCATCCCCAGTTTTGCCTTCCAGGGATCACCGCCCCGCCGCATCACACCCTGAAGCTCGATGAGCTTCCGCATCCTCCAGGCCACCAAACCCACAAGCTGGTGGGGTTCACTGCCCTCTTCGAGCAGGCGGTGAGTCGTTGCGAGGGCCTTGTCGCGGTTTTTGGTGACGATGGCATCCACCATGTCCCAGACTTCTGCCTCGGAAAGCAACGAACACGCCTCCTCAAACGCCGCCCGAGTGAGCTTCCCCGGCTCCCCAAGCCAGTTCATGGCCTTGTCCAATTCCAGCCTGAGGAGCCCCAAGTCCTCACCGACTCGAGAGACCAAAAAGGAGGCGTCTCCCGAATTGAGGCTAAAGCCCGCTGCCGAACTCTCCTCGATCAAGAAATCGACGGGTGACAAATCCTTGCTTTTGAAACGAATCACGGACCCGATTTTCTTCACTTGATTCTCGAGCCGCCGTCCAAAATCCGTACCCCCTTTGGACGCGGGCCACTTTTGACCTGTGATGACGAGGACGCAGCTGTCCAAAGGTGATTTGGCGTAGTCGCAAAATTCTTCGAGCCTCGCCTGTGCAATGCCCTCCACGGCACGAACCACAACAACTCTGCGTTGCGCCATCATGGGCATGGTTCTGACGATGCTGAGGGCCTCATCCACCCTGTCGTCCTCTCCACGAAATACCGCCAGATTGAACACCTCCATCCCTGGCTGGAGAGCCGCCTCTCGCACCATGGCCTCTGCTTTTTCAACAACCAATCCGTCTTGCCCAAGGATGACATAGACCGGCTTGAGAGAAACCGAGAGTTGGCTGGCGAGTGCCTTGAGGGGCATATCAGTTGTCCTGTTGCGTCATGGAGAGCTGTGGGAGTCCTTCTTGAACCAGTTCGGTTGTGAGAGAACTTAATGCGTGATCGCGTCGGATGGCGTTCTCGACGGCCTCTTCAGAGCCTGAATAGACACGGACCCCCGTCACTTCGATTCGGCCTGTTTCACTGGAGGTCAAGGCGATCGCCATTCGAATTCGGCTCAGGCGGCTGTTCGATGCCGTCGGCCGGTCCTCCAGGTAGAGCAGCTCGAGGCTCACACTTTGCTCTTCGCCACCCCCCGACCGCCTCGAAAGCTCTCGAACAAAGGCACTCGAAACCAACTGCTCTGCTCCCTGAAGGGAAGAGGCGGCGTGGATGTATCCGGCGGTGAGCGCGGGATCCGTTGGTAAGGCTCTTCCCATGCGATAAGAGCACGACACCCCGAGAGCCAAAACACCCATCAAAATTGCCTTGTTCATTCCTCACCTACTACACTAAGGCACTTTTCTAACGCGAGGCGACATGTACGCATCCCTACTCTTTCTCTCTGCAGCCAGCATTGCTGGTACCCCTCTTGACCTCCCCACGCCCAACCAGCTTGAGGCCAACCGTGCCGGAGACTCGGGGGTGAGCGTTCGACCGTTTACACAGGAAGTCAACATCCGCGGCGGATGGGCCAATGTTCCCGCATCGATCTTTGACATCTGGTATTTCGATGCCGAAGACAATGGCGGAACGCACCAGGAACGCCCTCGTGCACACGCCTACGCGATCGGCATGGAGTACGTCATCCGTACCGACGAAGCCAATGGCATCTTCTACTTCGAATACATGCCCTCTCTCATGGAGGCCGGGTACTGGGACGATCGGGAGGATCCTCCCGATTACCAGGACGGTGACTACGTCGTCCCCGATCGGCTTTCGCTGTTCAACATCGGCGCCAACTACGGTTTCGAGGTGAAGATTCAACCGTGGTTTTCATTGATTTTCGGTGGAGGGCTTGGGATCGGCATTCGTGGTGGAAGCCTCGACAAGTGGGACTCCAAGATCGTTGAAGACGCCAATGGCGATCAATACAAGCTTCTGCCTTGGGAAAACTACGAGCAGAACCCGGACTCTCCGGACGACAGCTACGACATTCCAAAGGTCTTGCCGGTCATTGATATTCAGGCGGGAATGCGGTTCACCATTTCCGAGCAGGCAAACATCCGCATCTATGGCGGACTTCACAACCTCATTTTCGTGGGCTCGAGTGTGGGCGTGGTCTTTTAGAGTTTGCGCCCACCCACCCTCCGGGCTAAACGCCTGCGTCACAACACAAACAACCGACCAGAGGTATCCCCTTGATTCTCGTCACTGTCCGCGACAATGAGCCCTTTGAGAAGGCCCTCCGCCGATTCCGCCGAAAGGTGGAGCGTGAAGGCATCCGCAAAGACATCAAAAAGAACAGCTTCTACTTGAAGCCCGGCGAAAAGCGCCGTCTGAAGCAGCGTCTTGCAGAGAAGCGCCGCCGTAAAGCTGCGCGTCGCACAATCCGACGCAAGCGCGGATAAGCTGCCGGTTCATCTCTCGCGCAGTTGACCCAACAGGTTGATTGCTCGCTTCAGTGCCCGCTGATTCTGGAGACCCCACTCCGAGGATTGGTGGGTGCTGTAGTTTTTGCTGCGAAGGCCTCGGAGTTCCTCACGGACGAGCTCCGTCGACGCCTTCTGTGCGGCGTACACCGAGAGACGGTCGATGACCGGCGTGGCCAGGTCCGGAACCATGCTCTCGGCCTTTCGGAAGTGAAAATCAGCATCCGCAAGCCGGTCACCGACGGCGGGATCCAGACCGATGGCCATTCCCATCGCCCAGTGGTCTCGCCAGTGGCGCTCTCCATCAACGGTCAACTCAAGCACCCTTTCCGCAATCAGCTCCAGTGGACGCAGATCGACCGTACTGGAATGGCCCGAATGTTCGACCCAACGAAGCCAGTTCGCCAGCAACATCCGCAGACAGGGAAGGTCTTGTGCCTCAAACCTCCGGAGGCCGGCGGGTGTCACTCGGCCCCCGGCGATCTCCTCCATGACGACCCAAGCGCCGCTTGTTCGAAGACATTGCCGCCCGAGCTCGCGTCCCAGTCCAAAATGGTAGGCCGCATCCTCCGCGCCCCCCTCATAGCCATAGGCCCGTTGGGCTTCGCCAGCCAGCAACAAGACTTGGCGATCTGCGGGAAAGGCCTCGGCCAGCTTGAGGGCCTTTTCAGAAATCAGAAACAGGGAGTTTGGCTCGCCATTTGACTGCTTCACATAGCCGCGAAACTCAGCAATGCCCTGCTGGGCCGGGGTAAGTTCGGGGGCCCGGCTCGCACACGCAACAAGCCCGAAGTACAGCCACAAGCCGTTTCTAATCACCCGATGGCGCCGGGCCGTTTTCGGGGGTGGGTCCATCGTTCGGGGCAACATCAGCACCCGGCTCACCTGCGGCGGTTGCTGCGGCCGCTCCACCTGCCTCCACAGCATCTTCGGGAACTACGGTAACGACGAGCCCCTCGATTTCTTTGACCTCACCGCCGTTCTCCAAAGAGACCGGGTTGCCGGGGTATTCGAAGCGGATGTCTCCAGCACCGGGTCCCTCGTTCCCCTCAGCGATCAGGTAGACCACGATGTTGACGGCTGTGTGCTCCCCACGGACCACCAGCCGAAAATCACCGGGCTCCTCATAGCGTTCGTTGGCAACCACTTGATTTTGGCCATCGACCTCAGCAACCGCGTCCAGTTGAATGAGCCCTCCCTCAAATCCTGGAACCTCGATGGACCCTTGGATTCGAGCCGTGACCTCACCCTCACCCGCGAGCGGCACGTTGTCGGGGCTGGCTTGATCACCACCCGGAATCGGGGTCTCCGGGGTGTCCGACCCACCACCACAAGCAACCAAAAAAAGGCTCAGTAACAAACGCATGAATATTCTCCTTGCTGAAAGGCTAACCCCATGGAGCACATCGGAACAAGTCCGGTTACTGACACTCGCCGCCCGGGTGGTGGAATAGGTAGACACAGGGGCCTTAAAAGCCCCAGCTCAAATCGAGCGTGCGGGTTCGATCCCCGCCCCGGGCACCTCACTCCCGTTGACAAAGAAAGCCAAAAAGCGCTATTTTCAGGGCCTGATTTCCACCTCGCTGAAACGGACATAGAATGGGTAGGGTCATCGGAATCGACCTGGGGACTACAAACTCGGTCATCTCTTTTATGGACCGGCAAGAGCCGGCTGTTGTGGTCAATGAAGAAGGCTCGAGGGTTACGCCGTCGGTGGTGTCGCTCACGAATCTTGAGGAGCGACTTGTCGGTGAGTCGGCAAAGCGACAGCTCGTCTTGCATTCGGAGACGACCATACATTCCGTAAAACGCTTTATGGGCAAGTCCTTTGAGGAGGCACAAGAAGACATTGCACTGGTGAACTACACCGTGAAAGCTACGCCCAATGGGGGGT
Organism: Myxococcota bacterium; assembly: GCA_036021505.1. Classification (GTDB taxonomy): domain Bacteria; phylum Myxococcota_A; class UBA796; order UBA796; family CAJQPC01; genus JAYXVV01. Next base: position 3,068 of record JAYXVV010000107.1, on the reverse strand, counting down.
GCGGAATCGTCATCGGGGAGCACACCTTTTCGCCTCAGGAAATCTCCGCAATGATCCTCCAGAAGCTCAAGGCCTCCGCCGAGGACTTCATCGGGGAAGCCGTAACGGATGCTGTCATTACCGTCCCTGCATACTTTACCGACCGTCAACGGCAGGCGACCCGTGATGCAGGAATGATTGCAGGTCTCAATGTACTCCGCATCATCAATGAGCCGACTGCAGCGGCCCTGTCGTACCTCAAGAGCCGTCGGGACACCTGTACAGTGGCTGTGTATGATTTCGGTGGCGGAACCTTCGATGTGTCGATTCTTGATGTGGATCAAGACATTGCTCGAGTGCGAGCCACGCGCGGAAACACAGCCCTCGGGGGAGCCGATGTCGACTGGCAACTCGTGGAGTGGCTTCTTGACCAGTTCCAAAACGAGCATGGTTTGGATGTTGCGGGCGACAAGATGGTTCTCCAGCGACTGAGGGATGCAGCGGAACGCGCCAAGATTGAGCTGTCTTTCTCGAAGGAAACCGAGGTCAATCTTCCCTTCTTGGTTTCTGATACGACGGGTCCCAAGCACCTGCAGGTGAACATTACTCGGGAGATTTTTGAAGGCCTCATTGAAGATCTCATCGCAGAGACCATTGAGGAATGTGTCACAGCGCTCGAAGAGGCGGGCCTTGCCACCACCGACATTGACGAAGTCATCTTGGTTGGGGGTTCCTCACGAATTCCTTTGGCACAACAGTCGGTCCAGGACCTCTTCGGAAAGGCCCTCAACAAGACATTCAATCCGGATGAGGTGGTCGCCATCGGTGCCTCGATCCAGTCGGGAATCCTCGAGGGGGAAATCAAATCAATCACCCTCCTCGACGTGACGAACTTCTCTCTGGGTATTGAAACAGAGGGCCGCAGGTTCTCGAAGCTCATTCCCAAAGGGACACACATTCCCACACAGCGGACCCAGTTGGTATCGACGGTCACCGACAACCAGACCACCGTTCGCATTCATGTCCTCCAGGGCGAAAAGGAATATGCGAAGGACAATGTGTCACTCGGTGAGTTTGAGCTTCAAGGGGTCCCGCCGGGCCCTCGCGGTTCGGCCACCATCCAGGTGAAGTTTTCCATCGACTCCAACGGCATTGTGAATGTGAGTGCGAAAGAGACTTCATCCGGCGTCGCCAAGAAGATTACCATCAAGGCGCCCACAAGCCTCAACGACGCGCAACTCGAGTCGTTGCGTGATGAGGCGTCCTCTTACCAAGACCAAGAGCGGGACAAAAAGCTTGTGGACGCTGTCCAGGACGAGCTGAAGGCGAGTCTAAGGGAGGTCCAGAAGTGGGTCATGGACCATGCGGAGCGCATCGGTGCCGCAGGCCTTGGGGACATTGAGGGAACGGTAAACCACTTCCAACAGGCCATCCAAAATCTCCAGACGATCGAAGAGGCCGAGAGCCTCCGGAACACTGTGGAGGATTGGCGGGCTCAGCTGGAGAGCCAATAGAAAAGGCCGACGTTTTCACGTCGGCCTTATCAGGGTGGTGGAGCTGAGGGGATTCGAACCCCTGACCCCTAGAATGCCATTCTAGTGCTCTCCCAACTGAGCTACAGCCCCAGGGTGACCGAGGTATATCGAGGCCTCTCTTGGGTTGCAAGGGCTTCGTTGTCCGGAAAGCCCACTCTGCCTAAATCAGGCGTAGTGGCCCCTGCGGAAGGTCCGTCTCTTTGATGGTGCCAGGCTCGTAGACAGTCGCCTGAAACTGCCGATGCACCACGCGTTCGTCCCTTGCTGTTGGATCTTCAGAAGGATGGGATTCCGCCACTACGGTTGCGATTGCCGTCTCAAGATCCTGCAGCGGAATCCCAACGGCCTCGACCCAAGCCTCGGTATTCAAGTTCAGATTGCCGCTAAAGCGCTCTCGAAGCTCCTGGATGTGGTTGTCCCATCGGCGTCCAAGCAGGAGGCTCTGCATTCGAGCCGCGGCTCGTCCGGGGGTGACTCGCAGGGATTCAAAGGAAACTTCAAACTCCCCGCAGAGGCGCTCTAAGACATCCCCCACCCTGATCTCGGTCGCCCCTTGAATCGGAACGATCTGGCCCACAGTGAGGGGGTGGTCGAGCAAGGCGATGGCATAAATCGCTGCATCCCGTGTCGTGACGGGTCGGACCCTGCCGTCCAGCGAGGCCCAGAATCGAATGTTCTTTCCGTTTTTGACGGTCCGTACCACCTTTGCAAGGTCATCCAGGAACGGACCGGGCCGAAGAATGGCATGGGAGAGCCCTGAATCGCGAAGAGACTGTTCCGCCCGGGCTAAGCAATCAAACGCTGCAATGGGGGCATCACTGCCCGCTCCCGCGCAACTCACCATCACAACATGCTGGACCCCCTCCGCTTTGGCAGCCAGAAAGAGATTCTCACTGCCTTCCAGAGTGGTGACGGCGTGGTGATTGTCCGAGGACTCCATCGACATTCCGGCGACATGAATAATGTAAGTGCATCCACTGACAGCCCGTTTGAGGCTGGTGGGCTCTCGGAGGTCCCCAAAAAAATAGGTGGCCCCGGTGTCGTTCAACCAAAAGTATTCGGAACCCATCCTCACCAGGCAGCGTACCTCATTGCCTGCCTGGCGAAGCATTCTTACGATGTTGCCGCCCACGCGGCCGGTAGCACCGGTAACCAAAATCATACCCGAGTCTAACGCGGCAACCTTGCAAGAGGCGACTCTTCCAATAAAAGATTTGGCGGCCCTACCCTACCCTCCAACCCCTTCGAGCCATGAACGATTTTTTGGATGAGTTTCGCAAGCAAGCTAAGGCTTCCCTGTCCACGGTGGCCTCTGCCTCCAAGCGGCAACTGGAAAAACGCCAGGCCCAAAAGGATCTCCAGCGGCTTTACTGGAAGCTTGGAAAGGAGGTCGTCACACTGGTTGAGGCCGGCGAGATCCAGCACCCGGCCTTGGAGAAGCGCCGAAAACGAATCTTAGAGCAAGTCGAACGTGTCAAATCCGCGAGTCGCTAAGTGTCTCTGTTGGGCAGGGCACTCCAGATTCTGAGGCAGAGCAGCAGGCCAATGAGGGCA
>JAYXVV010000106.1:0-10362 GCA_036021505.1 Myxococcota bacterium | reverse complement strand
GTCGGAAGGCCACAGCCATCTCTGGCAATGCGAAGCGGGGTCCAGTCTTGACCGAGCGTACGACGGAGGACGTTGATGAACTCACCAAAAAACGGATGCTGGGGCAGAGTGTAGCCCGATCGCTTCCAGCCTTTTTCTCGGCAACCTCGGAGGATGGCGGCGTGCTCACCCGAGCAGGTGTGGTACCAGCGTCGTGCGCGCCGAACTTGCCGCCCGAACTGAATCAATGGGACATCCAGTGGTGTCTGCATGAGGCCCCATTCAGGTTCCGTGAGGATGGACTGTGCGCACGCCACGTGTTCGGTGTCGCCGTTGTGGGAGGCCACTGAGATGGCCTTTTGCCGCCAGTCGAGGAGGCCCTCGAGTTCCTCCGCGAAGACCTTCATGGCAAAGGGCTTCATCATGCTTCGGCCATAGCAGAGGACATGCCCCCCGAATGAATGAATCAACTCGTGCCCGGATGCCCAAGCGACTGCGCCGTGGACGGTGGTCTCCGACACACCATTTCTTCGGTAGTCAACGAGGGGCTCCCAAGCAACGTCTCGCCCTGTAGCGATGCCTGGAAGTTGTTCCCCGAGCGGTGAGCGGGGGTAAACCTCGCTCCCAGGGCGGCCGGGTTGGACGGAGGAGGGCGTCTTTTTCATCAGGCCTCCAGGAGGGGAATGACGCGTTCCTTGAAGGCCCGCATGTTGCGCATGACTCGCTCGCTGTCATGGTTGAAAAAGTCGAACCAAAGCATAAGGCGGTCGTTTCTGTGGAAGCGCTCCCGGGCTTGGGCTGCGACTTCCTCGGCATTGCCGATCAGTGCGTTGCTCGCCGCTTGCTCAATGCGCTTGGGGTCGATGGTTCCTTGCAGGGCTTTCCAGTAGGCGGAGAGGGCCACTCGAGCTTCCTGCTTGGCGGCCTCTGAGCGCTGCTCAGGAGTCAAGCCGCCCTCCTCGTTCAGGAAGACAAAAGTCGTCCGCGGCATGTACCCTCGCCGCCAGGATCCACCGTCGGGATGGTAGAGGCGAGCCATGCGCTCATGGGTGTCCTCGATGACCTCGGGTTTGGTGATGGAAAGATTGAACACCTGGACAGGAGCGAGTTGATTGACCTGCTCCTGCACATGCGGTGCATGAGAGCCGATGATGAGCTGCAGGAGCTCCCTGCGCCAATCCTGCGGGACGATCTTCAGGACATCGAAGGACCAGCGATTGGGGATGTGAATCTCGCTCGGATTTCCACCAAAGGCGGCCGCCACGGCCTCCCACTGCTCGATTTCCCAGAAGGTCTCGGGTCGAAGCACAGTCGGTCGAACATCCGCGCTGGAGAACTCATCGCCTCGGAGCGCTCGAATAAAGATCTCGGCGGCTTCTTGGAACACCAAGCCGCGAAGTGCGGGCCAGGCGAGTTCCTCCACGCGGTTTCGAGGAACGATGCCGCTCGCGCGATTCATGAACTCAAATCGGCCTGCTGAGAAGCCCACGTGAATCCTTCGGCTCTCATCCGGATTCAGCCCATGGATTGCCAGAAAAGAAGCAACTCGCTCAGCGTGTGCGAGGGGGCCGCCCATGCAGACGATGTTCATGATGGCTGAACCGACCTCGATTTGACGCGTGCGGTGGAAGACGTGACTGGCGAGATTGAGGAAGTTGGTGTTCAGGCCGACCTCACCCTCCCAGTGAGGGATGACCGGTTTGGTGTGTTGCTTCTGTGTCTGACTGGAGAGGTGCGACTCTGCAATCCAAGCGGTACCGTAGCCGAGCTCATCGGCGACCTCGACCTGGTCCAGAAAGTTTCGGAACATCGTGGCCTCAGAGGGCAGCTTTCCCTCCGCAGGCGTCTGGCTGATCGAGAAGAAAATGTCGTAGTTCATCAAATGCTCCTCAGGCGACCGCCGTCCACGGGGAGGGAGACGCCGCGGATGTAAGCGGCAGCAGGAGACGCCAGAAAAGCGATGGCTGCAGCCAACTCTTCCGGGTTCGCCAAGCGTCCTTCGGGAACTTGAGCAAGCCAGCCCTCGTGGACCGCCTCTTCCGTCTTGCCCGTGCGGTGGGCGACGGCCGACTTGAGGCTGCTCAGTCGCTCCGTGTCGGTGAATCCTGGAAGGATGTTGTTGATGGTGATTCCAGGAGGGAGCTCACGGCTCAGTGATTTGGCCCAAGACGCCACTGCTCCTCGAATGGTGTTGGAGACCCCAAGATTGGGAATCGGCTCGCGAACCGAGGTGGAGACGACGTTGATGATCCTCCCATAGCCGGCCTCCACCATGCCTGGAACAAGCTTCTGAACCATCAGCTGTCCAGCGAGGACATGCCTGCCGAAAGCCAGTTCGAATTCACGAAGTTCAGCCTGCAGAAGTGGGCCACCGGGAGGACCGCCCGTGTTGTGGATGAGAATGTGAACGGGGCCTTGGGCGACGAGGCCCTCGAGCGCCAGGGCAAGTCCCTCGCGGTCATCCAAGTCGGCCTTCAGTGCGGTCGCCGAGGCGGCACCTGCTGCCAAGAGTTCGGGAAGCATGTCCTCGAGTCGATCGACCCGCCGCGCCAGCAGGGTGAGCTGAGCGCCACCAGCAGCCAATGCAAATGCAGCGGCCCGGCCGATTCCAGCACTGGCGCCACAGACGAGGGCGTGGCGGCCTGAAAACGATTCCTGAGGGGACATAGACGGCCTCCAAATGCCTCTGTCCTATCGGTGTAAGAGCGCTTTGGAAAGTGCTCTTCCGAGAATCTGGATATGTTGCCGCCATGACCACGGAAAAGGACCACTTCTGGCGGCTTGAGGATCGAGGGTCGGGTGCTCGAACCTGTCGCGTAAACGTCTTTCCGCTCAATCCTTACCCGGGCGGTTTGTCCTCGGTTCGGCTGCGTCAGCGGACCTGGAAAATCGCAGCAGGCGCTTGGTTTGTGATGGGGGCTGTGGCCAGTCTATGGGTGCCCGCTGCTGCGATCGGGGCAGGGGCTGCAGGCATTTTCTGTGGGTGGCGTTCGAATCAGGAGGATGTGGAGTTTGCGCGGGTGTTGGCGGTGTTTCGCGGCCTGGTGGAGGCGGGACTCTGTTTCGGGGAGCTCAGAAGGGATGGCGAGGCCTGCTGGGTCGAGGGCGACTTGGACTCCTCACGACGTTTCGTGGACTCGATCCAAGAACTCTACGGACCGATTCGAGAGCCAACGCATCTTGTCCTGGAGACCGATGGCCATGTCTGGCCGGTTCCCGCGCGGCTCAGCGAGGGGGACCTCCCCGTGGAGTTCACTCACATTTGGGCACGCCAGGTTGGGCCGTGTGAGGTCGTGGATGTATCGACCACACGGGGGGCAGATGTACTGGAAAAAGCCTTGGCTGCAGGGGGAGGGATGGAGCTGCGGATCCGCGAGATCGGAGGCGGTTAGTTGGCAAACCCATAGGTGGCGGGGTCGTTGAGATCGGGCAGCGCGTCTTTTCTCAGCAGAACGGTTCGAACCGCCCAGAGCTCCTGAAAGATCCGGTAATGGGTGGTTTTGTCCAGGTAGTCCACACCTGAGGAGCCTCCGGTTCCCACGCGCCGCCCGATTGTCCGCTCTACCATTCGAGCGTGTCTGTGGCGGAAGAGGACAAGCTGCTCTTCGAACTCCACGACAGTATCGAGAAGGAGCCGGGGAAAGGCCAAGAGCGGAAGCTCACGGTAGGACTCGATGAACACCAGGGCCGCACGAATTCTCTTGGCTCGTGCCCGTTCCGATTCTTCGACTTCCTCTGCAAACAGGAAGGAGCGCGTCTGAGCTCGACCTGCAGCGAATCGCGCCTCCAGAGCCTCCCTCGGAGCAGCGTTGGCCTCGATCATAATGGCCAACTGGGCTTCGGATTCTTTCTGGCCGGCGCTGATGTAGGCCTCGAGAAATCCGTCAACGACCTGCTCATCGTTGGCGTCCTCGGGAGTCGACCCTTGGATCGGAGTCCGGTAGAGCCAGTCGTGGAGGGCGTTTCGCAGGGTCTTCTCCTCGCGAGCTGTCGAGATGTGCCGCCATGCTCTTGCGCCAGCGGGAGATTTGTCCGCCAGCTTTTTGATGTAGTCCATGGCTTGGACTTTGCCTAACGTCGCTCGCTGGGCTTCCTCCAAACCCATCAGAATCTCGATTTCTCGGAGCTGGAAGGACTGGAAAACACTGGCGGGGACCAGCTTGTCCCGAAACGCGAGAAAATCCTGAGGGGTCAGCGTTTCGACAACTTGAAACTGTTGAACACAGAGCCGGAGAATCTCGTTGATCCTCCGCAGATGGTGAACCACGTAAGGCACCCGGTCCTCCGGCAACGTTGGAGCGGCCAGATGGTCTCGGGCGAGTCTCAGCTCCCGAATGACGAGTTTGAACCAGAGCTCCATGGTCTGGTGGACCAGGATGAAATGGAGCTCATCGGGCATCAGCTGTTCTTCATTGCCCTCGACTCCCCCTTGAAGTTCGAGCATTTCGTCGAGCCGGAGATAGTCCCAGTAGGTGGGGAACTTGAGCTTGGCCATGGAAACTCCTTCGTGGAAGAGAGGTCTATCCTGACGAGTCCTCAGAGGGGAAGGGGATTTCCCCCTTTCGGATTCCGCCAAGGGTCCGATATGATGAAGAGGCGCTCCGGGGAGAAGCATGCTCGTTTGGCTTAAGAACTGGTTGGGATGGGGTAAGGCTCCGAGGGACTTGGCGTCTTACCAGTGGTCGGATGCCCACACGAGTCCGCCTCCTGTCCGGCGGGGGCCGGAGCCCGTGCTTCCGCAGGTCGAGGTGGCGCCGGACATGGTGGAGGGGCCCTGGCTTCGTGGGGGAGTGCCGAGCGGCAGCACCTGTGAGGAGGTTCGAACGGCGCTTCTCCGGGAACTCTACGAAGAAAAAGAGCGCCAGGCAGCACCGGCGGACCGTGCGTTTCTGGAGCGCCTGATCCAGTCGGTAGGCACTGAAAAACTTGAATTTCCTCCCTTTCCGGATGTCGCCCGGCAGCTGGATGCCTTGCTCAAAGAGCGCGACCCAAGCATGTTTCAGGTCGTACGCTTGGTGGAGCAGGACCCCGCGCTGCTCCGGCGTGTCTGGCTTGCGGGCAGCAGCGCAGCCTATTCACACCCTCCATCCGGGCTCCACCACGCGATTGCACGCATCGGATTTGACGCCCTCTGGCGGATCGGCATGGCAGTCTGCCTCCACTCCCAAGTGTTTCGGGTCCGCGGATTTCAGCGGCGGGCAGACGAGGTTCGTGCCCATGGAATCGCGGTTGGTGAATTGGCGGCATGGATACGTGATGAGAAGCGCGGTCACCACTACTTGGCGGGCCTGCTGCACGACGTCGGAAAACTTGTGGTGTTTCGCTCCGCGAGCGTGAAAGATGGTCTCGACGCTCCCTCGAGGTCGGTGGTTGAGGCCATCCAAGACCGGCATCACCCCTCGCTGAGTCTCCTTGCTGCGCACGCATGGTCGCTCGGCGACAAGGTCGCTATCGCAGCCGGCTTTCACCACCATCCCATCGCGGCTCCACAGGAGCACCACCGCATCGCGCAGACGCTCCGAGCTGCTGACATTGCCCTTCATACGGCACAGGAGGCCCGTCGGGGTCGAGAATGCGGCGGTCTCCAAGAGCTTTCGAGGATGGAGGGACTTGGGAAGCCTGCAGGTCAGATTTTGGAGAAGGCGCATGCCCTGTTGGAGCGCCAAGAAGCCGAAGTCGTGCAGGAAGCCGAGGCTCCAACCGAACAAGCTGGTTAAGGATTCCACCTCCGAGGAGGCGAATCGTGGAATCGCTGCTGGAAGGCTTGTCCGTTTACCGTGCCCAGACCACTCGAGTGGAGGCTGGGGGCGAGGTGTTCTCGCGGTCTGCGAAAGCGGGTGAACTTGTTGGGGCGTTTCAGGCCTTGGGTGAGGGGGCGCTTGTGGAGGCGCTCGCCAGCTCTTCGGAGGTCGATCGCATTGTTCTGGAAGACGGTCAGTTGTCCGTGGTTTTGAGCCGGGGGGCGGGGAACGCAGAGCTCACCGTAAGGTGGGCGACAGGTGAGCACTACACCGAAACAGTGCTCCTCTCCAGTCCGTCCAGAGTGCAGCAGTCTGGAGACAGGCCTCTTTTTCAACCCGACTTGGATTCCGCAATCGAAGACCTTTCAGCCGCAGTCGCGGATGTGACTTCTGGAATCTACGTTGTGGAGTCGCCTGAGGGGATCCGCTTTTTCACACGGGGTCACTTTGGCGCTGGATATCCCCTGGTGGCATCGATTGGCCCCAGTGGCCCAATGGGACCGGCCTGGTTCCGCGAACGTCTGGGAACGAAGGCAAACTACGTCGCCGGGGCGATGGCGGGAGGGATTGCTTCTCCAGAGCTTGTCATTGCCATGGGTAAAGCAGGCTACATTGGATTCTACGGGTCAGGGGGGTTGCCACTTCCAGCGGTGGAAGAGGGGATTCAGAGGATCAAGCAGGAGCTCGGTGAGGGCATCCCTGCCGGGTTCAACCTCCTTCACAACCCGCACGAGCCGGCGGTGGAGTCCGCGACAGTGGACCTCTTTCTGAAGTACCGCTGCCAGATGGTCTCCGCATCGGCTTTCATGGGGCTGACTCCTGCTGTGGTTCGGTATCGCTTCACGGGCGCCAAGCGGTTGGCGACAGGGGAATGTGTGGTTCCCCATCGCCTGTATGCGAAAGTTTCTCGTCCTGAAGTGGCGAGGCACTTTCTGGCTCCGGCATCAGAGAGCCTTGTCAACGAGTTGATGGATGCTGGAAAGCTGTCTGCGGAAGAGGGGCAGATTGCGCTTGAGTTTCCGATGGCGGATGGAATCACCTGCGAGGCAGACTCTGGGGGGCACACCGATCATCGGCCCTTGCCCGTCATCCTTCCTGTGATTCGGGGATTGCGGGATCGGGTGAGCAGAGAGAGGGGGTATGACCAACGCGGCATCCGCGTTGCCATTGGGGCCGCTGGCGGGCTTGGGTGTCCCTCTTCGATTGCAGGCGCATTCGAGATGGGGGCAGAGTATGTGCTCACGGGGTCCGTAAATCAGTGTACGCCCGAGGCGGGCACTTCTTCGCTGGCCAAGGAGTTGCTGCTCAAGGCGGGACTTGCCGATGTAGCGAGCGGTGCAGCACCCGACATGTTTGAGATGGGTGCGCATGTGCAGGTGCTTTCGCGGGGCACGATGTACGCGAAAAGAAGTGAGCGGCTCTACGACCTCTACAAGCGCCATGCGTCGTGGGAGGACGTGCCAGAGAAAGAAAGGTCTCGAGTCGAGAAACAAATGCTGCTTCGGAGCTTTGAGGAGGTCTGGAGTGAAACCGAGGGCTACTGGTCTGAGCGTGATCCCAAGCAGGTCGAGCGTGCGCGGACCGATGGGCGCCACAAGATGGCGCTTGTTTTCCGGTGGTACTTGGGAATGAGTTCTCGATGGGCTCGGATGGGCGAGGCCTCGAGAAAGAAGGATTTTCAGATCTGGTGTGGGCCGGCGATGGGGGCGTTCAACGATTGGGTTGTGGGCAGTTCGATGGAGCCTTTGGCGGGTCGTCCTGTAGTGGCTGTGGCCGACGCATTGCTCTTCGGCACGGCCGTGCTTCAACGAGCGCGTCGTCTTCGAGAGCAGGGGGTGAATCTTCCCTTGGATGTTGGTGAATGGCGTCCCGATTGATGCTTGTCCTCCTCGGTTGGGTGGCTTGTTCCGCGCCGGAATCTGTGCCGGACCACGAACTCTACCGGCAGGCTCTTGAGGAAGGGGCTGCCGATGCTGAGACGCGCCTGGCGACGTGCAAGAGGCTTTCGAATGCACCTGCGAGAGGGGACTGCGGCGCAAATGTGGTCCAGTGGGCCGCCAGAAACAAAGTCGTGGAGCCTCAGTCCCTGTGCCTGGAGGTGGAGGAGGGGACCTGGCGTTCCGAGTGCTTCTTCCAGATGGCGGAGCATTGGCGCCGGAAAAAAAACAAAGCGAAAGCGGCTGAGAACTGCGCAAAATCCGGTCCGTTTAAGAACGACTGCGAGCAGCATCTCTGGCAGGGAGAGGTTCGAGGTCTGACGCGACCGCGCGGCAAGGCTCCCTTGGAACCCTCGGAGTTTGCCTCGATCATGCCCGCCGCCGATCGGCTCTATGCGGAGTGGGAGCAAACCTTGGGGGCTCAATCCGATCCGTCCTCCGATTTTGATGCTCGCTTCTGGCGATTGGTGTTTCAGCAGGTTCTGGAGACCCGCCCCGGTATGGACCTGAGTGCATGTGGTCCCCTGGAGGCATTTCACCGAGACCACTGCCGACGAGCATCGGCACATCTCTATCTTCGACGTCTTCAACAGTTCTTGCCCAGAGGCGGTGGAATCCAGCGCTTTTGTGATCTGAACGTCGATGACTTGGCCGCGGTGAAGTCCGGGGCATTGGGGCCTGTGGGGTTGGACGCGTCACCCGATCCGCTCCTGCTCGAAGTCCTCGACCGTGCCTATGAGCATGTGTGTCTTCGGAAGAAGGCCCTCCCGGTGAGCAGCGACTGGCTGTTGCCCCCCCAAAATTGATCGAAAATTCGCCTCAATGTCCAAGGTTGTCCGGTCGATGAAAGGAAACCTGCGCTTGATCCATCCTGGTTTTTTGAGGTTTCCATGCGAATCGCCCTTGTTTCTGACGCCCCCATTGCTGCCCTCCGACGTCCGCTCAGTGAGAGCCTGGCGCACCAAGGGATTCCCTCGCGGTACACGGTGATCGAGCACGCCTCCGGTGACTTCCAGGAAGCCGCTGCAGAGCTTCATGACGTACAGCCTCAGGTCACCGTAATGGTGACGGAGCCCACGCTGCTGGTGGAAGAACTCTACAAAGTGGAGACCCTGCTCGACCCGGTGGCTCTTCGGCGCCGAATCTGCGATGCGGCTGTGGACACGCTGGTCGAGCGCGCGGGTGCGCTCCGAACGGGAACCGGCGGAACGCTGCTCGTGATGGATCTCCCGGTTCCGACTCGATCCCCACTGGGCATTCAGGACACAGCGGTGGAATTGGGCTTGAAGGCATGCATCGAACGCATCAATGCGGAGTTCTCAAGAAGGATTCGTAAGCTTCCGAGGGTCCGAGTTGTCAGTTTTTCATCCGTCGTGTCTCGTGTGGGTCGATTCGCCTTCGACGTGGAAATGGCAAACTTGGGCGCCTCCCACTGGAGTGCCGAGGTTTTTCGAGAGATGGGGTCCGAGCTGACCCGACACGTCTTTGCGATGCTTGGGCGGACCCGACAGGTGCTGATCGTGGAAGCGGACGGCGTTCTCTGGGGGGGATCCGCCGAGGAAAGAGGCGCTGCTGGGATCCAGTTGGATGAACGGGACCGAAGTCGAGAGTTTCTACGGGTTCAGGAGGCTCTCTTGAATCTGCGGAAGCGGGGGGTCCGCCTGGCCCTCACGACACGAACCAGTCGTGACGATGTCCTGGATGCCATGACGCAACACCCTCAGATGAGGCTGCGCCCACACCACTTTGATCACATGGAGATGCGTTGGACCGACAAAGCCACGCTGATTCAAAATGTTTGCGAGCGCCTGGAGGTCGAAACCAACCAGGTGGTTTATGCGGATTCCAGCACCAGCGAGTCCACCTGGGTCGCTCAGACGCTGGAGGATGTCGAGGTGCTTCATTTTACAGCGCCCATGGATCTCGTGGACATGGTCAATACGCACATGAGCTTTGAGAGCGATCGCCTCTTCCTCGAGGCGGAGCCGCCCCTCACGCACCTGCAGCCATGGACGTCCAGCAACACCGGTAGTCCGATTCTCGAGAGCGTGGAGAACTACCTGGAGACCCTCGAGACACAGGTCAGTGTAGGCTTGGCCAATCGCGCGGATCTGGTCACGCTGCAGGCCACCATGTCACATGGCGACGTGATTGATCTCACGGGGAGAAAACTGACCAAGGAGACCGCGATCAAGGCCTCAGAAAACCCTCGATGTGAAGTCTGGTGGGTGCGTCTTGAGGATCGGTATGAAGAGAATTCTCTGGTAGGAATGGCCGTGTTGCATCGAGGGGAAAACGCCTGGACGATGCAACATTTCATGTTGGCCACGCATGTCATGGCACGTGGAGTCGACTCGGCGGTTCTGGTCGCGATCGCTCAAGCAGCACGCGAAAGCGGGGCTGAATCTCTGCATGTTCCCTGCGTCCGTCGTCCAGGGCAACAAAGTCTTCCAGGGTCGAGCTTCGCCACCATGGGGCTTGAAAAGGTGGGGTTCAGTGCCAATGGAGTCAACTACAATTTGGTGCTCAAGGAGGGGGCCATCAGCAGACTCTGGCGACCGACCTTTGTTCAGTGCTCTACCGTTCGAGGCGACATGGCCAAAGAGGTCGCGGCCTGAGTCCTTTCAGAAGCAGGCCTTGTCCTCACTCGCGATCACCACTTCAACACACGTGTTTTGTTGGGCGGAGTCGGCCTCCCAGTAGGT
>JAYXVV010000105.1:0-3000 GCA_036021505.1 Myxococcota bacterium | reverse complement strand
CCGTCCGAAGATCCACACCGTGGATGTACTCCATCACGACGGTGTTCTCGTTCTTGAGGTACTCGAATACCCGAACAATACAGCGATGCTTGACCCCATCCAAGAGGGCAAACTCCTGCTCCAGTTGGGCCGCCGCCTCGGAGTCCGCATCGGCCTTGAGTTGCTTGAGTGCAACAAAGCGGTTTCGTCCCGCGGTCAGGCCTCGCCCAGGCGTGGAACCCACACCCAGTGAAACACTGCCAAAGGCGCCGCTTCCCAGCTCCCGAAGAACTTCATACTGTGCGAGGTGCTTGGCCATTATGTGCCTTTTGCCCGGCTTCGAAAGAAGCGTTTGGAGGAGCCTGGATGCTACGTCAGGCACCCGTGGGATTCAAGAGTGGACGAGTACGAGCATCAGCCCGAGTCCTTTGAGGAGCGAGGGGTTTCTCGACTGAGAGCCCGTCTGAGATTGAAGGTGGCTGCCCCCAGAAAGGCCAAGGAAATCAACACACCAAGCAGGGGAAGAAACAAGGCAGCTGTGCTCCGAAACGGAGCAGCGGCACCCATCACAGCGCCCACGCTGGCTTGAGCCTCAGGCAGATCAAATGCCGAGGCCGGGTGGAAGCGGATCGAGGCTTGCGTATCGGCATAGGCCTTGGTCTTCAGGGTAACCTCGAAGCTCTGCCTGAAATCCGTCGGGTCGGTGTGGTACTGAAGCTCGAACCACTCGTAGCGCTTCGCGGCTGCGCGCTCGAATGCCTGCACCAGCTCGCTTCTGTCCGTGGTGATGACCGCGCGTCCTCCGCCGCGGGCGGCAATCCACTCCAGAGAGGCATTGTCGATCCCTCGATCTTCCAGGCCTGGACCCGAGGGAGGATCGATAACGGTGTCCGCGTTTTCACCACACAGGCCGGCTGGGGTTGGGTTCTGAGCCAGCTTCTGCAATCGGAGGAATTCTCGGTTTTCTGAATCGCCGTTGATGTACGGAAAGTCAGGAAGCGCTGGGGTCCCCAAGCCCACGGTGTAGACCACTGGGGCGAGGATTTCGGTGGAGACCTGACTTCGCTGGCGGTCCAGGAGTTTCAACAGGCGACGGAGGCCTGCTGCGTTGTCCCCGCAGGATTCCGCGTTGTTCTGGTTGTCGAACCCATCGGTGAGGGCGATCACCGTCGGGAGTGCCTTTTCCTCGCGGAGGTAGCCTTCCACCTCCGGTCGCTTGATGGCCCGCGCTGTGGCATTGGCGACCGCATCATAGAGATGAGTCCATGTGCCGTCTGCACGGAGGCCGGTGATGACCTCATGGAAGCGGGTGGGATTGTCGATCAGCTCCAGTTGACGCGAATCGCCTCCTGAAGCTCGAACGTCTTGCGCGAAACTCAGGACCATGACCCGGTTTTTGTCGCTGGAGAAAAAGCGCTCAACCACGGAGCGAGTCAACAAGGCCTGCTGGACGCGCTGCAAGCGACTTGTCCCCGTGCCATCGTCGTTCCTCATCGAATTGGAGCGGTCGATGAGCAGCACAAACAGCTGCGCAGCCTCCGTGGTTTCTCCATGAGGAATCAACTGCAGTCTCTGTTCAATGCCCGTCCCTGCGGATTCAGGCCGATCCCGAACATCATCGCCCTCGTGGCTGACACTGATAAATCGATGCGGATCAATGCGTCCCTGCACATCTCTCTGCACGGGAAGGGCCAAGGGTACGCCACCATCGAGCAAGCGGTAGGCCAGGCGAACGGTTCCATTTCCTGTCTCTACCCGCGGTAGACAATCGTCCAGTCGCTCCAAGACCCCCTCGTTTTTAAGCTGCTGGCAGTCGCCCTCGGTCGCCATCAACTCCAGCTGAAAGCGGCCCGGATCGGGGTTGCTCTCCTCGACACGCGTCAGGCTCCCTGGGAGGCGTTCCAGGTCCCCATCGCCCAGCTCTCCTGGACCTGCGCAGCCGATGATCCCAGCAGCGAGCAACCATCGAATCATGACGCATCCTCTTGTCGGGGAAGCATCACAAATTCCAACACCGTCTGCGCTTGACCATCGCCCAATTCCAGCAGATCCCCTGAACGGAGCGGAGTCTCCAGGGGCAAAGGTCGTGCGGGGTCGTAGCGAAGATCCAGTTTCTCAAGCGACCTCGTAACGCGCGTGGG
Source organism: Myxococcota bacterium (assembly GCA_036021505.1). Classification (GTDB taxonomy): domain Bacteria; phylum Myxococcota_A; class UBA796; order UBA796; family CAJQPC01; genus JAYXVV01. Next base: position 880 of record JAYXVV010000105.1, on the reverse strand, counting down.
GTACAAACTGAGGCCTCTCGCTTTGTAGTTCTGTTCTGAATCGACAGCGACGGAGAGATGCATCTCCCGAACCCCCTCTTCTGCAGGAAGCCAGAGATCCATTCCACGAGGGTAGTGCCCAGCAACAAGCTCCGACGCATCGCCGTCGTCGTCCACTCGGACCCTTACCCCAAAACGAGACCCCGAAAGCACCCGAACCCAGCCTGAATAGAGCCGACGGGGCACCACCCAGGCCAAGAGCCCAAAGGCACCGCCCCAGGCCATCGCCGCCGCCGCGGCTGCAGCATAGAGATCGACAATGCCGGCGGTCAGATGCCAGGTCATCGCTGCTCCAAGACCGCACACAATCCCAACGCAGGCATAGAGTGCCAGAGAAGCCTTTCGCCACCATCCCATCAGAAGCCCGAAGAAGAGACCTGCGCAGACAAAAGAAGCGATTGAATACTTGAGCACACTCAACACAGGGGCCACCGCGTAGGCCTCGGACGCCCCCGGAACCGCAAAAGCGGTCACATAGGCCCCCAGACCGGCTCCCAGATGGGCCGAAACAAAGCCACCCAATGCGGCCCAAAGCAGCCCTTTGCGCCACCAGGTTCCAGGCTTGGACTCGAGGCTGCCCTGCACCAAGACGGCACCGACCCCCGAACCGAGACCGAACACGCCAAGCAGGACATTCAGATCCGCTGTGGGAGACCAAAATGGGCCCTGAAGAGCACAGAGGGCCAAAAGGCCCCAGTAGCCCAGCAATGTCGCTGCCATCACGACGAGTGCTGCGTGGATGTGTCGGGCCCAGGTGAAGGGCACCAAACGGATGTTCACGACATGCCTCCCGCCCCCATTCGAACACAGCACCGAGCGCGGATCAACGCCTCAAGAAGAC
>JAYXVV010000104.1:0-4496 GCA_036021505.1 Myxococcota bacterium | reverse complement strand
CCGGCATTTGCGCCGGAAGGGGCGACCGTGAACGCCCAAGTGACCGTTGCACTTGTGGAGGTCATGAAGAGCCTGAATCCTGTTCGGAGTGCGGTCAAGGGCCGCGTAGAGCGTTGGTTGGTGGCGGACGGCGAGCCGGTTTCTTCCGGGCAAGTTCTGCTCTGGATGAGTCCTGCGGACACAACGGGCTGAGCACTTGCTACTATGAGGGAGTCATCCGTGGAGACCCCTTGAGAACGCTCCTTGCCCTGTTCACCTTGATTGTTGCCAGGCCTTCCTTTGCGCAGTGCACTGGGCCGTTTGGTGCTCAGGACTTGCTCAACTCGTACCAGACCGTGCAGTTCATGCTCTCGAGCGGTGACGAGCAGTCTGTCATCGATGCCGCTGTGGAGCTCAACGTCGGTCTTCCGTGCCTTACGGAAAAGGTTCCGCCGGCGTTTTATGCGGGAGTGTATCGGGTCCTGGGTGCGGCGGCGGCCTTCGAAGGAGAGAATGCAAAGGCTCAAAAGTGGTTCCTTACTGCCAGGGAGTTGGACTCTGGGGCGGGATTTGGAGTGGATGAGCTCGCATTCGATTCCCCCGTGAGGGCTCTCTTTGATTCGGTGATTTCGGAGGCCGGTCGGGCTCCAGTTGCGATGCCAGGGCACCAACTCAGTCCGCCAGAGAATTCCATGGTCTTGGTCGATGGTCGCCAGGTTTCTGAAGCAGCGGCCACAACGGGTCGCTACCACGTTGTTCAGCTGGCCTGGCTCGATGGCCGAGTGAGAAGGAGCTGGTTGATCGAGGGAAACCAGTTTCCCGCTATTCTGGTGACGCAGACTGGAGAGGCGGCTGATTCGGCGGCAGAACCTGCAGTGGATCCGGGGGCTCAGGAAGCCGGCTCTACCCTCCAGGTGCTCACGGACGAGCGCGGTCTGCCGGTGGGGTATGACGCGCAGGATTTTGTTCGAATCGATCGGGTCCGGCCGCCATGGAAAACGCCGGCTTTGGTGAGTGGTGGGGTGGCGTTTGCTGGAAGCGTCGCGCTCTATGGGTTGAGTTTCCGGGCACGGAGCCAATTTGATTCGGCAACAACCGAGTCGGACCTCTACCATTTCCAACGCCTCACCAATCGTCTTTCCCTGGCTTCTACTGCACTTTTCGTGGTGGGCGGGGCGTCGACTTCGTGGGGCGTTTTATTGGGTGACAGCCCGGGAGTAGGAATTCAATTCCCCTGGTAGGTGGAGCGGGGTTATCCACTCCCTATGAGAATCTCCAAGGTTTACACAAAGACAGGCGACAAAGGCAGCACCGGGTTGGTCGGTGGCGAGCGGGTCAAGAAGAACCATGTGCGCATCGAGGCGTATGGAAGCGTCGATGAGATGAATTCCAGTCTCGGGATTGCCCGCTGTTTTTTGCGGGAGGGTCTTGATGAAGAAAAGGATCGCCTCGATGGCATGCTTCATCAAATTCAGAACGACCTGTTCAATCTCGGGGCAGACCTGGCGACACCCCCATCGAAGCGGTGGCCAGGAATGGTGCGCACTTCGGATGAAGACATCGCCCGTCTGGAGGCTTGGATCGACGAGCTCAATGACGCCCTGCCTCCGCTGAAGGAGTTCATTCTTCCCGGTGGACGGAAAGCCAGTGCATTTCTCCACCAAGCGCGTACCCAGTGCCGCCGCTGCGAACGGAGGGTCATCAGTCTTCTCGACGAGGAGCCCGAGATGGAAGATGACGCCATGCGGTATCTCAATCGACTGTCAGACTACCTCTTTGTTCTCGGGCGGTACACTGAGCGAGACCAAGAAAATGAGGAGCTCTGGAAGCCAAGAAAGGTGACTTCGTGAAGCGAGCACACATCGAGGGCCTCCGAAAGTCGGATCCCATCACGCTTTCGGTTCTCGTCCAAGATCTCGTAAGAAAGCCCCTGGTTGGGCTCGACACGCGAAGCCTTTCAGATCTGTTTGCGCTCGCCGACCAAGAGACCCTGCCCGTGGATCTCTTGCGCGATCTCCGCAAGTTTCGAGAGCAGATGCTTCGGGAAATCGCCGACCTTCCGGACGGCCATGTGCTCCAAGACTGGCTCGAGGAGTTTCTCGGTTTTTCTGCGGAGCGCGTCCCTGGAGTGCTACGCGCAGCGCTTATCGGGCGATCCGAGGATAGCGGCATTCGGCCAGACACCTTGGCCCTGCTCGAGAGGGTGGAGAGCCACTTCGCTCAACAGGCTGCTGCGGGGGTCGAGATTGTCCAGAGAGCCGTCAAGATCGTCCAGAAAGGACCGGATGTGCTTTCACCCGAGGAGCGCAAGAGGCGGCGGGCAGCAACGGGTGCCAAGCGGGTCCCCAGGACTGTGGCGGACCCGGCTCGAGAAAAGTGGATTCGGGCGGATGTTCTGGAGAGGTTGGAAAACTATGGCTCGCGGGGTCTTAAGCAGGCAATGCTCGTTGCGGGCTCCAAGCATCGCTCGCCATGGGAGGACCTGAAAGATGCGGAGATTTTGGCAGTCCTTCGGGATTTAGAACGGTCGGGTAAGGTGCAAAAGAGCACGAATCGCTGGGCCATCAAAGGGCGCTGGTAGCCGAGTCATCCGAGCATCGCACCAGGCGGATCGGGCAACAGGTCAGTCTGATGGTCCTCTTCCACCAGAAGGCCCAACTCAAGTTCGGCCCGGCGGCGGGAAACAAGACCCTTGCACAGTGCATCCAGAATTCGGTCAGCTCGCCGGCGGTTTCGGATGACCCGGAAGGGCAGACGCGTGTTCTCTGCGAGGTGGCTGATGCGTCCAAGAAGCTTGGTGAGCCTTGGCTCGGATTTGAGGGCCTGCTCGCAAGTCTCCAAACGCTGGTGGATGCTGTTGACGGTAAGGTCCCGTTCGCCGGCCAGCTCTGGCTGTGCAGGCATGGCATAGATCGTCCGGAGGACCTCGTGGCAGAGCGGAATGGTCCACAGCGAATTGGAACGGATCTTTCGGAGGGCGTCCCCAACGGCGTCGGAGGAGTCGCTGGAGAGCTCCTCACACAGCTCCAGAACCCGGCAGCCGGTTTGGATTGCAGTGGCAAGAGACCGGCCCGGCCCATGGATGTTCTGAACGGCCATTGCATGAATCTCCGCCCCTGGAGGGCAGGATTGGGCGGTGAACTGAATGACCTGATCGGCTGTCGGGTTTCCTGGGAGCAACAAAACGTGGCGCAGAAACAGCGCAGTGTAGCTCCGCTTGAGCAAGGCCAAACGATGCTCCGGGGAGCTCGTCAGTGCGCAGGCTTTGGCGACCGAGGCGAACAGGAGCGCTTCAGCGGCACAGGCAAGCCATTGCTCCTGAGCGTCCTTGATCACTGCACGTCGCTCACGAGAGTTGTGAAACAAGGCCCCCTCGATCTGATGGGCCAGTTGATTGAGGCTCTCTTGAAGAGGTTCGAGCTGCACTCGGGCTTCTCGATACGTGGTGATGTCGGGCCCGACTTGGGCAATCCGGTTGTCCATTTCCTCGGCGATGTTGGCCATCTGGGTGCTTCTGAGTCCAAGAAGGAGGGCCGTTGAACGAAGAAGGGGGCCCGGGGAGGTGAGGCAGAGTTGTTTTCGAAGGACTCGCAGCCGCTGCTCGGTTGCCTTGGGGCTGTCGGGGAGCGTCCACTCGCTGAGGTGTTCCTCCAGCTCTTCTTTAATCATGTTGAGAAGACCTTGGAGATTGCTTCCCATGAGAATGTGTCGGTGGGCGGGGAGCTGTCGAACCAAACAACGGGCAAAAGCGCGTGACCGCTGGGGCCTATCCTGCCGATTGTTAACGATGCTGACAAAGCAGCGATTCGGGTGCCCCAGTGCGTCTGCCTCTGTAAATCCGCACGAGACCCAGTTGTTGAGGAGTCCGGCAGGTTGGTTGGCCGACATTCCGTTGCTCAGAGAAAGGCGACGCCCAACCACTCGCATTGGAGGGGCTGTGCGGAGGGCTCCCAGATCGGCGACCGAGTGGGTGGCCATCAAATAGCCGGCTTCCTCATGGTCACAGCCCAGTTCGCGAGCGACGTGCAACGCAAGTGCCAGGTTTGAGGGATGCTCTTGGTAATCAAAGTTCTCTAAAAGATCGGCGGGTACAGCTTGAATTTCGTCCGCACTTAGCGTCTTTAGGAGCGTGTTTCGCTCGGACGCCGTCTGTTCCAGTACCGGTCGCATGGCCTGTTCGGTACTGAGTGCAAAACTGTTTGTTGGAATAAATCCTGAGATGGCCTCAGCCACATCCCGCCCGGTCGGGCCCTGAACGTCTTCATGATCGGCATGGGCGTTGGTGATGGTGGCCAGGTCGTCGTGAGTCCATTGGTGCTGGACCTGATCCACGTAATCGGGACGGAGAGCCATGCATTCCCAGACAAAAACGTGCGCTCCAAGGGCATGGGCCGTTTGGAGAGCCTGCTTTTGCTCAACGATGCTGACTTTGTTCATCGGGCGATACGTCGGCAGGCGTCTGCTTCGCTCCCCCTGACCTGCACAAAAGAGACTGGCCTCGCTTCCTGTTGTTTTTG
>JAYXVV010000103.1:0-3409 GCA_036021505.1 Myxococcota bacterium | reverse complement strand
TTTTGCTCAAACTGCAGGAGGCGGGAGAGGTTCTCACCGCCGAGGACTGGATGTTGGGTGCCCAGGCGGCCCGAAACCTTGGAAACATGACCAGCTGCCGCGAGAGATTGGCGGCATCGGTTCGAATTACACCGGAGCGAGAAGCTGTGGGGCTGTTGGAAGAGATTGACCGCAGCTACGGCTTGGTGGCTCTCTCATCGGACAAGGGCGTGGATGCGGTGTTGGCACCAGCAATGATGCCGTTCATTCCCGACCAGCGAAAGGCGATCGAGTTCGCTCAGGCTCAGGTGCAGGAGACAGGGGCCTTCGAAGGCATTCTGCCTGCGGGGACCTATACCTATGGCTCCGAAGAGTTCCTGCTCACTGCAGGCACTGCGGTGGTGGAGATCCAACTCAAGGCTCTGTCGGGTCGCAGCAGTTCTGAACCGTTCTCTTTCCTCTATGTGGGGCCAAGAATGGACCTCGGTGGTGCCTTTACGATGGCGGGTGAGCCCACCGTTGAGCAGGGCACCAGCAGTCCTCCGGGATTCAATGGAATGGGTGCTCGAGTGGCTGCAGGTGTGGAGATGGGCATCAGCCCGCTTCTCGGCTTCTACGCGGAGGTGGGCTACCACGGCCTGACCTCCTCCGTGGACAGAAGCGATGCTGCTCAGATCGAGTCCGAGGGCCGTGCTTACTCCGGACACACCCTGCGGAGCGGATTTTTGTCTCTCGGACCAACCCTGCGTTTCTCGGATCTGTGGATCAACCTGGGTGGAACGGTCAGCATGGGGGTCGCCCAAGTCACCAACACCGATGAGGCCGACCGAGAAAACATCATGTGGGTGACGAGTGGACCCATGGCCACTGTGGGGGGGCAGGCGAGTCTGAGCTATGCGATTCTGGAGGTGGGAACCGATCTGGCTGCTGCCGTGTCTCTGTTGGGTGGGGCGCAACACGACTCCCAACGGCTCTATCCATGGGGCCAAGTGGCGCTCACTCTCGGACCCGTTGCTCAGAAGGGGCTGCCATGAAATTTGCGCTTGTTTTGGGTGCAGCAGCACTCAGCATGAGTACGACAATGGCCGCAGAGGTCAATGTGTCTGGCTCCGGTCATGCGCAGAATCCAACCTGGTCGCCGGACGGTCAGTGGCTTGCCTACGAGAAGAACAACCTGTCCAATTCGGTGGAGTTGTGGCTCATTAAGATGGACGCTGGATTGGGTTCGCAGCCGCGTCAGCTTCGAATTCCAGGGGCCAGCCGCAGCTTTGGTGGGGGTGGTTCGGTGGTGGCTGCTCCATCGTGGACATCAAAGCCTCAGACCATGCTGTTTTTCGAGGGTTCCAATGCAGGCGGCCTCCTGAGGATCTACTACGCACTCCCTGGAAGCGCCTCGCCGAGTGAGTTGATCTCCTCAACCGCGGTAAGTGGCAACTTGAGCGCCCCAACCATGTCCGCGAGTGGAACTCGCTTCGCGTTTTCCTCGGATGCCACCGGCAGTGGGGACATTTTTTCGTGGGACCTTGCCAATGCACCTGAGGTGGTGGCGAGCAGTCCGGCCTCGGAAAACTTCCCGGCCTTCAGTGCAGATGGGGACAAGCTTGCCTTCTCTCGAAAGGGGAACGGAGAAGACCTCTTCTTTTGGACGGCCTCCGGCCAATCTGGAGATCTGAGTTCCGACATGGGAGACCAAACCCGCCCCGTGTGGGCTGGGGACGAGGTGGTCTACTTCAGCTCGGAGAGAGGGGGCGACCACTGGGACATTCGGGCGGTCAATGGAACCGGAGGGGCGTCGCGTTTGGTGCTCCGTGACGTTCGCTTGCCTGTGCGAGCGGGGCCCGCTTTGACACCCGATGGCGGCCACGTGGTTGCGGTCTCTTCCGACCCGGTCCGTGGAGATCGCATTCAGATAGTGGCGCTGGACGGCTCGGGGAGCGTCGAGATCGAGACGGGACTGGTCGCTTGCGGGGAGCCCGCCGTCGTGGAATCCAACGGGCGCACGTGGTTGGCATTCACCGCACTTCCTGCGGCGGGTGCGGATTGGCGTGGCCTCCATGTTCTCGACATTACAGGAAGGTTCTGAGATGGCTACGATGCCGGATGTGGGTGAAAAAGCCCCTGAGTTTTGCGTTCCAAGTCTGAAGTCGGAAGGGGTTCGCCTTTCGGATTTTTCTGGAAAAACCGTTGTTCTTTATTTCTATCCAAAGGATTCCACACCGGGCTGCACCACGGAGGCTTGTGATTTCCGTGACAGCATGGAACGCATACAGAGTTCAGGTGCCGTGGTTGTAGGCGCAAGCCGGGACAGTTTGAAGCGCCACAAGAACTTCAGCGAAAAGCACAGCCTCAATTTCGATCTCCTGTCGGACGAGGGGGGTGAACTGACAGAGGCCTACGGCGTCTGGCAGGAGAAGAAAAACTACGGCCGTACCTACATGGGAATTGTGCGTTCCACCTTCCTCATTGACGGCGAGGGTAGGATTGTAAAGCGATGGTCCCCGGTACGCGTGAAAGGCCACGCTGACGCTGTGATCGAGGCGATCGAGGCCCTTTAGATCGCCCCCGGAGGCTGCGTAAAGAACTCCACCAGCTCGTCGTGTCGAGCCTGAGTGTCGAGGTAGCCCATCTTCTCCAGGGCTGTGGTGTAGGCCGTGTCGAAAAGCAGGTAAGACAAAAAGTCGGCTTCCTTGATGTCTTCGCGTTCGGCGATGTGGGTCAGTAGCAGCTTTGTCGTGCGCGTCAGTTCAATGTCTGACTTGGCCCACACCTCTGCAGCGACCTTTCCGAGGTCTTCATCAGGGCGAAGAATCATGGTTCTACGGCGCCTGAATGGGGAGTCGGGATTCAGGTTCTGATTGAGGCCGGTGAGGAACTCCTCTCCGTAGGTCCGTACACCGTACTCGATAATGGCGCTCTCCCGCTCCGCCCGCTCGAGCTCTTTCTCAGCAGGATCAAGGAGCAATGCATGAAGTGCCTTTCCCATCAGAAAGGCCATGGTGGCCTCCTTCGCAGATGGGCTCTTCTTCCGTCGGATCGACCGCGAGGCATAGCTCCGCTTGACATTGATGACCAGAATGCGCTCGCAGCCAAGAGCGAGTGCAGGAGCGAGAGGGGTGTTGTGACGGAGCAGTCCGTCCACATGGATTTCCTCACCAATCTCCACGGGAGAAAACACAAAGGGCAAAGCGCTGGACGCGAGACAATGCTCAGGCTGCATCTGGACTTGCCGCAGCTCGGCGGAAGGATCGGGGCTTCGCAGTCGTTTTTTGGATTTTTTGTCGACCCAGAGCACATGGCGGCCTGTACCGACCTGGGTTGTGGAAATCACCAGAGCTTCGAGTCCCCCTGAGTCAATGCGTTTTCTCAAGGCATCCCAAGGAAAATTTTCACGAACCAACTCATGCAGGGGAGAGGCGTCCAAAAGCGAACG
>JAYXVV010000102.1:0-13024 GCA_036021505.1 Myxococcota bacterium | reverse complement strand
ATCCGAGAAGCCAGCGAGAGGGGGGTGGACCTTCAGCTCTCCGGGCACACCCATGGCGGTCAATTCGCACCCTTCAGTTCGCTGGTTGTCCTTGACCAGCCCTACCGGTCAGGGCTGTACACCATCGGCGCTTCGCTGCTCTATGTCAACGAGGGAACAGGCTACTGGGGCCCCCCGCTTCGCATCGGAACCCGATCCGAAATCACCGAACTGGTTCTTCGAGCCAATCCCTAACCCCAGCCGCTCCGAGAGGTGAGGCACGTACCCGCCCAGTCTGTCCACACAGAGAGCGCCCCCCGACAACCTACGAGCGCCATCCCCCTCTGGGGTTCAGCAATCGACCCTGAGGGGAACCCGACCCAAGAAGTCGGACCCACTACTGGGGCCTCTGCACCCCATGTGGGTCCAAGCCCCGCCCCTAAACCCTTGAAAAGGCGTGCTCAGTGTCCTTGGCCTAGCTTTTGCATTGCACTCGGGCATGATTCCCACACTCCTCGTTCTCGCTCTCCCCGCCAACGCCGTCGACTGCACCTCCACCTCGATGAACTGGGTAGACGATGTATCCCATGCTGTCGCCCACTCGCCCTTGGGGCTAACCCATGCCCTCGAAACCATTCTTCGAGGCCAGTTTGAGGAGGCCAAGAGCCTTGCGCACGTCACCGCCAACCGTGCGCGTATGAATGGAAATCCAGAAACAGCACAGGATGCCGGAATGATTTGGCAGGTTGCCGATCTTCTGGAGCGGGCGACGCAGGCTTTGGAAGACCAGAACGCTGAAGAGGCCAAATCACTCGCCCATCAAGCGGCCGAACTCCTCAGAGAGCTCCGAGAAGATGGAGCCGTTGGGGAAGCGCTGGCAAGTGAACTCTTGAATCAAGCGGGTGACCTCTGGAACGAGGCACATGATCTCTCCCAAACCCGTCCCCATGCCAGCAGCATCGCCGTACCTCCCATCGACCAGCATGCGTTGAGTCACCACAAGGGCGGGGTGTTCTGCGGCGTGGTCACAGCGCTCATGGCGGCCCAGTCAAATGGATCGGACTTGAACACCAGCTACGCTGACATCGACTACATCGCCAGCAAGATGTACTACAGCGGAAGGGGAACCTCCGGAAGCGACATGGCGGCCTTCCTTCGCAGCAACGGGATGCCCGATGCTGCCTACACCACATCGGGCAGCTTCACAGACATCCACCGAGCCCTCCAGAGCGGTCAACCTGTACCCATGGGCGTCGACTACACGCAGGGAACGGTTCATTCCATGCCCAACGGTAGCTCAGCCCGATACGGCAACCTCGGGATTGGCTCCTCCCACTCCAAATCCTTCGTCAACCCCGGTTCGGGGCATTGGGTTCTCATCACAGGCATGGAGGGGGATCCCAACAACCCGTCGGCCTACATTGTGAACGACCCGGATACCGGTGGAACGCTTCGGGTGACTCCCTCGCAGTTGTCCTACATGTCTGGCGAGAGCGATGGACGGTTCTGGCTGATCAAACAAAACTGAGGGTGTCTCCCCCCAAGCCTGATTCGCCAGCCGCTCCCTCCAGCTGCGAAAAAGCCTGTTAGACCTGCTCCAGCTTCCCCCGTGCTCCACATTCAAAAAGGACTCCATGGCTGCGCTTCGCTCCAACAAGTTTGTCCGCTTTGCCTCAGTGGGTCTGGTCACCACCACCATCTGTTGGGTGCTCTACGAAATCTTGTTCGCCTGGAATCTGGTACCCAATTTTCGGGAAGCCTTCGCATGGGCGGTCTCCTACGCCCTCACCAGCATTCTCGCGCATTACCTGCACTACCGTGTGACTTTCGACCCCGAACGCAGCTACTGGCCGAGTCTCTGGCGTACACTCATCATCTATGGGACGTCGCTGGTCGTCTCGACCTTCACCGACCACTGGCTTGCACAACAGATGCCCCATCGACTGGCTTGGTTGCTCAACATGGCCGCGTTCGGCCTCATCAACTTCTTCTTGCTTCGCTATTACGCGTACCGGGAGCCTCTGCCCAAGGGCTCAAGAGGGACTCAAGGGCGTACTGAGGCTTGATGCCGCTGCTGACGCTTCAAGCGACCCGCACCTGAAGCACCGGAGGTGGGTTGAATTTCGACAGCTGCTGGCTTATAGGGCTTCAACGAGGCGGGCAAACGGCGCCCTGGAACCCGCTTGAGGTCGTGGACAATGCGTGTTCCAACGCGACTGCAAGCCATGCCGCGAACCTCGGTGAGGTAACAAAACAGGTGTTCAGCCAGCTGCAGCAGACTGTTGTGGCTCACGCGGCCCAGCCTTTGGAAAAGCCAGGACGAAAAGTCGCGAAAAGAACCGTAGACAGAGTCCTGATCGCTCCAGATCAGCGAGACACTTCCTGAGAACTGACCGCTGTTTACAAAGCGATCCCAGTAGTGCGCAAATCGCTTCATCGCTTCCATTTCCTCAGGGCCCACCTCGGAGGTTTCCAGAATTTCAAAGGGGGCACGATCGCTGTAGTGCATCGAAAAGGAGTGGGTGTGCCGCTGAAGTGGGGTTCCTTTCAGTCTCTTGAGGACCCCCACCTGGATCTCTTGAGGATGGAGTGCGTGAAGTTGATCCAAACCCCGACCAAAGGATGTCAGATCCTCACCCGGGAGACCCACAATCAGATCCACATGGAGGTGGACTCCTGTTTCTCTCCGCAAGGCCCGGATGTTCTCAGCGATTCTGCTCACATTCATGGGTCGACTGATGTTGCGAGCCACCTCTGCGTTTAGGGTCTGAACCCCCACCTCAAGCTGAACCACGCCGGGCTCAAAACGGGCCAGAGTTTCAAGGAGCTCTTCGGGAAGCCGCTCTGGCACCATCTCAAAATGCAGGCTCTTCACAGGTTCTGCCTTTTGCAGAAAGAAGTGAAGTACCTGCAGGCTAAACCGGAGTGAAAGATTGAAGGTTCGGTCAATGAACTTGAAATCACGAACCCCTCTCTCCCACAGACGATCCATCGCTGCAAAGAATCGCGAGAGGTCCACATCGCGAACGCGTCGGTCGAGGGAGGAGAGGCAGAATTCGCAGCGGTAAGGGCAGCCTCGTGATGCCTCCACATAGATGACTCGATGAGCGATGTCCTCCTCCGAGTACAACCGATAAGGAAGCTCAAGCTCGGCCATTGGAGGCGTGTGGCCAGAGATCACTTTTGTTTCCGGTTTTTCGCCCGACAGTAAACGCTCGCAGAGCTCTCGAAAGGCCCGCTCGCCCTCTCCCTGAACCACGTAGTCGGCCAGCTTTTCCAGCGGCTGACCCTCAAGTTCATGACTGACCTCAGGCCCACCCAAGACCACAGTCACTTCAGGGAGCACCGCGCGGAGTCGGGGCACCAACTCCTCCACATAGTGAACGTTCCAGATGTAGACGCCGATACCCACCACCACTGGGCATCGAGCCTGAACTTCCTCGACCACCTGAGCGATCGCAGCCCTCGTTGTGAACTCCAAGATCTGAGCCTCAGACTCGAGAGTCGAGAGATTGGCACGAAGGCATCGAAGCCCGATGGAGGTGTGGCGGTAGCGCGCGTTGACCGCCAACAGAACAATCGGGGAGGTTGCGGTATTGGCAAGAGGCAAGCTTCACCATCAGGAAAGTCAGGGTCTGCTGCGAAGAGACCGTGGACCGTAGGGGCTATCTCATCTACTCTATCGCCAGCCACTCATTTTGGCGCCCTCGCATGTTGGGCCCCTTGCTCGGAGAATACGCATGACACCACCCGAAGTGTTGGTCCAGAGGCAACTCAACGCCTACAACAAACGGGATCTCGATGCTTTTGTCGCCTGCTTTTCGGAGACCGTTTGCCTCCGGGAGCTTCGCGACAACAGCCTCATTGCTGAGGGTCGAGCCGCCATGCGTGAACTCTATCGTTCGCTCTTTGAGGGCAGTCCCGCTCTGCACGCCAAGCTTCTCTCTCGAGTGGTGGAAGAGGATGTGGTGATCGATCTCGAGGAGGTGCAGGGCTTGGGAGAGGGGAGCCAGCGTGCCGTCGCCATCTATGCCTGTGGAAATCAGTCCATTGAACAGGTCTGGTTCGCATAAAACCAAATCAAGGCCCCTTGAGGACTTGCTACACTGTTCTTGATGGTGTTCTTTTCTCTCATTCTCTGGGCTTGGCATGAAGCAAGCTTTCTGGGCTCATGGGCCTTCTGGGGCCTCGCTCACAAGAGGGGATGGTTTGCCAACCGTCGCATCGATGATGGAAAAGAACCTCCAGCCACGCTTTATCGACGCGGAGTCATCGAGGTTCTTGGAAGTCATCTGCTCTTTCCCGGAATGATGGCCCTGATCTATGTCCCTTGGGTCCAACAGGGCGGCACTGTCGCCGGGGTTCCCAGCCTCGGTGAACTCTTCGGACATTTGGCGCTGTTCTATCTCTTCAACGAGACATTCTTCTACTGGACTCACCGCCTCTTGCACCACAAGAAGCTTTTTCGGCTGATCCATCGGAAGCACCACGAATGGCGCCACGTCCGAGGCATCAGCGCCGAGCACGCGCATGTTGTCGAAACGCTTCTCAACTTTGTTGCATTCTGGGGGGCACCTGTGTTGCTCGGAAGCCACTTCATCGTGCTTCAAGTCTGGGTGGTGATCCGCATTGTGGAGACCGTGCACGCTCACAGCGGATTCACTGTGGACGGGCCCGCCAGTCGCCATGCCTTCCACCACCGCTACCCGACCAAAGGATGTCTGGGTTCTTTCTGGGGGCCATGGGATCGGATTATGGGAACCGACAAGGCCTGGAGAGCCTGGAGGGACGCCCAGAACAATGCCTAAGACACTCTTTCTTCTTCGACACGCCAAGTCGAGCTGGAAGGACCTGAACTGTCCAGACCACGACCGACTGCTCAACAAGCGGGGGCGTCGAGATGCTCCTCGAATGGCCCGCTGGATGCTGGAGGAGGGCCACCGACCCGATTGGATGATCAGCTCGACGGCTGCCCGAACCGCCGCCACCGCCGAGGCCAGCGAGGCCGAGTTCAGCCAGAGCATTCCCCTTGAGTTCGACCGAAGAATCTACATGGCGAGCACAGGAACAATCATACAGTGCATTGCCCAGCAGGCACCCGATGTGGACTGTGTTCTCGCACTGGGCCACAACCCGGGTCTTGAGGACCTCGCCGCCTGGCTCACCGGCGAGCCAACACGAATCCCTACCGCGACGCTGGTTTCGATCGAACTCCCGCTCGAGGTGTGGGCTGACTTTTCATCTCAGACTCGCGGAGAACTGCAGTTCACCATGCGTCCGAAAATGCTTCCTTAGATGGCCTTTGCCATCACCGAGGCCATTTTCTTGGCAAAGCGTGCAGGATTTTCAAGCTGCCCACCCTCGCTCAAGAGAGCCTGGGCATAGAGCAGTTCTCCGAATTCACCAAGTCGGTCGTCTGCTGAGTTCTCCGAGTGCAGAGCCTGAAGCTTCTGAATCAAGGCATGGTCCGGATTGAGCTCCAATGTACGCTTTACAGGTGGCATCTCCTGGCCCATGGCCCGCATCATCCGCTCCATCTGGGGGCTTGGCGCGTCCTGCGGAGTCACCAGGCATGCAGCACTGTCGGTGAGCCGCTTACTCACCCGAACACTCGCGATCTGATCCTCCAAAGCGGTCTGCAGAAGACCGCAGAGCGGTGCATAGCTTTCTTGTTTTTCGGTGTCAGCGTCCTCCTCTTCCGAGGACTCCCCCTCGAGACCCGAGAGGTCCACTTCTCCCCGGGAGATGTCCACGAGCTTCTTTTCTTGAAAGGACTCGAGTCCTTGGAGCACAAACTCATCGACGTGGTCGGTCAACAGCAGAACCTCCACCCCCTTCTTCCGAAAGACCTCCAGCTGAGGGGCTTCACGCAAGGTGTCGAGATCTTTCCCAAGGAGGACATAAATCTCTTCTTGCCCCTCTTTCATGCGCTCAACGTACTCGCCAAGGGTGGTCCAGTCCCCTTCCCCTGTGCTTTGCCAGAGAGTGAACCCATTGAGCTTGTCTTGGTTCTTGGGATCGTAGTGGTAGCCCTCTTTGAGCGCTGCCCCGAACTCGGTCCAGACCTTTTCGAAGGCCTCTCGGTCCTCCGTCAGCATGCTGTTCAAATGCCCCAACCACTTCTTGGTGAGCATTTTTCTCATGGAGGCAATGACCCGATCCTGCTGCACCATCTCGCGGCTCACGTTGAGCGGCAGATCGGGGCTGTCTACCAAGCCGCGAATGAAGCGGAGGTACTCGGGCATCAACTCTCGGCAGTCTTCCATGATGAAGACGTTTTTGACGTAGAGGGAAAGGCCTCGTCGAGCCTCGCGTGTGTAGAGATCGGCAGGAGCACGCTCCGGCAGGTACATCAAAGCGGTGTACTCCCGCATTCCCTCGACCTTAAAGTGAAGGTGGGACGAAGGGTCGCTCCAATCATGGGTCTGGGCTTTGTAAAAGGCCGTATACTCCTCGTCCGCAATCTCTTTGGGTTCACGCGTCCAGAGAGCCGTCTGTGAATTCAGGACCTCCTCTTCGATCCACTGCTTTGGTTCCGCTTCATAGTCCTTGCCGGAGCCGTCCTCTTTGTCGGGATACTCTGTTCGTTCCACGTCCATCACAATGGGCCAGCGAACAAAGTCGCTGTGCTTCTTCACGATCTGTCGAAGCTTCCAGGCCTCTGCGTAGTTGTCTTCCTCGGCAGCTTCCTCAGCCTCCGCATCCACCACAGGCGTCTTGAGGGTCAACACGATGCGAGTGCCTCGGCCCTCCGGAGCGATTTTTTCAACGGTGTAGGTCCCATCTCCCTCACTGATCCAGCGAACAGCTTTTTCCTCACCGTGTTTGTAGGTGTCCACCTGAACGCGGTCTGCCACCATAAATGCGCTGTAGAACCCCAAACCAAAACGGCCAATCAGATCCGGTGTCACTCCTTCAGACCCCGCCTTGCTGAGCTCTTCGAGAAAGGCCTCGGTGCCTGAGCGAGCAATCGTTCCGAGGTTTTCTACCGCCTCGTCGAAGCTCATGCCGATCCCATTGTCGGCAATCTCAAGGGTGCCCTCTTCCGCATTGGGAGTCAGCTTGATTTTGTAGTCATGGTCCCCTTTGGCGAGCTCTGTGTCGGTTTGAGCGAGAAAACGAACCTTGTCGATGGCATCCGAGGCGTTGGAGACCAACTCACGCAGAAAGACCTCCTTTTCGGAGTACACGCTGTGAATCATCAGGTCGAGAAGCTTCTGGGTTTGAGCATGAAATTCGCGAGACTTGGGCTTTTTGGGCATGGATTCCTCGATGAGCCAGAGTGGAGCCGGAAGGGTTGAACGGGACAAAGAAAATCACACCGCAGCAAACGTCAAGTGAACGGGCGCACTCAAATGAAGTTGGGGGCCGGGGTCAAGAGGACTGCCCGAAGATCCGTTTGCCATAGGCGGAGGTGTTGGGCATGACACGGTTCATTGGTTTCGCAGTGATGTTTGGGATGATTGTGGCAGGAATTTTATCGGGCGCGGCTCTGCAGAGCTTTGTGGACCCACCCTCCGTGTTCATCGTCGTGGGTGTCATCGTTGGAGGAGCGCTTGCATCGTTCTCCCCATCTCAGATTTCAACCGCTTTTGAAGACGGGTTCTCCGGAGGGACTGTCGAATCCGAACGCGCACATGAGAGCAGTTCGGTGTTCTTCCGGCTCTCAGAACTCTCTGTGGCTGCTGGAATCGTAGGCACTCTGCTCGGGTTGGTCATGATGCTCCAACAGATGGATGACCCGACCGCGATCGGTCCCGCCATGGCCGTTGCCTTGCTGACCCTGCTCTACGGGATCATGCTCTCCGAACTGGTGTTTCGCTCCTTTGCCGCCAGTATCTTGGAGCGCAGCGGGTTCTCCGCTCAAAGCGAATCTTCTCCGTTTCGAAAAAATCGGACAGGAATGATGATCTTTCCCTTGTTCATCGTTCTCTCGGCGTTCTTCACGATGTTGCTGGCTATCGCCGACTTCCTGTAGGAAAAGGCTTCAAGAAAAGCCGAGTTCGCGCTACTATGTCACAAAATGCGACTTGGCTTACAGGCTTTCCTCCCACCCTGTTTGCTCCTCATCAGCTGCCAGCCAGACTGTGAGGACCACCGTGACAGCGGTTTGTGGACCCCTCCAGAGGGGGTAACTCTGGGCGAGGAACAACTCTGTTCCGCGCCCATTGATGGATTTGATCGCCTCGTCGAAGAATCCCACTCTCGAGGTCTCGATGTCGAGCTCGACACTCTGGATTTCATGGGCCTCGGCAACCTCAACGGTGGCCTGTCCGCTGCGGATCTCGATGGGGATGGCGATCTCGATTTGATTTTCGGCAACCTCTACGGTCAGCCCCTTGTCTTTGAGAATGACGGAACAGGTCACTTTTCTGCCCTGCCGAGCCCTGAGGTCGATCTGCTGAAACTCGTCGGGACGATTGCGGCCCAGCACGGTGCCATCGATGTGGATGGCGACGGCTGGATCGACCTGCTTCAGGTGGGGTTCTCAGCAATGTGGGTCTATTGGAATGAAGAAGGTGCTGGGTTCTCATCGCCCGAGGTGCTCTGGAGACAAACATCGGGAACCATGGCCCAGTTCGGAACCATGGCATGGGGCGATGTGGATCAAGACGGAGACCTCGATGTGGTTCTGCCCGGCTTGGAGACCCGATCGGGCCTCACGCAGGCCATGGAGGGTCAAATGCCTGTGGGGCACCCTGAGGTCTTGCTTCTCCAAGAAGACGGGGTTTTCATTGAGGCTGCGCACCTCTCGCCCTCCGAGACCGCGGGTGTCAACATCACGGCGACCTTCACAGACCGGGATGGAGACGGGGATCAGGACCTCTTCATTCCCTCCGATCTCGGTCAGATCATGGGCGATTACCCGCCATCTGCCTTTTATCGAAATGATGGAATGAGCGACACTGAGATGCCCTTGCTGGTCGATGATGCTCCGGAGATTGGCGCCGATCTTCGCATGTCTTCCATGGGCATCAGCACAAGTGATTGGAACAACGACGGCCTGTTCGATTACTGCATCACCGACACCGGCCCCATCAAGTGCCTGATGAGCGCCCCCGACGGCACCTACTACGAAGGGGGGCAGGCGCTCGGCCTTGATTCCCCCGATCCACTCCCCGACTCCCTGTGGTCAGGCTGGGGAATGGAGGTCATCGACATCGACAACGATGGGCTCGAGGATCTGGTGGCAGCAGGAGGCCAACCCATCGGAGGAGGAGCAGCCGGTCGCACCTACATTGACGCCATTTGGCAAGGCGTGGATGAGGGCACGAGGCGTTTCGAGCACCGACCCGGACATGCCTTCGAGCAGGAAATCGATCACTATGGGTTGGTGAGTGCAGATTTTGACGGCGATGGATTTGTCGAAGTGGTTGTCTCCGGAGCGCCCGGCCCCATCTCCTACTGGCAGAACCAATGCGGAGCGGGTGCGTGGGTGGACATCGAACTGCGGGGCCCCCTCCCCAACTGGGAAGCGTTTGGGGCACGGATCGACCTGACTGCAGGGGACACTACCTGGACCCGAGAGATTCAGAACATCCACGCGATGGCGCAGCACACGACGCGCCAACACTTTGGGCTCGGTGAACTCGACCGTGTGGATCGCATCGTTGTCCGTTGGCCAGACGGAACAGAGGTGGTCTACGAAGATCTCCCTGTCAACCGCAGGATCCTCATCGAGCATCCCGAACGCTGAGCTGGAAGCCTTTTGCAGAGATCCTGCGTCAACCTTAGAACGAGGGTCTCTCCACTGTTCCTGTTGACGATAAGGATTTTCCCATGAAAGCCTCGCTCGCTTGGATAGCGCTACTGACTGGATGCAGCGCCTCGATCGATTCCCCTGAGCCAGACTCCACGGCAGACACTGCCGAAACCGGAGAAGCTCAAGCCACCCCCGAGGTCCTCGCAACCGTGCAAGTTCTCAACCCCATGACAGGCAGCGGGATGAAAGGAATCGCGATTTCAGGGGGATCCGAGGAGGTCAAAACCCAAACCGGGGGAACCGCGGAGGTCTCAATCCACGCCAACGAGGCCTTCGGACTTCGACTGAAATCCGAGAAGATCTTGGACCACTTGCTCTTCGGGACAGCCGGCGACGACAACTTCGATCTCATCACCTTTGCGGGTACGCCCAGTACGAGCGATGCGGTCTTGGGCATGCTCGGGCTTGCTTGGGAATCCGAGACCGGAATGGTTGTGGTGGGTGTTGACTACAGCAACTGGGCACCTGTATCCGGAGCCCAAGTTTCGCTCTCGGCTGACACCGCGCCAGCATTTGTACTCGCGAGCAATGGAATGCCCTCGCTGAGCGATACCGTTCCCGAGAATGGGATGGGGATGGTTAGCTTCGTCAATGTGCCAGCGGGCGAGGTCTCTGTGGAGGTTCTGGCTCCCATCGGGGTGACTTGCAGCCCCTACCCAAGCGGCGAGAATTACGACACTGTTCCTGTTGAGTCGAGCGTGGTCACCGTTGTGAGCGTTCAGTGTCGGAGCGAATCCGACCAGTAAAGTCTTGCCAGTAAAGCCTCCGAACCGGCAACTGTTGGCCGAGGAGGCTCTGCAGAAATCCCAAATAGGCAATTGTGGGTTGCTCGAGGGTCAGTTATTGTTCGCCTTGCGGGGTGACCCGCACCAACCATCCTACTGGAGACGCCGTTCATGCTGAGCCGCACCTTAGTCCTCACGACCCTTGCCTTCTCATTCGCGACCGTGGGTTGTGGAGGAAAGACCGATGCGACCACCGATACCGGTGAGCCCGCAGATACCGATACGGACACCGACACCGACACCGACACCGACACCGATTCGGATGCCGATGCCGACACCGGTGAAACCGGCGACACCGCCATTTCTGACACCGCACTCCTTGGCTACTACGGCGAAGCCGAGGTCGAGGCTGACGTTTCCTACATCGGCTACGAAGACATCTACCTTCGCAACGCTGCACTGGGCGGGGACCTCTGTGTCTTCCGATATGATGCCGAGTCCTCCGGCACTCTCTCCTGCGACGACTGCGAGTGGGCCTTCACCGTCGACATGACCCCGACCGGCTACGAGACCGAGGATCACCCCGGCTGCCCACCTGCCTCGACTTGGGACTCCCCTGCTTCCTACGCCTACGGCTTTGGACAGTACGAGTACGGTGGAAACACCTACGATGTTCTGAAGTACGAGTACAACGGGACGTGGTACGACGTGGCCCTTGCCGAGTTCGAGGGTGGCAACTTCGTTTATGACTGGCCAAGCCAGTTGGTCTACCTCTACTAAGAGGTCTGCCCGCGAGAAAAACCGCGCTCCTTGGAGTGCGGTTTTTTTATGGCCTGAACCGGTTGGTCACGGAGTGGGGTTGCCAGTTGTCCTTCGCTCGGACTCAATACGACGGGCCTCTTGAGCCTCCGCAAATCGCTTTCTTCCTTTCTCCGGCTTGCCTTCCTTGCTCAGCAAGTTGGCGTCCAAAAGAATCGCCTCTGACGAGGTGGGGTGATGCAGAAGAGCCAGATCCACAGCAAGCCTGCTGTTGGAAAAATCCTTGAGATTAAAGGACGCCTGAGCTTTGGCGAGCAGTAAGTTGAGGTCTGAGGGGTGGTGAACAAGGCCGGCGCTGGCCACCTCCAGCACCGCCTGGTTGCGCCCGTATTCTCCCTCAATTCGAACCAGCGAGACTGCAGATTGAAGGTGTTTTGGGTAGTGCTCTAGCTCTTTTCGAAAGAGTTGACGGGCCCGTCGCTTCTTCCCTTCTCCAAGCTCAGCCAATCCCAAGTAGAAGGCCACCTCTGATTCCGGGCGATCGGCCCGAATGCCCACCTCCAGTAAATCACGGGCCTCTGCGATCTGGACCTTCGCGAAGGCCACGCCGACGAGTCCAGCGACTGCGTAATCACGAGGAAAGTCCTGCAGGTAGGTCAATCCTAAATTGATGGCCTCCTCCTGCCCGTTGGACACGGAGAGCTGACTCGCCACCGCCATGGCTCGAAGCCCCGGAGCCCAAGGCATGGCATCCGCCGCACGTCGAAACAAAGCGCTGGCCTTCGAGTACTCCCCCGTACGAGCATAGTGAACACCAAGAGCCGCCATCAACGAGGGGTCATCCGGGGCACGTTCGGCCGCCTTCAACAAGGTCGCCGATGCCTCTTCAGACTTTCCCTGCCGAGACAAAGCGGCTGCAAGCCTGTTGGAGAACTCGAGCGCATCTGGAAACCGCTCCGACAAGACTCGCAAGAGCGATTCGGCTCGAGCAAAATCACCCTCCCGGACCGCATGGTCGGCCTTCTGGCTGTTGAGAATGTCTTCCAAGAAGTCCTTTGCATCCAGCAGGTCGCCATCCAGATCGCCTACAAAGCTTCCATCCACATAGCCCAAGGCCTGCAACTGCATCGCCGTAGCCGGATCTTGAACAGCACGATCCGTCCCGGGTTTCTCGTACTGAAAGCCCGCCAAAATCGCCCTCATCTCCTCGACTCTCTCCAAATCATCGAGCATCGATACCTCGCCCGGGTCCTCGAGGAGGTTGTACAACTCGGGGCGAGTCGTGTTGATTAGCTTGTGCTCTCCGTCGACAACCGCCACATGAGGAGAAAACCCGAAACGACGGGTGAGTGCCCAACTCTCCATGTAGATCGGACGCGCAGGGTTGCCCGGCATGACCTGTCCATCAATGCCCGCAGGCGGCTCGATCTCAAGGATTGAGAGGACCGTCGGCAACAGATCCGCCAAAGCAACGGGCTCATTCACCACCTCAGCGTTCACCCCAGGTCCGCTGATAAAAAATGGGATGTGCTGGGTGCTGTCGTAAACATACAGACCATGAGTGAGTTCTTGATGATCACCGAGACCCTCCCCGTGATCCGACACAACGACAAACAGGGTTTTTGAAGGATTGAATTCCTGGGTCAACCGCTCCATGAGGTCATCGACATACGCCAATTCACCATCATACGGCCGCTCTTTCCACTCTTCCCAGTATTAATAGGGCGGCGCATAAGGAAAGTGGGGGTCGTAGAGATTCAACCACCAGAATCTCGGCACAGTTTGATGCCGCTCCGCA
>JAYXVV010000101.1:0-7270 GCA_036021505.1 Myxococcota bacterium | reverse complement strand
GTCCTCCTGGTCGTCCCCAACCTGATGGGGGTCTGCATCTGGTCACCCAAGCTTGATGAAATCGGCAACAGTGTCCGAGGTGTCGAAATGGCAGCCAAACTCGTCGAGACCTACAACCTCCACATCTACGACTGCATCACAGCAGCGGGCGACAAGATCAACCCGCGAGTTTCCCTGGCACAGTGGAGAGCCTCGCTGACCTCCGAGGCGCTTTGGGCAGCGAGCCGCGGGGACCTTCGAACCCTGCGACGGCTCCATGGAGAGCAGATCGACCTCCAACAAGGAGACTATGACTTGCGTTCCCCCATGCACCTAGCGGCGGCCGAGGGCCATGCCCATGCCGTGTCGTTTCTGCTGGAGTGTGGCGTCGATCCCAACCGACCCGATCGGTGGGGTGGAACGCCCTTGGAGGACGCCGTCAACGGCAACCATGAATCTGTGATCGCTGTCCTTCAGGAGCATGAGGCCGAGTTGGGTGAGGGCAAGCATGTCTCCACGGACGGAGATACCGACGAGGCCATACTCGACGGCAACGCCGATCGCGTCGTGGAGCTCCTTTGGGCGGCCGCGAAAGCCGATCTGCGGGGTCTCCAGACAGCACTTGCAAACGGAATTCCAATTCACGCAGCGGACTACGACGGGAGAACAGCCCTCCATCTTGGAGCTGCGGAAGGCAACGAGGCCGTGGTGCGCTACCTCTTGGCCCACGGTCACCCCATTCATGTCCGCGACCGATGGAATTCCACTCCATTGGATGAGGCAAAGCGCGAAAACCGAACCGCTGTCATTGACCTCCTGGAGGCCGCTCAGCGCTCCCAACCCTCAACGAGGATGCCCCGGCCTCTGCCAGATCCTGAAGTGCACGCGCCCCATTCCTGAGGCACTTCCCCATGGGCGTGGCGCCTACGACAAAGAAGGACTCTCCGTTCATGAAGAGGAGACCCGGTCCGCTCGCTACATGTGAATGGCGCGACCGTCCACTGCGAGCGCCGCTTCTTTGACCACCTCGTGCAGGGTCGGATGGGCGTGACAGACCCGAGCAATGTCCTCACTGGATGCACCAAAGGACATCGCCATTGCGGCTTCGACGATCAACTCGCCTACCCGAGGACCGATCATGTGGACCCCAAGGACTCTGTCCGTCTCGGCATGGGCCACAATCTTGACCAGACCCTCAACATTGCCGATGGCACGGGCTCGGCCATTGGCCTTGAAGGGAAAGGAGCCGGTCTTGATCGGAATGCCGGCTGACTCCAGCTCCGCCTCCGTCCTGCCGACCGTGGCAATCTCCGGGTCGGTGTAGATGACATTGGGAATCGCATCGTAGTCGACGTGACCCCAGCCTGTGCCGATGAACTCCGCGACAGCAATCCCCTCTTCCTCAGCCTTGTGGGCCAACATGGCCCCCTGAACCACATCACCAATGGCGTAAATGCCTTTCACCGAAGTCTGGAGATGCCCATCAATCGGGATACGGCCACGATTGTCGGTTGAGATGCCCACATTCTCCAGACCCAAGTTGTCCGTGAACGGGCTTCGTCCAACCGCCACCAGCACCCGGTCGCAGGCGATGGGGTCTTGCCCCTCGGCTTCCACCACACAGCCTTTCCCCTTCTTGCGGGCTCCGGTGACGCGCACCCCAAACTTGAGGGTCAGTCCCTGACGCTTGAAGATGCGTGTGGCCTGCTTGCTGATGTCTTTGTCCATCGTGGGCAGGCACCGGTCTGCATACTCCAGAACCGTCACCTCAGCGCCCAGTCGCGCCCAGACAGACCCCAACTCAAGGCCGATGACGCCTGCGCCAATGACCACGAGATGCTTCGGAACCTTCGGGTACGCCAGCGCTTCCGTGCTGCCTCCAACCCGGTCTGACCACTCAATGCCCGGAAGATCCGCTACCTTGCTGCCCGTGGCAATGATGACATTCCGGCCGGTGATGATCTCCTCGGAGTCTTGGCCCTTGATTTGAACCTGGTAGCCGTCTTCTGTCTGCCCCACAAAGGAGCCATGGCCATCGAAACGCTCGACCCCATTCTTCTTCAGCAAGTGAGCAACGCCGTCGGTCAAGCCTTGAACAATCTTGTCCTTTCGGGCCAGCATCTGAGACAAATCCAGGGACACACCCTTGACGTTGACGCCATGCTCGGAGAGGTGCTTCTGGGCTTCCAGATAGCGTTCACTCGACTCCAAGAGTGCCTTGGAAGGAATGCAACCCACCCGAAGACAGGTGCCCCCCAGTGCTGGCTCTCTTTCGATGCAGGCTGTCCGCAGACCGAGTTGAGCACACCGAATGGCAGCCACATATCCACCAGGGCCCGCGCCAATAACCACAACATCAAAAGACTGACTCATGTTCAGATCTCCAACAGAATCCGCTCAGGGTTCTCGATGCACTCCTTGATGCGAATCAAGAAGCCAACGGCCTCTCGTCCATCCACGATTCGGTGATCGTAGGTGACAGCCAAGTACATCATGGGACGCAGCACCACCTGACCGTCCACCCCGATCGGGCGCTCAACAAGGTTGTGCATGCCCAAGATGCCGCTCTGGGGAGGATTGACGATCGGGGTTGAGAGCAGGGAGCCGTACACTCCGCCGTTCGTGATGCTGAAGCTTCCGCCCTTGAGATCATCCGGCATGATCTGACCGGCTTTCGCACGGCGGCCAAACTCAGCGATTTGGAGTTCGATCTCCGCAAAGCTCATGGACTCGGCGTTGCGGAGGACCGGCACTACAAGTCCTTTTCCTCCACCAACGGCGACCCCAATGTCAAAGTAGTGCTTGTAGACAATGTCATCCCCGCGGATTTCGGCATTCAGTGCGGGATACGCCTTCAGGCCTTCAATCACCGCCTTCACGAAGAAGGACATGAAACCGAGCTTGATGCCATGCTCATCGAGGTAGCGCTGCTTGAAGCGCGAGCGCAGCTCCATGACTGCGCTCATGTCGGCCTCGTTCACCGTGGTCAAGAGGGCCGCATTCTGCTGCACCTCCACCAAGCGTGAGGCAATGGTCTTGCGGAGCCGTGTCATCGGCACCGCCTCCTCCGTTCGAGCGCCTGCAGGGGCAGGCGGGCGTGCCGCCTTGGGCTTGGCCGGAGAAGACTTGGCAGCCTTCGCAGCAGCCTTTGCGTCTTCTTTCAGAACCCGTCCACCACGACCGGTGCCCGTGACATCCTCGGCCTTGAGACCCGCCTGATCGAGAACACGCTGAGCAGAAGGCATGGCGATTGCCGAGCCTGAGTCCGCAGCTGGGGCCTCCGATTTTTCAGCAGCACCATCGGGGTTGAAGTCT
The DNA here is from genome assembly GCA_036021505.1 of Myxococcota bacterium. Classification (GTDB taxonomy): domain Bacteria; phylum Myxococcota_A; class UBA796; order UBA796; family CAJQPC01; genus JAYXVV01. The sequence continues at coordinate 3,976 of JAYXVV010000101.1, read as the reverse complement.
GCGGGGGGATCGCCGGCTTCCATGTGACCAAGAACAGCGCCCACCTCAGCAACATCGTCCTCATTTTTGTCGATGGCACGCAGGAAGCCCTGAATGGGAGCAGGTACCTCCACAGTGGCTTTGTCGGTCTCCAGAGCCACCAGTGGGGTGTCCACCGCCACATAGGCACCCACATCGACAAGCCATCGGCTGACAACCACCTCGTTGATGGACTCACCTACTGATGGGACAACAATCTCACCGGACATAGTTTCCTCTACTTGGCCGCACGTGGGCTCTTTGCGAGCGCTCCCGCCAACAGACGGGCTTGCTCCAATTTGTGACTGGACCCAGATCCCGTTGCGGGACTGGCCGACTCTGGTCGACAGACGCGAACCAGCTTGAACCGATCAAAGGGACCTTCCTCGAAGTGTTCCCGGAAGAAGCGCCATGCCCCCATGTTCGCCGGTTCTTCCTGAACCCACCGAACCTCTGTGCCCTCAGGGTAGGCCGACAATGCCTCCGCAAGATCGTGCTCCGGGAATGGATACAGCTGCTCCACTCGCAGAATGGGCATCTGATCGAGGTCTGGATCCGCCTCCCGAGCTTCCAAGAGGTCGTAGTAGACCTTGCCCGAACAAAGCACCACGAAGGGAGCGTGCGCTGGATTCATCTCGCTCTCTTCCGCAATGACTTTCTGGAAGCCACCTTGCGTGAAATCGTCGAGAGAGGACACCGCCTGAGGGTGTCGAAGCAGGCTCTTCGGTGTCATCACTACCAGAGGCTTTCGCTGCTTGGAGTGAATCTGACGACGCAGAGCATGGAAAATCTGTGCCGGCGTCGTGAGGTTGGCGACGCGGATGTTGTCCTCTGCCGCCAAGGTCAGGAAGCGCTCCAGACGAGCCGAAGAGTGCTCTGGGCCCTGGCCTTCAAAGCCATGGGGCAGCAGAAGGACCAGCCCGCTCAGACGAGACCACTTGTCCTCCGAGGTCGAGATGAACTGGTCAATGATCACCTGGGCGCCGTTCGCAAAATCACCGAACTGCGCCTCCCAGATGATGAGGCCGTCCGGCCACTCCAAGCTGTAGCCGAACTCAAAGGCCAGCACAGCAGCCTCTGACAGGGGGCTGTTGTAGACCCGAAAGAGGCTCGAACCCCCAGGAACCCCATCAAAGGCCGAGACTTCCTGGCCCGTCTTTTGATCATGAAGCACCGCGTGGCGGTGACTGAATGTCCCCCGCTGGGAGTCTTGACCGCTCAGACGAATTCGTGTTCCCTCGCGCAGCAAGCTCGCAAAGGCCAGCGCCTCTCCTGCCCACCAATCCAAGGGTTTGCCGTCCAGCATTTCCGATCGACGCTTGAGCAAACGCGCCAGTTTTCGGTTCAGCTGGATGTCGGGCTCCGTTGTGATCCGCTTCAGCAAGTCCACGACCACATCGTTGGAAATCGCTGTGTCGAAGGCCTTCTCCTCGGACTCCAAGCCACCATGAAACTCTCTCCAGAGGCTTCGAATCGGGCTGTCGGTATCCTTCGGCTCTTCTCCCGTACCACCGCGCACACGCTCCAGCGCATCCTCGAGAGCCTTTTTGCAGGCCGCTGAAATGGCATCCGCATCCGCGTTGCTCACCACGCCCAACGAGACCATGTTGCGGACGAAGTTCTCCCGAACCGTTGCCTGTCGATCCACGCGCTTGTACATCTCCGGTTGGGTGTACCGCGGCTCATCCCCCTCGTTGTGGCCGTAGCGGCGATAGCAGTACATGTCGATCACGACATCTCGGCCCCACTGGCTGCGGAACTCCATGGCCAGTTTGATGGCCTGGGCAACCGCGTCAGGATGCTCTCCGTTGACATGAAACACTGGAACCTGGAGCAGCTTGGCAACGTCTGTCGCATACCGTGAGCTGCGGGAGTCCGATGGGTTGGTGGTGAAACCGACTTGGTTGTTGACCACAATGTGCAGGGTGCCGCCTGAGCGGTATCCCTCCAACTCACTGAGGTTGAGGCTCTCCTGGATGACACCTTGGCCCGAGAAGGCCGCGTCCCCATGGATCACAACGCCCATCACTTGGTTTCGCTCGGAGTCCTTCAAGCGCTCCTGCGCTGCACGCACGCGGCCTTGGACAACGGGTGTGATGAAGGCCAAGTGGCTGGGATTGAAGCAGAGGGAGAGGTGGACGGACTTGCCCGACTGGCTGGTCCTTAGGCTGGAGAAGCCCATGTGGTACTTGACGTCCCCTTTTCCAATGTATTTTTCGGGGTTTGCATCCTCAAACTCGGTGAAAATTTGCTGCGGATGCTTGCCCATAATGTTGGCCAGGACATTGAGCCGGCCTCGATGCGCCATCCCAAGGACGATCTTCTGAACGTCGCGGTCAGCCGCCTCTTCGATGGCAATGTCCAGCAGTGGGATCAGACTCTCCGCTCCCTCGAGGGAGAACCGTTTTGCGCCCAAATACTTGGCGTGAATGAAGGTCTCAAAGAGCTCGGCTTCTGTCAGCTTCGTGAGGATCCGGACTTGCTGGTCGCGGCTCAGTACGCAGGTGTTCTGCGTGGACTCCATACGGTCTTGCAGCCACTCCTGGACTTCCACCTCCTCGATGTGCATGAACTGGACACCAATGTGCTTGCAATAGGTGTTGCTCATGAGTTCAACAACCGTTCGCAGGGTGTGCACCTCGAGCTTTCTGTCCCCCAGATAGACCACCTGATCGAGGTCGTCTTCGGTCAGGCCGTGGTACTCCAACTCGAGTTCGGGGTGAGGCTCGGGCGGTGTGCCAAGGGGATCCAGGTCGGCCATCACATGGCCTCGCACACGATACAGGCGCACAAGCTGTCCGACCCTCTGTTGGATCATGCTGGTCGTTCGCAGCCGGTTGGCCGTGATTTCGAAAAGCCGGCGGGCGAAACCTGCATGCTGATCGAGGAGGGTATCCAGATTGCTCGGGTCGAGCTTCAGCATGTGAAGGTCGCCGAGAGCAACAACATCCGCGGATCGGTTCTGGTTGGGCGCAAAGCTCATGCCCCCAATCACCTGACCCGGACCCAGGTTGGCCACCAGCTCGCCACCGCGCTCAACCCGAGCAACGCCTTGGTGGACGAAGTACACGCCGTTTCCGGGATCCCCCCGACGGAGAAGGTACTCGTCAGGCTGCACATGACAAGCTTCCGTCATGCTGGAGATGAACGAGATTTCTGCCTCGGTGAAGCCTGAGAAAAAGGTCAAGCTACGGAGGATGTTCACATGGGTCGGATTGGGATTGTGTTTGCCGAAGGCCTTCGTCGCCTGACGCACGGGGGGAGCGCTGGGAGCGCCAGCAGCCAATCCTCGGAAGATGCTCTGAGCCCCCACAGAAGGACCCAAGCCCTGGGTGCGGGAGGGCTCGTTTTCCTCGAAGAACGCCTTCCATTCCGGTCCCACTGAATGGGGATCCCGGAGGTACTGTTCAAACAGGGCTTCAACAAAGGGGAGATTGGTGACGTTTACTTCGCCATCCATCGGGCACACTCACGAGGCAACTGCTAACAAGCTTTGTTGTGGATAATCAGTGCAACATTGCCAGGCAATAGAGGAGCAGAAGCGCTTCATTTACCCACCTTGACGAGGGACTTCATTTTACCCCAAACTGAGGCAAGGCCTGAGCATCGACCCCTTTCAAGGCCCCCTACTGCTTCTAAAAATCGAAAAAATACCCGTTATACCTTTATTTTTTTTGGTAGTCGCATTTTCGCAGGAGTCGATTCTCCGGAACTTTCGCCCCTGGATTTGTGGGGCACTGAGCGGCTGAACGGGTCCAGGTAGGGTCCGAACTGCTCCCCGACCCCCCGAAGTCTTTACAGTCCGTGGACTCAAGTCTCGTGGACCGAAGGAGTCCCTCTGACCGATTGCACAAGGGATTCCGAAGGAGAAACCCACAGGAGGCCTGTCTGCGAGAGCAAAGGCCGGGTCACCGGTTAAGGCCCGAGGCGAAGAGGAAAAACTGCACATGGCGATTTA
>JAYXVV010000100.1:0-3880 GCA_036021505.1 Myxococcota bacterium | reverse complement strand
GGAAGCATAAGTAGTGCAAGCAGGGGGAGGGTGCGTACGAATGGCATGGGGATTGTGTATCCTCTGACTATGGATTTGCGAGTTCCTTTTGTCTTGGGCTTTCTGGGGTTGAGTGCTGAGGGCCGGGCCACGGATCAGCTTTTGGAGCTTCGGACGGGTCCGGCTCTTTGCTCAGCATCTTGGGTAGGGGACTCAGGTGAAGTCGTCACCGCGTACCACTGTGTTGTTGCTCGTAGGAGGGTCGAGCTTCGCGATCGAAAGGGTCAGGTGTGGAGAGGACGTCGCGTTCATGTGGACAGGCAGAGAGACATTGCGATCCTTGAAGTTGTCGGTGGTCGAGGAACACCCGGACTTGAAGTGCGTTCAGAGAGGCTAACCGTGGGTGAAGCCGTCGTGGTTTGGGGGCATGCTTCTGCCAGCAACGGGGAGGGGATCCCTCTGTTGGATGGGTTGCTGTATTACAGTCGGTTCGGCGGGGAGGTGTCGGCCGTGGGACCGAGAATGACTCAGCTTGATGTGGCCTTCAATCCCGGCATGTCGGGAGGTCCGGTCATCGACCGCCAAGGCCGCATTGTGGCAGTGGCGTCTCGAAAGATGAAGGGAGAGCATCTCTCCTTTGCCAGCCCACTGAGCGAGGTCTGGTCCGTTCGCCAAGAGGAGCTGAATACCACAGCGTTGTCCGGCCAACTCCACGCCCGTGTAGACCTGGATCAGCCCTTTGACATCGACGGCATACCGAGTGTGCACCTGACCCCACAGTTGGTGCTCTGGGACTGGTTGGTGGCCGAGGTGAGCGTGGGGGTCGGTCTTGGTCAGACCCGAGAGGCGCTCAATCGAGGTCGTGTTCGTTGGCGCAGTGGTCGAGTGGGCGTTTTGGGTCGAATCCGTGGGGGTGTGGGACCCCAGAGCGTCTCTCTGGACCTGGGCCCAGCATGGATGGTCTCTCGTCACTTGGATGCAGGGGGTGCTCAAGACGCCCGACCGCTTGTCTCCAAGCAAGGCGACCCCGAGTGGGGTGCAGTTGCTCAAGTCGGCTGGCAGGGATGGACACTTGGAGTGTCATGGCTCGGTGAGGAGACGGGTTGGTCCGTGGTCTTCGGCGTTCAGCTCTTGAACAATCTTGCTCTCTTCTGAGCCTTCAATTCAGGTCAAGCGGGTTCACCAGGACGAATGGGGCGATCATCGCATCAAACTGGTGTCCATCGGAGTCCACCATTTGGTAGCTTCCGTGCATGCTTCCCATCGAGGTGTCGAGCGGGCAACCTGAGGTGTAGGAAAATTCCTTGCCTGGCGGAATCAAGGGTTGATTCCCGACCACCCCGGGCCCGCGGACGTGTTGTTCTTCTCCTCTCGCGTTGGTCACCACCCAATGTCGAGAAATCAGTTGGACGGGAAGGGTTCCTTGGTTGTGTATGGTGACATGGTAGACGAAAAACCACTGGTTCTGCTGCGGATTTGACTGCGACGGGAGATACGCCGACTCCACCTGCACAACAATGGCCTCATTGTTTTTCGCTGCCACGACCCAACCTCTTTTTTCATCGATGAGCGTACCGCTTTGCTCGACTTGAACGCAAGCTTAGATTGAAACGGTCATTCGTCTTAAAGCGGTTAGAAGGCCAGCCGGAGGCGCTTATGAAGTTCACATCAGAATCCCGCATTGCACACAGCCGGTCGGATTCCTTCAAGGCCTATCGGGATCGCCTTGAGGAACTCGTTCCCTTTCTCGAGGACATCGAAACCATCGAGATCGTTTCTCGGAAGGAAGAGGACGGCGTGGTTTCGCTTCACAACCGTTGGGTGGCTGACCAGGAAGTACCCGTCTTTGCGAAGGCCTTTGTGAAGAAAGAGATGCTGTGCTGGGATGACTTTGCAGCTTGGGATGAACGGGCCTACCGATGCGACTGGGAGATCAAGACAAAGGCGTTTACGGAGGCCGTTACCTGCCGAGGAAGCAACACGTTCTACGAAGCCGGAGAAGCGCAGACAAGGGTGGTCCTCGAGGGGGAGTTCTTGATTGACCTCAAAAAGGTTCGTGGGGTGCCAGCGTTTCTCGGTAAAAGTTTAGGCCCCAAGCTCGAGAAATTCATCGTGGGGCTGATCAGCCCCAACCTTCAGAAGGTCAATCAGAGCATTGAGGACTTCCTCAACCAGAATCGCTAGTCCACCCGTCTGATTTGGCTCCCATGGGCTGCGGGCTCCACAAGCTGGAAATCGATCAGACGCTCGGCGAGGTCGACGGTTGCGTGCTCACTGAGTTCGAGCTGCTCGGCAAGGGTCTCGATCGCAATGGGTTCGTCTTCTACGGCATCTAGAATCCGTTTCTCCAACTCACCGAGTTCGGAGACCTTCTGGACTTGCAGGGACAGGGCCTCCAGGATCTTCCCCGGAAGCCCTTTGCATCGGCGCTGCAGGGCGGCCGCCTGATTGGTGGGGCGGTCGAGATGCCCAAGCCACTCGGTGACCTCCTGGATGGAAATGGCATCAGGGACCACATGCCTCGCTCCTCGGCGCTCCAGAACCACAAGGGGCGAACTCGAACGCAGAAGAAGCAAGCAGGGGAGCCGCTCGGCGAGGATTCTCGAGGCCAATGCGACGTCTTCCGGGGAGGATTCCTCACCGCTGTAGAGTATGACCTCCTCCACGAGAGTCCCTGACAGCTTGCGCTGAATCGAGGCGTTGTCCGTGTAGACAGGTAAGCCTTCTCTCGCTCCACTCCGGATGGCTTCCTGGATGAGGGTTGTGCGTCCAGAGCCTTTCTTGCCGTAGACGACCACCACCCCGCCCTGGCCTCGAACCGCGACGGAGACCAGACTGCGCAAGGCTGAGCGTGCTTGTTCCATTCCGACCACAGGAGCCAGTGCGGGGCTTGAGGCACTGGCCCGAAGCTCTTCCGCGAGTTGGGCCGCGCACTGAGGACGATGCCTCGGAAAGCGAGCGAGCATGCGCATAATGAGCTCTTCGAAGGTTTCGGGCAGACCCGGTTTTCGAAGAGAGATGGGTTCAGGGAGGGTGGCCAACGGCAGGTAGGCGAGTGATTTGGGATCCGCGTCGGGGTACGGGAGGTGCCCGACAACCATTCGATAGAGAAGGACTCCGAGACTGTAGACATCGGTCGCGGGTCGAACGGCTTGGCCTTGGAGCTGTTCAGGAGCCGCAAAGCCAAGTGTGCCTCGAAACTGTCCAGGCTTCGCGCGACTCATCTCGACACAGGCGGTACCGAAGTCCAAGAGGTGGGGACGCCCCCTGGCATCGATGACCACATTGGCCGGCTTGAGGTCTCCATGCACGAATCCACCCTTGTGGAGGGTGCTCAAGATTGCGGAGAGGCTGGCCCCGATTTCAATGGTTTTGCCGAGACTCACCGAGCCGTAGGCATCAAGTGTCGTTCCTTCAATAAATTCTCGAACCAACCATTTTCGCTCGGGTCCAGAGGCCAGCAATTTTGGAATTCGAGGATGCGCAACCCGTCCAAGCAGGGTGGCTTCTCTTGCCAAGGCAGCCTGTCCCTCCTCGGTATGAGCGATCTTCAAGAGCCCTGATGCCGATCCTCTTTTGGCTCGCCACGTCGAAGCGTCCTTGGTGGTCTGAAGCCGTTCAGCACCCGACCACCCCTCTCGGGTGGGGCGTTCGAGAGGATGCTCGCTCATCAGAGGCTCAGGTCCAGCATCCGCTCGAGCGGAGCCAAAGCCATGACCCGAGTTTTCTCATCAAGTTCGAGGGCTGGCTTCATGTCACGAAGCGCAAGGTAGATTTTTTCGAGGGTGTTGAGCCGCATGAATGGACATTCGTTGCAGGCACACGACTCATCTTGGCCAGGAAGCGGGATGAATTCCTTCTCGGGGGAGGCGGTTTGCATCTGGTGGATGATGCCGGGCTC
>JAYXVV010000099.1:0-15002 GCA_036021505.1 Myxococcota bacterium | reverse complement strand
AACGGTCCCGATGCCTACGAACCCCTTGCCACATTGAAGAACATCCGCGTGGGTCTTCAAGATGTCCACGATCTTGAATTTCAACTCACTGATCCGGCAATCACTCGAGACGAGGTCGAACGCTCCCGGGACGAGCCCATTCGCCCGGGGACCCATCTTCCGGAGGACCTGCCCCAGAAGAAGGGAAACCTCTCTCCAAGCGACTGGCTCCTCCGCGGGGCTCAGGGTGGAGCCAGAGCGGTTCTTCGCACCCAGAGCAGGCTCTCCCAGGACGGTTCAGGGCAAGATCTAGGCTTTGAGGTAGGCTCCAACATGCTTCGAATCGGCCTCGAAGAATGCATCACGGAGCAGCACTGCGTACAGCTTCTGACCATGCCGGGACATCGCGGAAGGCCACCTCAACGATGATCTCTTTTCCCCAGCGACTCGGCCTGTTCGCTCTGGCTTTGGCAGCAGCCATTTTCTGGATGAGTTGGCCCCTTCCCATGCAACTGGGTGAGTTGCTCACCAGCGGAAGGGCAGACGGCGACCTGGGGTACACCTTGTCTGCCCATTGGTGGGCGGGGGAGGTCCTCAGTGGACAAGCGAGCTTCCCCATCAACGACCGAGTCTACTTTCCCCAAGGCCAGAACATGGCCGGTTCTGTCTGGAATTTTGTGCCGCTTTTTTTGAGCGCCTGGACACACTGGTTTCTCGACCCCTTGAGCGCCTACAACCTCGCCATTCTTTTTCTCATGGCCCTGAATGGAGTTGCAGCCGCCCTGCTCGGCATGCGTCTGGGAGGCTCCTGGGGCGCCCTAGGAGGGGCGTGCGCAATCCTGGCCTTTCCTTTCCCCTGGGCGGAGGCCTTCGAGGGAAGACTTGAACAGGCCTTTCTCGCCCCTGCCATTCTGGTCTTCTGGGCGGCGATTCCCTTTCGAGAGTCCCCCCAAGCTCATGCCCGAACCTTGGGACTGCTCATGGGACTCGTGGCTGCCTGCTACTGGTTTTATGCGCCAATTGTGTCCCTGGGGCTCGGACTCTTTCTGGGCCGCTCTCTTCGTTGTCGAACAACACTGAGGGCCCTGGCCACCGCGTTCGGGTTCAGCCTCCTCGCTGCATTTCCCCTCTTTCTCCTCATTGTGCCAGCGCTGGAAGGCGGGGCATTTGTGCAGGCCACCTCGGATACCCAACACATCCTGTTCACACGCGTCGGGCAGTCGTTGAGCCCCTGGGAAAGCTTTTCCGGAGGGCTGGGCCCGGACAATCTGGGCCGTACGCTTCCCCTGAGTTGCACGATGTGCATGGTGTTCGTCAGCATCAAGAGCGCAAAGGCTCGTCCGTGGATGCTCGTCGCGCTGGGCGGGGCGTTGTTTGCGATGGGGCCCGTCCTGAGCCATGGAAATGAACCCTGGGTGACCGGAGGGCGCATGATTCCCCTGCCATTCGCCCTCCTCGACGGGATTCCAGGACTCGCACGATTCTGGTGGCCGTACCGCTTTCTTGCTCTTGTGGGCATCGCAGGCATCGCCTGCATGGCCATTCTGTTCTCCCGGCTGTCGGGATCTCCCAGGCGCTTCGCTCCGCTGCTGCTTGCACTGCTTTTTCTTGTCGAGGGGCGCCTCATCCTCGCAAATGCGACCCAGAAGGGCGACCCCAGCATTCCGGCTTCGTCATGGGACCCTGAGCCCCATGGCCACTTTTTTAAGCTGGAGCTCCCCGACTGGATTCAGAGTCCCCCCGACTCCGGAGCGATGCTGGAGTTTCCCATGAGTGCAGTGGCCAATTCTGCCCCGCTCTATGCTCCCTTTCATCAACTTCCGACTGCGCACGGCGACGGCATTCGTGAAGCCCACATTCGACCCAAGGCTTTTGAGGACCAAGTGCGAAGCAACCCCATTCTCGCAGCCTGGGCTCGAGGCAGCCTGCCGCAGATTACCGCCGAGCCCTTGGACGAACTCTATCGCCTCGGTTTCAGGCACATCGTGGTCCACACGGACCCAAGTGGTTCCAGCGCCTCATCGCAGGAAGAAGGGGCCCTCGTGAGTCGCTTCCAAGCCGCCATCGGGCCACCCACGCATCAGGAGTCGCGACTCCGAGTCTTCGCAATCCCTTCGCCCCGCTCGGATTAACGCTACAGTTTTTCCATGCACCGCATCTCCGTCCCAGTTCTCCTGTTTGCATTCGGCTGCAGCGGTACGACGCCACGGGATACCGGTGTAGACAGCGCCACCCTCCCGCGGGCGGTCCACGAGAGCTCGGAGACCGGATGGCTCGCTGTTCAGAGTGGTTTTGACCACACCTGCGGCATCGATGCCGAGGGTGAGATTCACTGCTGGGGAAAGGGAGCCGACGAACCTCGAGAGGACCCGACACGAGCCCCTGATGGACCCATGACCCGATTGGACGTCGGCATGGAATTCGCCTGCTCCGTGGACCCAGACGGAGGCGGGCACTGCTGGGGAAACAGCACCTTCGGAAAGACGCTGATCCCCAACAACTCAGAGTTCCACAGCATTGCTACCGGCTACGGGCACACCTGCGGCATTCTCAAGGACAACACCATCGACTGCTGGGGATGGGGCGGCTACAACGCGACCGTTCCCCCCGAGGGCGAATTTGTGGCAGTGGATGGCGGCTACCACTTCATGTGCGCTCTCCACAAAAACGACACCCTCCGCTGCTGGGGCTACGACTTTGCCAACCAGGCCCGGCCCCCCGAGGGCACCTACACCGCGATCTCCACTGCGAGTGACAGCGCTTGTGCCATCACGACCGCTGGCGGTCTCTCCTGCTGGGGTGACAACTCCTTCAGCCAGCTGGATCCACCCGAGGGCACCTTTGTGGCCATTGACGGCGGGGCTCGCCACCTCTGTGCTGTGACAGACACCAAGAGCGGCATCTGCTGGGGCGACAACGCTTACCGACAACTCCAGGTCCCTGAGGACGACTGGATCCACCTGAGTCCCGGCGGAGGCCACACCTGCGGTTTGAACCACCTCGGACGGATCCGATGTTGGGGATGGAACGACGAAGGCCAGGCGAGCCCGCCTTGAGGGACCTCACCGTCCCACAAAGAGAAAGGCAAAGCGCCCCTGAGAGGTTGCAATCGCGGTGATCCAAGCCCGTGTTCCTCGGTCTGGAAACCTCGCCACATCCACATGCAAGCTAAAGGGCATGTCGGAAGGGGCGCCCTCGAGTGCCTCTACAAAGGCCTCCCGTTGCAGTGCCAGCAGGTGGGGATGCGTGGCGCTCGACAAATCATGGGAAGCCGACAGGACCTCCATCCCCTCCCAGACTGCTTCTGCCCACTGACGGGGATCCTCCGCCACGTCCTGTTCGGAAATCCAGAGCTGCAGCTTCGACAAGCGGTAGGACTCATCAAAAGCAAAGGACACCCGCCGTGGCCCGAAGGGGCTTTCCCAGCCTGAGCACTGGAAGCCTCCAGTCATCCGCTCTGGGATGAACCGGCGGCAGTTGAAGGCCTGCAGCACCTCATGCCGAGCCATCCCAAGCCTCCACGGCCCGAGACCTGAGGCGTGAACCAAGGGCTGGCTCGCCACCACGAGAGGCTCCACCACCTGCGGCGCTGCAGGAACCTCGACCGACGCCGGCGCGCTGGGCTTGGGACCGCACCCCCAAAGAACCGCTGCACTCGCCAGGAAAATCCGCACGAAGGCGCCGTATCTCAGATAGGATTTCTCAGCAATGAGACCCTGGCTTGCCATGCTGTTCCTCGCAGCTTGTGATACCGCCCCAACCTGCGAGACTGGCACGGAAACCCTCGAGGCTGTGGTGTCGTTCCAGGTCGCGCTCGAGGACCCGGCGACCTCTCTCCTCATTCTTCCAGCAAAACCAAGCAGCAAAGCCTTCGAGGACCTGATCCCCCTCTCCGATCCCTACCGGGTTCTCTCTTTCGAGGAGAGTCAGGGCGATGTCGAACTCCTTCCCTACGTGGGACCTTTCTTCGAGGACGAGGAGAGTGAGCTGATGCTGTTCTTGGTGGCGCAGTTTGTGGATACCGACGGGGACGGAGCCCATTCTACCGGTGAGCCGGTCATTGGCCTGAGTCCGACCATACTGGCCTACTTCACTCGCGTGGGCTGCGGCGTTTGGGGCGGGAAATTCCAGAAAGGCTGGAATGCCCTTCAACTGCGAGACAGCGGACCCGCCCCGTTTGCACTGACTGCCTTCCAAATCCCCGCCAACCTGTTGACCCAACGCAACCTGGAACTGGACCTCGCGATGGAGACAAGCGCGGACTCCCGAGTCGTCCTGGTTCCAGAGACAAGCTGGACCAATCAATTGGGGTTCGCCCCGCTTGTGGACACCCCAACAGCGGAATCCCTCCGTCTCGAGCTTCCGGAGGAGATTCCCGAGGGACACCTCCAGTCCACGGACGTCGCTGGCACTCAGTACAGCGACTGGTTCTATGGCGTGGAATTGCCGCTTTGGATTGAGAACCAGCAGGCGCTCGAAAGCTATGGAACAGCGGCTGAAGTGCTTCCGTTCTGCTCGGCACAACAGGAAACGGCGAAGATCGGCCACTATCCGGAGGCCGACACCCTCGAGGAAGCCTTTCATTTGATCGCGGAGGACCGCAGGCCGGGTTGGGGGTTGTATCTGGAGGATTCCCGTGGCGACTGGCGGTGGGTCGACCCCTCTCTCATTGGCCCACTGAGCCCCCTCGGGTGCAGTTTTTAGGGCAAAGACAACGCCGAGCGTGCCCGTTGAACGATCCAGTCCTGCTGCGGGTGTTGACCCTCCCAGAGGACCTGTCGCCCACCCACCCAGACTTCCTTTACCTGCGAGGAGCGACCCGAGAACACCCAGTTGGTCAGTTTGGGCCCCGTCACACAGGCCGAATCACCGAGGTCGACTGCGATCAAGTCCGCCAACTGCCCCACAGCCACCTCCCCCGTACACAGGTCCAAAGCCCGAGCGCCCCCTTGGTTTCCGACCGAGAGCAAGTACCGGCTCAACGCCTCGGGATCCTCCGACTGCGTCAGGACGCAGCGCCTTCCCAGTCGTGCGCGAGCATGCCACTCCAACGCCCGCAATTCCGCCAAAGGATCGATACGAACATGAGAGTCCGTTCCAACACTGAGCGACACCCCGGCCAGCTTCTCCACGGGCAAGAAGCCATCTCCAAGGTCCATTTCCGTGGTGGGGCATGCGACAACGCTTGCTTGGTGCTTCTTGAGAAGTGCGATCTCGTCTTGACTGGGATGGGTAAAATGCACGGCGGAGAACGACGGACCCAACATTCCTACGTCTGCAAAAAGCTCCAGCGGCCGACACCCGTACTCCGAGATGCACTGCTCCACCTCGGCAGGCTGTTCATCCACATGGGCATGAATCACTCCCTTGTAGCTCGAAAGCGCCTCGAGGTGCTCCCTGCTGAGCGCCCGAACACTGTGGGCAGCAAGCCCCACTGAAAAGCGCCCCAAGGCAACCAAGGACTCGAGGTCCTCCAAGACCTGCTCCATGTCCGAATCGCAAAACCGCCGTTGCTCGGAGAGAGGTGGGCGTCCTGCACCGGCTCGGGCATAGGCCACACGCAGCAACACCATTCGAAGGCCGGCACACTCTGCGGCATTTGCCACCCGTTGAGCCAGCTCCAATCGGTCGGCATAGGGAAGCCCGTTGGGTTGGTGATGGAGGTAATGAAACTCACCTACGGAGGTGAACCCCGCCTGAACCATCTCCAAGTAAGCAAGTGCCGAAACAGCCTCGATGCCATCGGGATCCAACTCGTTCGCGAGTCGGTACATTCGATCCCGCCATGACCAGAAATTGTCGTCCCCGTGGGCACACTGAACCCACCCCCGGATCCCGCGCTGGAAAGCATGGCTGTGGGCGTTGACGAAGCCCGGCATGAGCAGACGGTTCGGAAGATTGGGAGGGTGCTTGGATGGCCGAACCTCTGAAATTCGGCCTTCTCGAATCACCAAGGCCATGCCCTCGGCAAGCTGACCCGCCACCAGCAACCACTGCGGTCGAAGCACGAGTTCAGGGCTTGCGCTATGATGGTCCGGCACTTCAGGATTCTCCATGGCAAAGGATCGTACCTATCTTGGTGAAAAGACCACCCAAAGATTGGTGGATCGCAGCCGTTTAAGGCGCGTGAATGTGCCCGGGGGCGGCGAAGCCTTCCAGGGAGAGACCGCTACCCGGGCCCTCAAGGCACTCGGCGCGCGAGCCATGACCGTCGACCAGTCGATTATCGTGGGCGAAGACTTCGACCCCACACGTCCAGAAGACGCAGCCCTCTACGCGCACGAGCGACTCCATGTCGAGCGCGGAGGCACCCCTGCGACGCACGCTGTCCACGACGCCGAGGAGGTTGCAGCCCGTGCCGCTGAGGAGATGGTGCTGCACCGGATGGCTGCTGGGGAAAGCGCGGCAGAAGTCCAACGCTCTCCAAAGAAGAGTGCGCCTGCTCCAGAGAACGCTCCGGCCGATCCTCTGCAGAAGGCTGTCGCACACCTCCAAGCTCAAGGCGGCAGTCGACTCGATCTCATCGAGAACCTGGCACACAAAGTGGTCAACCGACTCACTGAAGAGGAGGATCTCCACCTCGATCGCGGAGCGAAAACCCCAGGAAGCAAGGCGCACTGAATGGAGGCTGTATTCAAAGATCTCGCTCTTCGGCTCCGGAGGACCGACCTGCTCCTCCTCCGAGCGGTACGCCGGCAGAGGGCCCGCCCCTCCATGCGAGAAAAAGGTGGATTTTGGGGTTCGATGGTCACCGACAACGAGGTGGATTCGCTGCTTCAGCACCACGGTGAATACGACACGCCGCTCGAGGCCGACGGTCTTGACGCCGCAATTCACGCCACCCGAGGCTTGCGAGACAAACCCGGTGGTCGTCTCGACTCCATTCGCGTCCGTTTCGCCCTGAATGAGGATGACATTGACCTCATTCTTCTCGCCCTCGCCCCCGAGATCTCCTCTGGCTACGGCAAGATCTTCTCCTACCTCAACGACAACCTCAATCAAGCCTACCTGACCACCGATTTGGCCTCACGGATTCTCCGAGCTTCCCGAACGGAGAGGCTCTCCTTGACCAGCCGACTCATGGGCAGTGCGCCCTTGATTCAATACCGCCTCCTGCTGCTCAATCCCAACGAAGGCGTCGAGTCCTTCAGCAGCCGCCGAGTCTCTGTGGCTCCACGACTCCTGAAGTGGCTCCTTGAGGGCGAGCAGCTCCCACAGACCACCGGATTCAAGCCCCTCTCGCTCGAGGGCAAGCTGCTCATTCCTCAGAGCACCCAAACGCGTCTCGATGAACTCGGCGAGGGCCTTCGTGACCCGAATACCTTGGTCGTTGTCGGCGCGAGCGAGGGCGCTCGAGAAGCGGTCGCAATTCGCATCGCACAGCTCTGCCAGCGTCCAATTGTTCGCATCGACCTCGAACGCTGCAGCGACTTCCTCAAGCAACCTTGGGACCTGATCCGAGAGCTGACTCTCTCTCAAGCGATTCCTTTTCTGGTCAACGTCTTGGAGGCTCAGGACGATCCCGCCAGGCGGACCCAGCTCGACGCCCTGGGTACCGCTCTGTCCGCTCACCCTGGACCCGTTCTGGTGGGCGCTGCCGATCGAAGAACGGTAAAGGGTCTCCTTGGAGGTGAGCGGCCTTCGATCACGATCACCACCGGCAAGACCCAGCTCAAGGAGCGCGAGCGGGCTTGGTCGGAAGCCATGGCCCAGCGGGGATGGGACACTCAAAAAGCCCTCCAGGTGGCTGAGCGCTTCTACTCCATCTCGGGGACCACCATTGACCGGGTGTTGGAGCGAGCCGGTGCGGAGGCCGGCAACAGCGAACCCGACATGGATCAACTCTGGGCCGCCGCCCGAGAAGGCGCACGGCCTGAATTCCGCGGACTTGCTCAGCATGTGGTCCCGCGGTTCAGCTGGGAAGACCTGATACTCGCGGACAAGATCCAAGGCCAGCTCCATCATCTCGTCGACTACCTCAAGCACCAAGAGACCGTCTTTCACCGCTGGGGTGCCCGCTCGGTACGCCCGCGCGGCTACGGCATCAAGGCCCTGTTCTCCGGGCCTCCGGGAACCGGTAAAACCATGGCCGCAGAGGTCATTGCGGGCGAGCTGGGGCTGGACATGTTCCGCGTGGACCTCTCTCAGGTCATCTCCCGGTGGGTGGGCGAGACGGAGAAAAACCTCAAGCAGATCTTCGATGCCGCCGAGGGAGGCGTGGCTCTCATTCTCTTTGATGAGGCCGATGCCCTCTTTGGGTCTCGTGGCGATGTCAAGCAGGCTCAAGATCGCTTTGCCAACCAAGAGGTCAGCTTTCTGCTCCAGAGACTGGAGGTTTTTGAGGGATGCGCTGTGCTCACCACCAACCTCCAAGAGAACATCGATGAGGCTTTCCTCCGTCGCTTTGGAGCCGTCGTCGAATTCCAGATGCCCTCGCCGAAACAGCGAGAGCTGCTCTGGCACAAGGCCATTCCCCACGGGGCTCCCAAAGACAAGGATCTCGACATCGAGCGACTCGCAAAACAGTTTGTTTTGGCCGGAGGCAGCATCGTCAATGCGGCCATCAACGCCTGTGTGCTCGCTGCCCGCGATGACTCTCCAGTGGCCATGAAGCATGCCGTCCGAGCGGTCGGGAAGGAGCTTGTCAAAATGGGCAAACAGGTCAACCGAGTGCACTTCGGCGAGTTCTACGAGGACGTTGCCGACCTCTAAACCCTGTCGAACATCCCGCTACTCCGCCGACGGAACCTCGGAGCTTTCTCCTGCAGGAGCTTCTTCGGCAGGCTGTTCCTCTTCAGAACCTTCCGGGGCTCCCGAATCGGCCGCCTCTTCGTCCACCTGCTCTGCCGGTGCGGCCGCCTCTTCCTGCTGCTCGACAGGCGGCTCTTCCCACCCGTCTACCTTCTCCACCAGCACAAACTGGCTCAGGTAGAAGCCATCGGTGGCGCCCGAGGACGAGGTATTCAGTGCACCCTGTACATTGAGTTCATTCCGAAGCAACACCCCTGACTCCACATCAAAGGTGGCCTGTCCCAGCGAACTCAGCGAGACGGCGTTGTCCACGCCCGCCTCGAGGCTCTGCCCCGAGCTTACGGTGCCCCGGCCAACGCTCTGGATGCCCACCTGGGTCCCGTTGTCCACGGACACCTCATGCTCCAGCCGAACGCCGCCTGCCGTCCCGAATCGGGTCGGGAGGCGCAGCACGAGAGGCGACCCTTTTTGCCGCCATTTCTTGGACGCATCCCCGCTTTTCGGGAGCTCGAGTTCCAACGCCGAAACAGCCCGCTGAATCAAGAGCCTCAGGTACTCGTAGCGCACCTGCTCGCGGTCGTTGCGCTTGGAGAACCCCTCCAAATCCACGGTCTTGATGCGCCCCTGTGGCGTCCACTCGAGCTGTACCTCAGCGTTGGAGAGGATGTCGGTGTACTCCACAAAAATCCGGTTGAGCTTGTCCTGCTCTCCTTCGAAGGCCATTCCACCGAGTTGGATGCGGTGGATGTCACAGACCCAACCCTGGCTTCGACGACCCGGCTCCTCGGGCGTGCAGTCGAGTTCCAGGCCCATCGTGAGTTCGACCACGCGAGCATCGAGGTTTTCAGAGGCGTAGAACCGAAGGATTCGCGGTGCCTTCACATAGGCCTGAACGCGGTACTGGAGAAGCTCGCCGGGCGTCCAGTTGTACTCCAAGGTCTGGGCCGCAGAGCTTGTGCTCAACCCCAGTCCAATCCCAGCTGCAAGAACACTCCAAAACCGCACAGCGACCTCCATTTCGTTGCGGAGCAACATAGCGCACGTTGACGGGGGGGAAATGTCAGAAGGTGGTTCCGACTCCTGCCGTCAAACCGAAGGTGGGCTGGATCATTCCATCGGCCAAACCCGCATCTCCCAACGACTGCAACGATCCCGTCCGCAGCATGACCAAGCCCGCACGGAAATCCGCGTCCACAAAGGGCCGCACGCGACCACTCGATTCCACCCCGGGCATCAGCATCGAGTAGCCGCCGTGTGCCGTCAACACAAAGGCATCGGGAAAATCCACTTTTCCCCAACGAAACGCTGCTCTGGGCCCAATACCAATCCCCGCATCTTTGCCCAAAAGTATCCCGGCGCTCAGGTAGGGAAGCGTGTTGAACACCGCTTCCTGTACTGCGGGGAGACCGTCTTTGGTGGCAATGACTCCGTCCTCGAACGTACCCGGGTAGCGCTCCTCCCAAAAGTCTCGATCTTGGTACCCCGCGTGCAGCCCAAACTCCACGCCTACGGCGAACATCAGCCGGTTGTAGTGTCCACGAAGTTCTCCGTTGAAGGGGGTGTGAGAGAGTCCCGAGTTGACGGTCACGTCGTAATCATCAACTGCAGCGTTGTAGGAGGAGTCGACCTGCGCCGTATTGAACATCGTCCCGCTCGCGAGCAGCCCTCCGAACCGGACCGGAAAGTCGCCACCGCCGCCTCCCACAAGCTGAAGCGTCGATCCCTGGCGATCGAAGCGCCAGATGCGGAGCTTGTTGACCCGTCCGTCCTCCGGAACCGCCACGTAGACGTCCTCGTCGGGATGCAGCTTGGCGTAGATGCTCAGGTAGACATGCATGCGCTCCTCGAGCTCAGGTGAGCACTCGTTGGGATGCTCCATGAGCACGTCAATGAAATCAATGCCCATGCTCTTTCGAGCCACGTCACGAACAAAAAAGGCTTTGTCTTCCAGCTTGTCGACCACCAGACGTTCCGAGAGTCCTGAGCCGCCATCCGCGGACTTCAGGTAGATGTCTGTGCGCCCCAAGGGCACCAAAACCTGCCCATTGGAATTCGGGGTGGTCTCCAAGCCGTTGAGAAAGATGGTGTACTGCTTGGAGAAAGCGTCGAGATCGAACTGATTTTCCAGCTCGAAATCCAGCGGCATCGTCGGGAACTGACCGCCATTGAGCATGTCCAAATACTGGCTGATGTAGGAGTGAAGCTCCTGGTCTCCCAGACTGCCCATCAACGAGGGATCTTCAGCAGCCATGACCGCCGCCAAGTAATGGTAGTAGTTGACGGCAACTCCGCCGATGGCCTCGAAGAAAGGCGGCGCCTCGGAGCCTTGGTACCAGGCTGCACGCCCCGCCTGCGCGTAGAGGGCAAAGAGCCCCTCGCGCTGTTCGGGCGACTCCACAAACCAGATCTGATCGATCAACCCTTGGAGGAGTCGAGCCTCATTCGCCCACTGGTTCTCATCCTGCTGGTTCCAGGCAATCTGAGCGACACGCTCGACCTCTTGTCGAACCGCCTCGAGGTTGGCCGGTCCAACTTGGGCCGGCTGTCCCGCGGCATTCAGGGTGCGGTTGGGATGGCGCCGCCCGTTCTGAAAGAGATCCACCGAGGGCGCAAAGATGGCATCTGCTCTTGCGATTCGGCTCTTCACCACCCGCTGCAAGTCGCCGTCTTCATAGCTCAAGTCTGAGCCTGGCCATTTGAGCACCACGACACGAGCACCGTCTGCGGCCCAGGCTGGGGAGGAGAACAGTCCGAGGCTGAGTACAGCCAGCATCCATTTCTTGAGCATTCGCTTCTCCTGAATCAATTGCAGCTCAGTCCGCTGCCACCCGCTGAGCAGGTGATTGTCTTGGCTCCACCTCTCACCGAGGTCGTCCCTCCGGCCAGTCCAAAGACCTTGAGCTGGCAAGAGTCCACAGGAATTCCACTGAACGATACGGACCCGCCGTTGAGCATCCCTGCCGCTTTTTTCCCGCTGTCACACGTCACTGTGACCCGACGGCCGTCAAATCCATCGAGCTTCATCCGGAGGGTGCCCGAGCGGGCTCTCGGGGTCGAGGGCGTGCTCGGAGCTGCCGGCCGAGCAGCAGGCGGATCTGGAGGAACGAAATAGGGTTCCTCGTCCACCTCCACCGGAGTCGGTGCCGCCACCGCGGGAACCGCTGCGGGAGCAGAGACTGCAGTCTCCGGTGGGATGTAGCTGCTCGGCGCCGGATCTTCCTTGGGGCTCATTTGGATGGCAAGTACCACCGCGAGTCCCACCAAGGCGACCAAGCCCAAAATGAGGGCATACATGCGATTTGATTTCACCCGAGCACTGCTCTGTGCCGGAGGTGGAGGCGCCATCCGCGGAGCAGCGGAGGGGCTCGGAGCGCCCGAGGTCGGCCCCCGGATGCCTCCCGGAGTAGGACCCTGAATTCCGCCGGTGGCCACTGGGCCTGAAATTCCAGCGCCAGAGGGTGGCTGAACCGCGGGTGTGGGCCGAACTGCTGGGGCTGGGGGTGGTGCAGGGGGAGCACTGGGAGGTTCCGAGGACGTACTGGGTGGCGTGGGCTTTGGGGCAGGAACCGCCTCCTCAACACGCTTTCGTTTGACCGGCATGGGCATGAACCCCGTGGCTTCCTCCGGCTCAGGAACCTCATCGATGGTGAACATCTTCAGCATTCCTGTCTCATCCGGAGCACGGGATCCAACGTGCCGAACCTTGGCCTTCGGCTCCTCTCCAGAAGCAATCACAAAGCCGTCCTCACTCTCCTCAACTGCGGCCCCCCGAGGCTCTTCACTGATGGAGGTCCGAAGGCGTTCCGAGATGCTCTTGCGTCCCGATGAGCGCGACTCACTGGCACGGTCGGCGTAATCGGCGAGGTCGGGGGCAGGCTCGATCTCATGAATCGACTCGAAAAAGAACTCGCAGAACTCCTCCAGGTAGGCGCCCCGATCCCGATAGAGCTGTCGTCTGAGATCGACAAGAAGCTGCTGACCACTCTGGTAGCGGTTGCGCACTCCAGGTTGGAGCAGTTTGGCGAGTACAGGCCCCACGGACGGAAGCTTTGCCTCAAGCTCTCGTACCTGGCTCTGCAGTGCACCCTCCTCGATCGCCTCAAAGACATCCCCGAGCGGATCCTTGGAGTCCTGTGGCACCCGGTAGGCGGGTTGTCCTGTGAACAGCTCATAGGCAATGAGTCCGAGTGAAAACAGATCGGAACGGTGATCCACCGTCTCCCCTCGTGCCTGCTCGGGAGACATGTAGATCGGGGTGCCGCGGATGCGCTCCACGTCGTCTCCCGCCCATTCTTCGTTGTGGACGCAGGCGAGACCGAAATCCAGAATTTTCACATCCCCGTTCGAGGTGAGGAGAATGTTGGCTGGCTTCAGGTCCCTGTGCACCAACTCAAGACCCTCGCCATTGTCTCCCGGAGTCGTCCACGCCTGATACAGCGCGTCGGCCACCTCGCAACAGATCTCCACAGCGGCCTCCGTGAAGATGGGCTCACGGGCCTGTGCACAGGCATCCAATACCGTCCGAAGATCCACACCGTGGATGTACTCCATCACGACGGTGTTCTCGTTCTTGAGGTACTCGAATACCCGAACAATGCAGCGATGCTTCACCCCATCCAAGAGGGCGAACTCCTGTTCCAGTTGAGCGGCCGCCTCCGAATCCGCATCGGCCTTGAGCTGCTTGAGCGCGACAAAGCGATTTCGTCCAGCGGTGAGACCTCGTCCAGGAGTGGAACCCACGCCAAGTGACACACTGCCAAAGGCGCCGCTTCCCAGCTCTCGAAGAACTTCATACTGTGCGAGGTGTTTGGCCATTGTGTGCCTTTTTGCCCGGCTTCGAGAGAAGCCTATTGAGGAGCCTGGATGCTACGCCAGGCACCCGTTGGATTCAAGAGTAGAGCAACTCGAGCATCAGCCCGAGTCCTTTGAGGAGCGGGGATTTTCTCGACCGAGAGCCCGTCTGAGATTGAAGGTGGCTGCCCCCAGAAAGGCCAGAGAGATCAATACGCCGAGAAGCGGAAGAAACAAAGCTGCAGTGGTACGAAACGGAGCGGCAGAACCCATAACAGAGCCCTCGCTGACCTGAGCCTCAGGAAGATCGAAGGCTGAAGCGGGGTGGAAGCGGATCGAGGCTTGCGTATCGGCATAGGCTTTGGTCTTCAGGGTGACTTCAAAGCTCTGCCTGAAATCCGTCGGGTCCGTGTGGTACTGAAGCTCGAACCACTCGTAGCGCTTTGCTGCCGCACGCTCGAATGCTTGCACCAACTCGCTTCTGTCTGTGGTGATGACTGCCCGTCCTCCGCCGCGGGCGGCAATCCACTCCAAAGAGGCATTGTCGATCCCTCGATCTTCTAAGCCTGGACCCGAGGGGGGATCGATGATGACGCTCGCGTTTTCACCACACAGACCGGCTGGCGTCGGGTTCTGCGCGAGCTTCTGCAGTCGCGCGAACTCTTCATTCTCAGACGGGTCTCCGATGTAAGGAAAATCAGGAAGCGCAGGAGTTCCCAAGCCCACGGTGTAGACCACCGGGGCGAGGATCTCAGTGGAGACCTGACTTCGTTGGCGGTCCAAGAGCTTCAAAAGGCGACGGAGACCCGCTGCGTTGTCCCCACAAGATTCCGCGTTGTTCTGGTTGTCGAACCCATCGGTGAGGGCGATCACCGTCGGGAGCGCCTTCTCCTCACGGAGGTAGCCCTCCACCTCCGGTCGCTTGATCGCTCGCGCTGTGGCATTGGCCACCGCGTCGTAGAGGTGAGTCCATGTGCCGTCTGCACGGAGGCCGGTGATGACCTCATGGTAGCGGGTGGGGTTGTCGATCAACTCAAGCTGGCGAGGATCGCCTCCTGAAGACCGTACGTCTTGAGCAAAACTAAGGACCATGACGCGATTTTTGTCGCTGGAGAAGAATCGCTCGACGACCGAGCGCGTCAACAAGGCCTGCTGGACGCGCTGCAGCCGACTGATGCCCGACCCATCGTCGTTGCGCATCGAATTGGATCGATCAATCAGAAGCACAAAGAGCTGCGCAGCCTCCGTGGTTTCTCCATGAGGAATCAACTGCAGTCTCTGATCAATGCCCGTGCTGGCCGAGTCAGGCCGATCCCGAACATCATCGCCTTCATGGCTGACGCTGATAAATCGATGAGGGTCGATTCGCCCCTGGACATCCCTCTGCACCGGAAGGGCCAAGGGTACGCCACCATCAAGCAAGCGGTAGGCCAAGCGCACATTTCCGTTTCCGGTCTCTACCCGTGGAAGACAATCTTCCA
>JAYXVV010000098.1:0-30870 GCA_036021505.1 Myxococcota bacterium | reverse complement strand
GCCGTCGCCGTCGACATCTCCCGCTCCGTCAATCTGTCGGAAGCCGCCCATGTACATGTAGGAGGCCTCTCCGTAGAGTGCGAACTGAGGGTCAAGGGTACCGCTGGTGCTGGCTGCACCCAAGTAGAAGAAGACAGCGCCGCCGCTGCTGTAGCCAAAGCCGTCGTAGCCGTCGGCACCGACTGCAAAGTCATCGTAGCCGTCGCCGTTCATGTCTCCGAGCGAACCCACGCCTTCTCCAAGATAGGAATAGGTCTCCGCCCAGTTTCCTGGACTGGCGAAGGCAATCATTTCGTCCTCGTAGAATCCGCTCGAGGTCGGCCCTGACACGATGTAGGCACCTCCTGCCTGGAAGGTCTGGTTGTCGGCGTATTTGGCCCCGACCAGAAGGTCGTCTGCACCGTCTCCGTCAACATCGCCAAGGCCGGCCATGTTGTAGGCGGAGTAAGAATAGGTGCTGTCGTTGGCACTGAGGGTCACGGGAGAGGGCGAGCTTGACAAGGGACCGTAGAAGAACTCGACTCCACCGCGGTAAGAGTTGTAGCTGTAGTCGCTCACGGCGATATCGGTGAAACCGTCGTTGTTGAAATCGCCTGCCTCGATTCCCTGGTACTTGCCCCAGTTGCTTCCAGCCGAGCTGCTGCCACTGAGGGTCATTGCTGCATCGGTCGCACTCCCGACGGGCAGCAGACCGCACTCGGGCGCGTCACCGGAGCAGTCGTTGTCGATGCCATCGTCGCAGATTTCCGTACCGCCGGGGTTGGCGAGTGCCTCGGAGTCGTCGCAGTCTCCTCCCTCGGCCGCGTAGCCCGAGGGCAGGGCACACTGCGTCACCGTCATGGAGTCATCGCCGTACCCGTCCGAGTCGCCATCGCTGTAGAAGGTGTTGTAGGAGGAGGTGTCGATCGAGTCATCAGCGTCGTCGGCGAGGGTGTCGCAGTCGTTGTCGATGCCGCCATCGCAGATCTCGGTGGCATCGGGGTTGATGGCTGCATCGGTGTCGTCGCAGTCTTCTGTGTTGTCGACATAGCCCGACGGCATGTCACAGCTCTGCATGGAGAAGGTCTCGGAACCAAAGCCGTCTCCGTCGACATCGGAGTACCAGATGCTCTCAGGGCTGACGGTGGCGTCGGTGTCGTCGCAGTCTTCTGCGTTGTCGGTGTAGCCGGAGGGCGCGTTGCAGGCGTCCACACTGATGTCCATGTTGCCGTAGCCATCGCCATCGGCGTCGCTGTAGAAGGCGGAGTAGCCTGAGGTGTCCACGGAGTCGTCTTCATCGTCGGTCAGGCCGTCACAGTCGTTGTCTGCACCGTCGCACACTTCTGCGCCATCGGGATTGATGTCGGCGTTGACGTCGTTGCAGTCCTCCGCGTTGTCGACGAAGCCGCTCGGCATGTCGCACTGAGTCACGGAGATGTCCATGCCGCCGTAGCCGTCGGCATCTTGGTCGCCGTAGAAGGTGAGGGCCCCATCAGCGTCAGCCCCATCGATGCTGTTGTCGCAGTTGTTGTCCACACCGTCACAGACTTCAGCAGCGTCGGGATGGATTGCCGAATCGTTGTCGTTGCAGTCGACATCGGCGGTAAACCCGTCGCCATCGAAGTCAGAGGGCTTGTTGCAAGCAACAAGGGCTGCGGCTGCAAGGCCGATGAGGCCGAGTCGAGTGCGCATAATGGTTCCGTCCTTGAGTAGGGAGGTTTTGAAGCGGTGCAAAGCATTCCCGCTGCACGTCAGGCTAAGCCTGACAGAAGAGGGACAAAAACACCTTAACGGCATGTAAAGGCCGTGCAAAGTGCCGGGTGAAAAGCGGAAGCTAAACGGGGCCTTCTCGTCCAGAATCGGCGAGATTCCTGCCAAATGGTAGGCTGACCTGGTCCTGATCGAAATTGTTCGGATCCCAATGCAGTCGGCAGCGTGCCTCGTAGGCCTCTTTCTCTCCGACGAGCACCTGGGTGTCGCGATTGACCAGCCTCTGAGAGCGATCCGCAGGGTTGCCGCAGACCACACAGATGGCGAGCATCTTTTGAATGTACTCCGCGCTGGCCAGAAGTTCGGGCATCGGGCCAAAGGGACGGCCGAGGTAATCGAGGTCCAGCCCGGCACAGATCACCCGCTTGCCCTTGTTGGCGAGGTGGTCCACGACCTGCACGAGTTCGTCGTCCAAAAATTGCGCTTCGTCGATTCCGACCACCATGGCGTCCTCAACCAATGCGGGAATCTGGGCGGCTCGGGTAACCTGGAACGAGCGCAGACGTTGTCCCGAATGAGAGCCTACAGAGTCTTCTGAGTAGCGGACATCGATCGCGGGCTTGATCACAGCGACGGGTTGTTTGGCGTACTGGGCGCGTCGGACTCGTCGGATGAGCTCTTCGGTCTTGCCGCTGAACATGCAGCCGACAATGACCTCGACCCATCCCACGTTCTGCGGGAGGAGTTGGGGATGCATGGGGTGAGGACTAACTGAAAATGCTGAGGCGTTCCAGAACGGGTCCCTTTTCCTGCGGGGTTGAAAAGAGCACGTAGGGAGCGCAGGGTTTCCCTGGCATTTTCCTCCCCACCCCGCTAGAACCTCCCCTTCCTACTTTTGGACCTACAGCACGGACAGCACACCATGAATGCACTCCTTTTGGGACTCCTCCTTCAGACAGGAACCGCTGATGCAGCGACCGCAGGTCGTGCCGTTGCATCGTCTACTTTTGTGGATGACGAGGGGGTGCGTCATCTGCCCCGGCTCGCGATGGACGGCCTCATGGCCTCGGGGTGGGGCGAGGGGGAGTCGCAAGACGAAACGTGGCTGGAAATTGATCTGGGCAAGACCCAAGCCATTCGTGAGGTCTCGATTTGGCCCGGCAATCTGAGTGAGGGAAAGAAGTCCTTCAAGGAGTACGCGCGTCCAAAAACCATTGTCGTGGAGTTGCGCGGTCGTGGAGAACCCGTGACCAAAGAACTCGTGCTCGAGGACCGCATGCATCGGCTCGACATTCCCATCGAGGGCAGCGCTCGCAAGATTCGCGTGCGGGTGAAGGATCGCTACGAGGGCATGGTCTTCTCCGATCTCTTCATTGCCGAGGTGGGAATCAACTTCAACGAGAGCGCAGAGGCCATTTCTCGTTTGGTGGAATGGGTGCGGTCCACCTCAGCGGACAGGGCTCACGATGCCCATGAGACCAAGGTCATTGACACCTTCAATGCCATTCGCGAGGCTGAGTTTGGTGACCAGGAGAAACTGGACATCTTGATGCGATGGGCAGGAGATGGTGCGGATTACATCCGACGGAAGGCCCTCCAGTTGGTGGATGCTGGCTACCTGGCCTCGGCCATTCGGCCGGATTTTGATGCCGTGGATGCCATTCGAAAACTCAAGGATCCCAATGCGATTCCTGCTCTTGAACTGGCCATGCTTCGACTCTCGGGAGACAAGAAAAGCGAAATGCAGGATCTGGTGCAGTATTTTTACGCCTACCAGTCCTACATCGGAGGCCCTCGACGAAACATTCGATACTGGGGTGAGCCGGGCTGGGAGCTTGGGGCTCTGCAGTCTTTCGGAGAGCCCGTTCCGGTCGAGGTCGATCCCGAGGGCAATGTTTTTGTTGCGGACATTGGAAACAACCGCATTCAGCGGTTCAGCGCAGACGGCCGGCCCGAGCGCCAGTGGGGGCCAGAGGCGGGCATCACCAGTGAGTGGTTTGACACAGGTCGGCCGTTTTATGTCTCGGGTGCACAGGCTGGAGATGCCCCAGGACAGTTCGTTACCCCTCTGGATGTGGCCCTGATCCCCATGGACGATGGCGTGGGCTTTGCGGCTGTGGATGCCCTCGGTCGCGTCCAGGTTTTTGATGCGGAAGGCCGGGGACTCATCGGATGGCGATTGTATTTTCGTTCCGAGGTGAATGCGGGTGTCGGAGGCGTGGGCTACATCGCCTACGTTCCCAAGAAAGAGCGGCTCTACGTGATTATGGGCCGCGACATGGCTGCGTTCACCATGGACGGCGAGGAAGTTCTGCGTGTAGTGCTTGAGGACGGTGCTCCAAATGCCGTTGAAGTGGCGCCAAAGAACTACCTCATGATGGTCTATGGCCGAGACGTGATCCGATACGACCTCGATGGATTCCGCTTCGGAGAGGTCCTTTCCCGTGAGCAACTCGGGAGTGGATACGAGGACATGGACATCACGGTGGATGAGAACCGGAACATCTGGCTCGTCACAGACACGGGATGGGCCTACAAGTACGATAAAAAGCTGAAGAAACAGCTCCTCAAACTCAAGTTGTCTGACGTGGACCTCATCCACCCTCGTATTGCCGTCTTTGAAAACTACGTGTACGTGGTGGACCGGGATCGCATCCTTCGTCTCGATGCAGAACAGGCGCGGCTGGATGCCTTGGAAGCCGAGGAATGAGACTTGTTCTCCTGCTTCTGGTGGCCTGCTCAGGGGAATCAGAGCCCCCTGCAACAACGCCTTCAGAAGTCGTTTCTCCCGCTGAGCAAGCTCCGGGACGGGTCCCCATGCAGGCTGACTTGGAGGCGGAGACCTCGTCCCTTCAGCCCTCCGATCTCCCGCGGGTTGTCCTTCCGGAGCGCCAAGCGACGACGCCGAACCCTGTAGTGGCCGACGCAGAAATTGAGTCGGCGCTCAAGGCCTTGAAGCGTTTGGTCGCTGAGGAAACCGCCGACCCCCACAATCCCTGGGCCATTGCCCACGGGCTCTTGGCGCTTGGAGAGGGGCTTCAACTCTCCAACGGAAAAACAGCGGTCGATGGACTGTTCGAGGGGTTTGCAGAGAATGTTGAGACGGAAGGACACGCCTTGATCGCCTTCCCTCGAAGCGCCACTGGGCCGAACGGCCAAGAGATCCGGGTGGAGCCGCACACAGATTTGGTGATGAAAGCCCTGGCAGAGACAGGAGTTCGTCTCGACACTCTGGTGACGGTAGAAGGGGAATCGCATCAGTTGGGGAAGCTCTACTTCGACACCGTCTTGGGCACCTACCTGGACCTGTCGACAGGTGGCTCCTCCTTCACCAGCCCGAATGACATGCCCTGGGGCCTCCAGGCGATTGCAACGTATGCTCCCCCAGACTTGAGTTGGGTGAACCAAGGAAAGACCCAGGAGCTCAACCAACTCACAAGCTTCTTGGTCCATGTTCTCACGATGGAGTCACAAACGCTGTTTCAGTGGATGACCCAGGGAGGGGAATTTCGAAAGGACGGCAAAGGAATCTTTGGCTACACCTGTGGCGGGTCGCACATGCTGCAAGGGGCAGCCTACTTGGTGGGAAAGGGTTTTGGTTCGGCTACGGATCGGCAGAAGATGGCCGCACAGGTCGAGCTGCTGTTCTGGCGGTTTCCGAGAGAACTGCAGGTGTACAAGACTGCAGTTCAACAGCATCCGACCCAAGAACTGGTCATTACGGTGCAGCAGCTGAAGTTCGTGGGGCACTGGCTTGAGAGTGTTCACAAAATGGCTGCGATGAAGCTTTTTGAGCCGACGGAGTCTCAGCAGGTTGCCATGGGGGAAGCCGTGCGCGTCTTGGTTGAGACGGCGAAGCAGCTGAAGCGGACGGGTGCCATGGACAACTTAGAAACCCTGCGTGAGGGCAATGAGCAGCTCTACCTCGACATCGTGGGCGATGCGTCCCACGCAGTCCGAGGCCTTGAGCTGGCCCTGGGCCGAGCGACAGTGGCCTACTGAGATCCCTGAATCGGCTACTGCTTCAGAGCTTGGGTCACGGTCAATGCTGTGATGTTGACGATGTCCTTGACGTCCGAACCCAGCGCGAGTGCGTTGACCGGTTTGTTGATGCCCACGAGCAGTGGACCAATGGCTGTGGCGCCTCCCAGCTGGGAGAGGAGCTTGTAGGAGATGTTTCCGGCCGACAGGTTGGGGAAGATCAGGACGTTGGCCTCCCCCTTGAGCGGCGAGAAGGGAAACAGCTCTTCCGCCCGCTGCGGGCTTACGGCCGTGTCGGCTTGGACCTCGCCGTCGACGGTGAGGTCGGGTGCACGTTCCCGAATGATTTCGATCGCCCGTCGAACCTTCGCCACTTGGCTCATTTCCCGATGATCACCGAAGTCGGAGAAGGAGAGCATGGCAACCTTGGGCGTGACGCCAAAGGACTGAGCGACACCAGCAGTGTTGATCGCGATCTGGGCAAGGGTTTCCGCATCGGGATCCACATTGACGGTGCAGTCCCCGAAGAACATCGTCCGCTCTTTCATCAACATGACGTAGACGCCAGAGGTCACCTGAACGGTTGGGTTGCGCCCAAGTACCGTCAGTGCCGGTCGGACAGTGTCGGCATACGGGGTCATCAGGCCGCCAACCAAACCATCGGCGATGCCCTCTTTGACGAGCATCATGCCGAACCAGGTGGGGCTCATCAGCCGTTGACGCGCTTTCTGGAGGGTGAAGCCTTTGCGGCAGCGGTCCTCCCAAAGTGTCTGGGCGAGCTGGTCGAATCGCGCGTTGCCCTCAACCTCCATCACCTCTATGCCGGAGAGATTGATGTTCCCTTGCTCGGCTCGCGAGAGCACCTTCCACTCCGGACCGAGAAGTACTGGGGTGCAGATGCCCTCTTTGACCAGGGTCTCAGCAGCACGGAGGATCTTGGGGTTGGTTCCATCGGGAAAAACGATCCGCTTCTTCGAATTGCGAGCCCGGTTCATCAGAGGTCTTAAGAACTCTCGGCTTCGCTCGATGAAGGTCTCAAGGTTCTGGCGGTAGGCCTGGAGGTCGGCAATGGGCTCTCGAGCCATGCCGGATTGGGCAGCAGCTTCAGCCACGGCAGGAGCCACCCAGGTCAGGACGCGAGAGTCAAAGGGCTTTGGAATGAGGTAGTCGGGTCCGAAAGCGAGATTCTCGAGTCCATAAGCTCGGAGTACCGACTCCGGCACCTCTTCCTTGGCGAGGCCCGCCAGCCCTCGCACGGCCGCAACCTTCATCTCCTCGGAGACACCTTTGGCTCGGCAGTCGAGAGCGCCTCGAAACACGAAGGGGAAGCCGAGAACATTGTTGATCTGGTTGGGGAAGTCGGAGCGGCCGGTTGCAATGATGGCATCCGGACAGGCTTCACGGGCATCTCCGGGGAGAATTTCGGGGTCGGGGTTGGCCATCGCGAACAGAATGGGTCTCTTTCCCATACTCTGCGCCATTTCTTTGCTGACCACCCCACCCACGGAGAGGCCGATAAACACATCCGCGTCGACCATGACTTCCGTCAAGGTCGTCATCTCCGTCTCCTGGGCGAAATAAGCGGACTCCTCCGTGTACTCATCTTCACGACCGATTCGGATCATTCCCTTGGAATCGCACACCCAAATGTTTTTCTTGGGCATGCCGAGTGACTCAAAGAGAAGCGCAGTGGCAATGGCTGCGGCGCCTGCACCCGAGAAGACACACTTCACCTCATGGATCTCTTTTTCTGCCACTTCGAGTGCGTTCAGCAGGGCTGCCGAGGCAATGATCGCGGTACCGTGCTGGTCGTCGTGAAAGACAGGAATATCCAATTCCTCACGCAGGCGGCGCTCGACGTAGAAGCAGTCGGGAGACTTGATGTCCTCCAGATTGATTCCACCAAAGGTGGGGGCCATGGCTTTGACGGCCTCGACGACTGCATCCGGATCGGAGCAGTCCAGTTCGATGTCGAAGACATCGATGTCAGCGAACTTTTTGAAGAGATTGGCCTTGCCCTCCATCACGGGCTTAGCAGCCATGGGACCAATGTCTCCGAGACCCAGAACGGCGGTCCCGTTGGTGACGACCGCCACCAAGTTCCCCTTTGAGGTGTACTGGAACACGTCGTCGGGGTTGGCAGCAATCGCGCGGCAGGGGTCCGCCACTCCAGGCGTGTACGCCATGGAGAGATCTCGCTGTGTCAAAAGGGGTTTGGTAGCGACAACCTCGAGTTTTCCGGGTCGTCCATTCGCGTGGTAATCCATCGCGTCGCGATCGTAGGCCATACAACCTCCACCATGAGGCTATCGGATTCGCGAGATGATGCCAGAAAAGGAAGGTTGGAGAGGTCCGTAAGCCGGGTTCTGTTCCTGTATTTTGTTGCCGCTACACAGGTGACGTTCATTCGTCTAGGCCTGACGTTACCGCCAGGCTCGAGCAGCCTACCCGGGAGCAGGACGGGCCGCCCTCTCCGCATTTGGCCTTGCACCCGATGGGGTATACCTGGCCGACCCTGTTGCCAGAGCCGCCGGTGGTCTCTTACACCACCGTTTCGACCTTACCCAAGCCTCATGAGAGGCCTGCCGGGCTTTTCCATCCCCTTGTCCCTAAATTTTAGAGAGTGGGTATGGTCAGGTCCCGAAAAAGGCCGACCCCGTGTTGAGGTCGGCCTTTTGGCGGTTTGCTTTCTGTTGCGCTTTCCTCCGCGTCACCGCGACCGGGGGTTACCCGGCACCGTGCCCTGTGGTGCCCGGACTTTCCTCCGACGACGGATGCCGCCGGCGAACGTCTGGACCTCTCCAACCGGGGAAAGGTGTATCAGATTGTCGGCTTAGCGACGAGTCTGTCGTCGCCGAGCACCGAGCAGGATGGCTGCCAGACCGAGGGGCCACATGGCCTTGTTCGAGGCAGGAGCGGTGGCGCAGTTGAACCAGCCAGCGTCCTCAGTCTCGTCCGCTCCGGGATCAATCTCGTAGCTTCCGGTGTCCTCGACGTACTCTTCTTCCTCGTCTTCATCACCCGCATCCGTGTCGATGATCGGTGCTCCAGTGTCCGCAGCCTCGTCCTCTTCCTCTTCGTCCTCGACGACATCCTCGCTGTTTCCTTGGTACTCAGGACGCATGAGGGTGAGGTTGTTGATGCTCACACCGATCTCGTCCCACCAGCCCCACCACCACTGGTCGAGAGCGGAGGCCACATCGAGGGTCTCGATGACGAAAGGCTCGTCCACCTTGACCTGAGACACGAGGAAGTACTCGTGGTAGGCCGATTCCTTGGTGCGGTCATTGGTGTTGAGCGTCATCTTCCAGCTCATCTCACCAGGGGTGCCGTGCACCTTCACATCCCAGCGGTAGAGGGTGACCTGATACTGGGTGCGGAGGGTGTACTGAGAGTTCATGTAGCCCTTGGTCTGCACATTTGCTGCAGCCTTCAAGCCGTCTTCATCGATGGTCTCGGCGTAGAGCATGGCTCCCTCGGACCCTGAGGACAGGCCGTACTCGTTGGTGAGCGTTGCTTCACCGTAGGAGTCAATGCCGTAGTTCTCGAAAGGAATCGACCAGTCCCAGCGGAAGCCTCCGACCTCAGCGCTCAGGTCGGTCGTGGCTTGCACGTCGAGGACGGGCTCGTCGCCAGTAATCAGGTACCACCAGTCGCTCACGTTCGGGGTCACGCGGGTTTTGATGACGGTGACGTAGAAGTCGGAACCGCGGTCGATGGACGACTCGAACCAGAAGAACTCGACGATGGAGTCGAGAGTGTTTCCATGGTCGTCTTCGGTGCCGGCGTACAAGGTGTTGCCAACAAAGTAGGCGTAGGCGTCGTGGTTGGCGTCGCCCTTGCGGCCCTCGTCGAAGCTGTCGAAGGTGACGTCGATGTCACCGGTCAGCATCACAGCGCCCGTGAAAGAAGTTTCAGCATCGCTCAGTCCGCCGCCCTCCTGGGCAAAAGCAGGTACAGAAGCAATTAGGGACACGCCCAGAATAGTGTTGATGGCCTTCATGGCATCCTCCGATGTAGTGCGCAATCATTGCGACGGTGGCGTTATACCGGGTGAGTCTGGTGTTGCCAAGATCTTTTTTTCGATCGCTCGATTTTTTTTGGCTGCCCTCTTTAGAGGAACTCACCCAAGAATCTTCCACAGTTCCGGCATCGGTGGACAACTGACCCGCGACGATGCTCTGCGAGAGGCATGGAGGACACCACCATCCCGCAGGCAGTGCAGGCATCCTCATGAATGGAGGACACCGCATGCCGGAGTTTTTTCCGGAGCTGTTCGTAGAGTGACAAGTGGTCTTCCCTGAGGTCCGCTGCCTTTCGGGTCCGTTGAGAGCGGGCCAATGCGAGCTCTTGTTCGAGGGCGGGCAACCGCTGGTTGCGGGCTTCCACACGATTCTGATGCTGATCCTGTCGCAGAGACAGCTGGCGTTCTCGAGAGGCGATCCGCTCACTGGCCTCCTCGATTTCCTCCATCAGCTCCAAGAGTGCGGTTTCCTCGCTGTCTGCGATTTCAAGGCACTGTTCGAGTTGGGTCTGTGCCGCCTCGTAGTTGCTTGCTTGACCGCTCTCCAAGAGCTTTCGGGTGTTCTCCGCCTTGTCGAGGTAGCGCTCGTAGCGTCGGGTACATGCCTCTTCTTTCGACTGCAACTCTCTGAGGGCAGCCTGCTCCTTTGAGAGCAGTGATTCAGCATCCTGAACCTGTCGAGCAGCACCCTCGACTTCTTGCAGAAGCGATCGGATGTCCTTTTGGAGCGTCTCACATCGGAGATCGCATTTGTGCAGTGCGACAATGTGCTCGGTATCGGGATGCATCTAAGTTCCGAGGGGTGGGCCCACCAGGATTCGAACCTGGGACCCTCCGGGTATGAGCCGGGTGCTCTAACCGCTGAGCTATGGGCCCCGGTAGCTTGTAACCTTTCATCCGGCTGACGTGCGTTTTCTTTGGAGATGTTAGTGAGGAAAACAACAACTCTGGAGTCCGAATGCAACGCTCATTTTCTTCCCTGACCCTCGGTCTTGCTCTCATCGCCTGTGGCGGAGGAGAGTCGAGCACAAGCGAGGCCTCCGCCCCTTCAAGTGAGGCACCCTCGACCACCAGCAGTGCTTGCACGGATGCGAGCGGTGGATTTGCCAAGGAAAAGTGGATCGAGTGCGCTCCACTCGACACCGTTGAGATTGCGCTGGTGAATGCTGGAGACGGTGAGAAAAAAGAGCTGCGTCTCAATGCGGAGTCCGGTCACACCGAGTCCAATCGGATGAGCATGGACATTTCGATGTCCATGGGAATGGGTCCGATGGGCGAGATGGACATGGATCTCCCGACCATGATGATCGACATGACCACCGAGGTGGTTGAAACCCTGCCGAACGGAAACATCAAGAGCAACATCACGCTCTCCGGCATTGATGTGGGAGTGGCCACCGGTATGATGGCGGGAATGGAAGGAGAGCTTCGAGCCACTCTTCAGGAGCTTGTGGGGCTCCGTGGAGAAATGGTGATGAGCGCCACCGGCTTTGTTCTGGAAGGCGGTTTCGAGGCACCGGCGAATGCAAGCAAGGAAATCGTGGATCAGCTTCAGAGCATGAACGACTCGCTCGGCAATTCCTCGGTCCCTGTTCCCTCAGAGGCGATCGGCACCGGCGCGGTGTGGGAGACGCTGATGCGGGATCAGAGCAATGGGATGGATCTCGTTCAGCACACCCGTGCTGAGTTGGTGGCGTGGGACGGCGAAGATGCGGTGATCAAGTCCACCTTGACCCAGGTTCTGGCGGACATGAGCCCTGAAATGCCGGACATGCCCCCCGGAGCCGAGGTCTCGATTTCGAGTTTTGACTCCACCGGAACCGGCGATATCCGGATGCGCTCGGGCTACCTGAATCCTGTTGACTCCACCAGCGAGGTGGAGTTGTCCATGAACATGAATGTGAAGGCTGAGGGCCAGGAAATGGACATGGCCATGAAGACCGCGATCAAGGCGAGCTTCAAGATCATCGAGTAGTCGAATCCCAGCGGGAATCGCACGAAAAAAAAGCGCCCCGGAAACGGAGCGCTTTTTCTGTTTTGCGGACACTCCGCAAAATCGATCAGGTTTCGATGAAGCTCCGCAGACGTTTCGATCGGCTGGGGTGGCGCAGCTTTCGAAGAGCCTTTGCCTCAATCTGCCGAATCCGTTCGCGAGTCACCTCGAAGTCCTGGCCGACCTGCTCCAGGGTGTGGTCGGAATCGCGACCAATGCCAAAGCGCATCCGCAGCACTCGCTCTTCGCGAGGAGTGAGGGTTGCCAGCACCTTTCGTGTCTGTTCAGCGAGGTTCTTGTTCACGAAGGTCTCACCGGGATCGAGAAGGTTCTTGTCCTCAATAAAGTCACCGAGATGGGAGTCGTCCTCCTCACCGATGGGGGTCTCGAGGGAGATGGGTTCCTTGGCGATCTTGAGGATCTTGCGAACCCGCTCGACAGGCATCTCCATCTTTTCCGCGATCTCCTCAGGAGTCGGGTCACGGTCCAGCTCCTGGACAAGGTAGCGGCTGGTTCGAACCACCTTGTTGATGGTCTCGATCATGTGGACGGGGATGCGAATCGTTCGGGCCTGGTCAGCGATGGCTCGAGTGATGGCTTGACGAATCCACCAGGTGGCGTAGGTCGAGAACTTGTAACCACGCTGGTACTCGAACTTCTCGACGGCTTTCATGAGGCCAATGTTGCCCTCTTGAATGAGGTCTAGGAACTGCAGGCCTCGATTGGTGTACTTCTTGGCAATGGAGACCACCAACCGGAGGTTGGCCTCGACGAGCTCTCCTTTGGCCTGCTCGGCCATGTGTTCGCCGCGCTTGGTCTCTCGGGCAACCTCCTGCATGGAGTCGCGTTCCATGCCGAGGCTCACCTCGACCTTGCGAATCTTTCGGAGTTCCCGTCGGACACGGGAGTCAAACTCAGCCCACTTTTCAATCGAAATACCGGTCTCCGCCACCACATCGTCTCCCCCTTTGTCGGGAGTACGGCGGACTCGTCGGATCATGCGGCGGAGGTCCTTGACTGGAACCTTTGCTTCGCGAGCAACGCGTGCGATGCGTGCTTCGTAGGTGGCCACCTCCTGCCATGCTGTACGGACCTCGTGGGACCACTGGGACAACCGGATTCGCGGGATCTCCAGCTCTTCCATGAGGTTGAGCATCGCTTCCTCGTTGGAGAGGAGAAGGTCTTCAAAGCCGCGCTGTTTCTTCTTGGATTTGGCTCGGCGCAGCTCTTTCTTGAGGTCTTCTCTGCGGCTGTGGAGAACCTTGGCCAACTCGTAAGAGGTCTTGAGAAGCTCCACCTGGTCGGTGCGACTCTTTCGAGGACGTTTACCGTTTCGCGCAGCGCGTCGAGCCCGTTCTTCTTCCTCCTCAATCATCTCCTCGAGGCCGGCAACCGCGATCGAGGAGGTCAACAGGGCGCGTTTTATGATGTGTTCGCCAACCTCGATGCGTTTGGCGATTTCGATCTCTCCCTCCCGGGAAAGAAGCGAGACGGTGCCCATCTTTCGGAGGTACATCCGTACCGGGTCATTGGACTTGGCCTGAGCGGCAGCGGCAGCGGCAGCAGCCTCCTCTTGACCGGGTGTGGCACCACCACGTCGGGCCTGCTCGGCCTGTTTCTTTGCCCGGTTGACCACGTCAATGTCCATCGACGAGAACATGATCATCACGTCGTCGATTTCACCGGGTGACACCAGGTGCGTGGGCAAGACGGAGTTCATCTCCTCGTAGGTGACGTATCCGCGTTGTTTCCCCATATTGATGAGGGTTTGGATCTCGGTGAGGTCCTTATCTTTTAGCATTCCGCGTCCTCTTCTTCTTCAACCAGCAAATGAGCGCGCACTACCCGCCGCCCGCTCAGCACAGCGGTCCTGTAGAAAACCAAAACGGGGAGGAATACCACAGGAGGGGCATGTTTAGCTTGTCCCGTTGTGGGGCAACTCGCAAATATTTCTTGGTCTTATTGGTAAAAAGCCGATCTTTTCAGGGTTTTACCGCCGAAGAAACTGAGCTGGTCGAGCTGGTTTTGTTCAGCGTTGCAAGTCGCTTTTGGAGCAGAAAGCGTTCCTCAAAGACTTGGCTGAACTCGTCGCTCTGGGGATCGAGTTGACTGAGCTTCAAGTGAAGGTGCTGAATCTTGGACTCGACGGTGGCCACGTGGAGCTTCGCCACATGTTGGGTCACCGCATGAAAGGCTTTTTCATGAGTGTAGAGCCCATCCGTGGCAGTGGCTTTGGCCAGAATTTTTTTCAGGAAAGCATCGTCGGTGGCGGCGATCACCCCGGCAACTGGATTGCCGTCAATCAAGTGCTGGAGGGCCTGTTGGACGGCCTCTACCTCGAAGAGTTCAGAGAGGTCGATGCTGGGGAAAACAGGATGAGCGCCCTGAAAGATGGGAACGACCGCAGCATTGTGATGAATCAGGAGCCAGAAAAGATGGTTGAGGCTGACGTTGGTCTTCCACGCTGGTCGGAGGCTGTCTCCGGAGACGCCCGGTTCCATCGGTTGAGTCGGGCGTCCGAGCGCCTTTCGAATCGCCTCCTCTGGGATCCGGAGGAGGTCGGAACTGCGAAGCACCAAGCTCGCCTGCAGGACGCCGTCCACCTTGCGGAGGAGTGGAAGCAGCTCATTCAATGCATTTCGCTGCCCCTGGGCTCCACTGCCGTGGCGGAGAGCCGTGCGCTGAATCACAAACTCGAGAAGCGGGATCGATTTGTCGAGGGCGGCTTGAAAGGCTTCAGCGCCTTTGTCCTGGATGAAGTCGTCGGGGTCCTGCCCATCCGGTAGGGTGAGGTAGCGCCCTTCCAGTCCAGCCTCCAGAAAGACGTCCAGAGACTTCTCCGCGGCTCTCATGCCCGCCTCGTCGCCGTCGAAGAGAGCGAATGCGGTCGAGGCGAGGCTCTTTACCGACCGGAGGTGTGAAGTTCGAAGTGCGGTGCCACAGGAAGCCACAGCCTCTTCGAAGCCCGCCTGGTGGAGGGAGAGCACATCGAAGTACCCCTCAACAACGAGGATGCGATTCTTTCGATTGATCGCATTTTTTGCCCAGTTGAGTCCATAGAGCTCTTTGGATTTGTCGTAGAGTTCGTAGCTTGCCGAGTTGAGGTATTTGGCAGGATCGGAATCGGACAAGGCTCGACCGCCGAATGCGATGGGCCGCCCTTTGAGATCAAAAATTGGAAACATGATCCGGTTCCGAAAGGCGGCATAGGCACGGTTTCCACTTTTGCGCTTTGCCAGCGCCGCTCGAACCAAGAGTTCTTCTCGAAACCCCTTTTTGTGCATGGCATTGATGAATGCGTCGTAGGAATCCGGCGCGAAACCCAAGCGACTTCTTCGGGCCGTCTCCTCCCGAATTCCTCGCTTTTTGAGCGTGCTTCGGGCAAGTTCCGCCTCGGGCGAAATGAAAAGCTGCTCGTGAAACCAATCTGCTGCGGCCTTGTTCACATCATGCAGGGTCGCTTTGCGCTGGATCGTGAGTTTCTCCTCCCGCGTCAGTTCACGCTCCTCGACTTTGACTCCGACCGAGTCCCCAAGCTCCTTCACCGCCTCCGCAAAGTTCAGCCCCTCCATCTCCATCAAAAACTTGTAGGCATCACCTGAAGCCTGACACCCGAAGCAGTAGTAGAACTTCTGGGCATTGTTCACATTGAAGCTGGGAGTCTTTTCTTGATGAAAAGGGCACAGGCCAATCATCGCGCCGCCCCGTGGCTTCAAGCGGACGTACCGGCCCACAAGCTCATTGAGGTCGACGCGTTCGCGAATTTCCGCAATGACTGACTTCGGAATCGACATGTGGGGCTCGGCTCGAAACTGTGCTCTTCGAGACTAACCCACTGCGGACAGGCGTTGGGATTTTCCGAACTCGTCTCGCTCTTGGGGCACGCGGGCGACATCGGCCCCAATCGCCAAAAGTTTCTCAACCAACCGCTCGTAACCTCGGTCGAGGTGGTAAAGGCGCAGGACCTGGGTGGTTGCAGGAGTCGAGAGTCCTGCCAGAACCAACGAGGCCGAGGCACGCAGGTCGGTTGCCATCACCGTGGCACCAGCAAGTTCCTCGACGCCAGTCACACGAGCCGTGTTGCCTTCTACAGCGATGTTGGCTCCCATTCGTCCCAACTCGGGAACATGCATGAAGCGGTTCTCGAAGATGTTCTCCCGAATTTCGGCGCAGCCTGAACCAAGAGTCATGAGGGCCATGAATTGGGCTTGCACATCGGTTGGGAATCCCGGGTGGGGCTCAGTATCGATGTCCACCGAGCGGATGGGGCCCTCTCGACGAATTCGAACGGAGCGGTCGTCAATGTCGACCAAACAGCCTGCCTCGCGAAGCTTTGCGATCACGGGAATCAAGTCCTCAGGATTGGCATCGGTGATTGTGAGGTCGCCTCCGGTGATGGCCCCAGCAATCAGGTAGGTGGCTGCCTCGATTCGGTCGGGGAGGATGGAGTAGGCCTCGGCTGCAGGAGCGAGTGAACTCACGCCTTGCACCCGGAGCGTATCGGTACCGGCTCCCTCAATCTTGGCCCCACAGGCGTTCAGGAAGTTGGCGAGATCGACAATCTCGGGCTCGCGCGCGGCGTTCTCGATTTGGCTCTCTCCCTCTGCCAGAACCGCGGCCATGAGGATGTTTTCTGTTCCTGTGACGGTAGGGACATCGAGCGGAATTCGGTTCCCAATCAACTTTTTGGCCTGGCCGTGCACATAGCCATCTTGGAGGACAAACTCAGCCCCCAAGGCTTCCATGCCTTTCAGATGCTGATCAATAGGACGCATGCCAATGGCACAGCCTCCTGGCAGCGAGACTTTGGCTTCACCACAGCGTGCCAGAAGCGGCCCCAGTGCGAGCACTGAGGCTCTCATCCGTCGAACGAGGTCGTAGGGTGCCTCGTTGAAGCTGATCCGGGTGGTGTCCAGTTGGACAGAGCCGGGATTGACCAGCGAGGGGCATCCAAGGCGCCCAAGCAG
The DNA here is from genome assembly GCA_036021505.1 of Myxococcota bacterium. Taxonomy (GTDB): domain Bacteria; phylum Myxococcota_A; class UBA796; order UBA796; family CAJQPC01; genus JAYXVV01. The sequence continues at coordinate 14,216 of JAYXVV010000098.1, read as the reverse complement.
GCTGAGTGTCGTCGAGACATCGACAAGCTCGGGCACGTTGACCAACCGGTGACGGCCAGGGGCGACCAACGTGGCCATGAGGATGGGAAGCGCTGCATTCTTTGCGCCAGCGATGGGGACGAAACCATTCAATGGGCGTCCGCCGCGGATGACAATCTTGTCCATGATGGGGGCTCCTTGGGGCTGGGAGCCACGAGAAGGGCTTCTCGAGGAGGGGGGGTGAGAGGTGTCTCGACGTGTCAAGATACCAATGTACCCCTATCCCTGGGAAGGCTTTTCGCAACTCAGTCTGGAATCCTTGAAAGCAAGGTCCGTGCCAGCGCGGCCAGATATCATGTTTATGTGGATCGTAAACAAGTGATTCAAAACAAGAGGCCATCGCAGGAGGAATTGGACGCCGTCACCCTTTCAGGCCAGGACCTGAGCGGGGTGGTTTTGCGGAAGGTCTCTCTGGAGGGGCGCGATTTGCGCGGCATCAAGTTTGCGGATGCGGTCCTCAACGGTGTCAATTTTTCCAATTCTCAGCTCCAGGATGCAGATTTTTCAGGGGCGGAGATTGATGGATGTGTCTTTGAGCGGTGCCAACTTCAGGGAGCAACATTTGAGTCTGCGCGGGGAGAGGAGGTCAACTTTGCGGGTGCCGACCTCTCCGAGGCCAACCTCAAGGGTACGGAGCTCGGGAATGTTCGCCTTGACGAGGCGAACATGGACAGGGCGGTCTTGGACCGCAGCCGCTGGGTGCAGGTTGGGGGACGGGGTCTCAGTGCCCGTTCTCTGAAGGCACATGCTTGGGTTCTCGATGAGGCCCAGTTGTCGCAGGCCGACTTTGGGCAGGCCGACTTCACTGGCGCCGTATTTCAGTTCGTGGAGGCACAAGACGCCGACTTCAGCGAGGCCAACTTCACCTCAGCCCAGCTTGTCAAACCCGACTTTCAGCGCTCGGAGTTGAGGGGCATTCGGGCAAAGGGGGCCAGTCTGCGGGGGGTGGCCCTCGATTCACCCGTTGCTCTCCAATTCACAGAATCGGGAGCCCGTGTCGGAAGTTGGTTTGCCCAGTGGAGGGCCCGTCGTGCTGAAAAAGTTGCCTCGATGTCCGGCAGCGAGACCCCACGTGAGCTTCCGGTTCGCACGCTTCAAGCCGGCGGCGGGCTGCTCGTTGTCGGGGGTTTTTGGCTGGGAGGTGCCAAGGTAGGAGCCATTCTGCTTCCTGCGGTGGGTGCGGCAGCGGCGATCTGGCGGTTTCGTGCTCAGAAAGACGTTCGCGCCCAGCGTCGAGGAGATCTCGAGAAGCTTGGGCCAGGAGCCAACTTGGAGGGTGGTCAACTCCGCGGCGCAAAGCTTGCTGGGCGTGACCTGCGCGGAATTGATCTCAGAAATGCCCAGCTCCAAGGGGCCGATCTGGAGGGCGCCAATCTCGAGGGTGCCCAGCTGGATGGTGCGCGTCTGGATCGCTGCCGACTGGTCGGAGCAAACCTCAAGGACGCCACTGCTGTGGAGGCGGTTTTCGACGATGTCCGATCGACAGAGGCGATTTTTTCTGGAATGAACGCAGCGTCTTCTCGGTGGGTTGGAGCGGATCTCCGAGGGGCGGTGTTTCGAGGTTCAGACTTCAGCAACACGGACCTCTCCGCCGCACGGGTCTCTCAGGTTGATTTTCAGGACACGGATCTGTCTTTTGCTGTTCTGGAGCAGACGGATCTGGTGGGAGCGAGGCTCACCGATGCCAAAGTACAGGGACTTGAGGCCGAGGGCGCTCTGGGCCTGTCTGGAGCAGAGATGGCTGCGCTGGAAGCCCGTGGTGCGCGGGTCAATGCCTTGTCCCTGCACTGGCTGCGCTGGTTCAGTGAAAAAGAAAAGCGAGCCCCCCGCATTGCTCGATTGGTCATCTTGGTCCTGCTTTTGGGCATGGGTGGATTCTTGGTGGTTCAATACGTTGGACCCGGAAATCTTTCCGACGAGGAGATGGAAGGGCGCGCGATGGAGGATGCGTCCAAGGGGGATCTCGAGGCTGCAGTGGAGCGCTACGAGGCGCTCTTTGATCGCAGCGAGGTCACGAGTGAGCGCCTCATCTTCCTCTACGAAATGGCTGCGCTGATGTCGGAGGCCAAGCGCTTCAATGAAGCGGTTGGCTACCTGCAGCGTGCCCAAGAAATTTCAGTTGAGGCTGTGGACCAGGGCGAGGTGGCACTCCGACTGGCCGCGGCTCTGGGCGCATCTGGCGACATTGATGGCCAAGTAGCGGCTCTTGAGGAGATGGTGCAGCGCGACGACCTGAGCACCGATCTGACGGCCCGTGCACTGGTGCAGCTCTCGGAGGCCACAGCGGCCCTGGGATTTCCAGAGAGAGCCCTGCAGATTCACGAGGATGTGTTGGAGCGTTTCGGCAGCAACCCCACCGTGGTGCTTCGGGTCAACAAAGCAATGGCGGAGCTGCTGGCTTCCCGGGGACGCTACGAGGAGGCCCAGGAAGCGGTTGCACGAATCTCGGAATTTCCCCTCGAGGACAAACAGCGTGCAGAGTTGATGGTGCTGGAGGCTTCTCTCTTCGAGCAGCAGGGTCTGCAGCTCCAATCTCTGGAGATCTACAAAGAGTTGAAACGGCGCTACCCAGAGTATCGTGATCTGGATGGGCAGATGCTTCTCTCTATGGCCAGGTTGACAGCACGGCAGGGACAGTCTCAGGAAGCGCAGCTGCTCTTGGAAGAACTCCTTGAGCGGGGCGCAGAGACAGGGGTGTTGGCTCGAGCTCAGCTCCTTCGGGGTCAAGTGGCAGAAGAGCAGGGCAGCCTTGATGTCGCCACGGCCTCCTACCGCGCTGTCCTTGAACTCGAGGGCGTGGATCAAGACGCGGTTGAGGCGGCTCGGGTTGCGCTCGCAAATGCCTTGTTGCGAAGCGGTTCTGAAGATGCCGACAGCGTCCTCGCCGAGATGGTCTCTGGCGGAGAGCCAGAGCTTGCAGCACAGGCGCTTCTCGGAAACGCGCAGGTGGCACTGGAGATCGGAGACACGGAAGAGGCGCGCGGCATCGCGGAGCGGGTTGTGACGGAGTTCAAAGAGGTTCCGGATGCCGAGGAATCGGCGAAGACCCTTCTGGCCCAGATCCTGGTTGCGGAGGCCCGCTATCCGGAGGCCGTCCGTGCCTATCGCTCCCTGCTGGAATCGGCCCAAAGTAGCGACGAGCGGGTGGTTCTTCAGGCCTCCATTTCGGACGCCTTACTCCAAGGCGGGCGGATTCGTGAAGCCGAGTCAGGGTTCACTTCGATGTTGGAGACGGACGGTGATCACCCCGAGGCGGGACCTTTGGCCAGGCTGGGGTTGGCACGGGTGGCGGAGACCCTTGGGGACCACGAGAAGGCCCGATCCCTCTACCGCCATGTCGTGGAGAATGCTTCGGATCCGGCCTTGAGGGCCGCAGGTCTGGAGCGGCTTGCCCTCGCCTATTTGGATGCGGGCCGAGATCAAGACGCGATGGTGTTCTACCAGCGGTTTTTGGACACCCTCCCGGATGGACACGAGGCAGCGTTTGATGCGCGTCTGGACATGGCAGGAATTTTGGTTCGTCGGGGAGACAATGAGCAAGCACAGGGGCTCTACGAGGCCCTTCTCTTGGAGGCCAATACCCCCGCAAGGCGTGCGGAGGTGGAGTTCGCACTCGGAGAGCTGCGAGAGGCGGCAGGCGATCTCCCCGGAGCGTTGGAGGCGTATGCGTCAATTCGTGGTCGAACCACTCTGCCCCTCGAGCGACGCATTGAGGCGGGTTTGGGCTTGGGCCGCGTTCAGTTGGCCTTGGGGGAGCCCCTGAATGCGCTTGAGACGGCTACCGAGACGGAAGCCATGGCGCGATCGGAGAGTCTTCAGGTCAATCTGCTTCAGCTCCGCATACATGCGCTCCAAGACCTCGGAAGGGAGTCGGAGGCGGAAGCCCTCTCTGCGCAGTTGATGAATGTTGCTGGTGACGATGAAGATGCGCGGATGGTCGCTCAGCTCGAGCTCGCACAAAGCCGTGCCAACAACGGGGAATTCGAGGAGGCGATTGCCTTGTATCGGGAGTTGGAAGGTCGAGTCACCGATCGACCCACCCAAGCCGCTATGGTTCTTTCCGTGGCCCAAGTGCAGGCCCAGCGAGGAGGACTGGATGAAGCGCAGTCCACCTACGAGAGAGTACTCGAGGAGTACGGCGATCTCACGGACACCCGTTTTGAGGTGGAGATGGGGCTCGCGCAAATCGACAGGACTCGCGGAAATTTGAAGCAGGCCGTCGAGCGTTACAAAGGCTTGGAGGTACAGGACGTGGGCTCTGAAGTCTGGCGATTGGAGCAGCTTGCACAGGTCCAGTGGGAGCAGGATGATGCGGAGGCAGCGAGAGCGACCTACGAGGCAATCCAAGAGCGGTTCCCAGAGCATCCTGCTGCGCTCACAGCCTCCAAGAATGGACTCGCCAATGTGGCCCGAGCGAACGGGGATTTGGAGCTTGCACGCGGGCTGTTTGCTCAGGTCGCTCAGTTGGCCTCAGACGTCAGTCAGAGGGATTGGGCAAAGTTGAACGCTGCGAGTATCCTCGCGGAGCAAGGGAAACACGATGACGCTTTCTTTGCGCTCCGTGAAGTCTCCGCGACGAGTTCGGACCCGGAAGTCATCCTGCAATCCAAAATGGGAATGGCTGCCGTCTATCAGGAAAAAGGCAATTTCGAGAAGGCGCTGGAACTCTTGGATGCTGCGGAAACCGGCGGTCTCGGCCCTGCGTGGGCAGCATCTGTGGTTCAGGCACAGGTGGCCTCTGAACTGGGCCTGGGACGGACAGCGGAGGCTCGGGATCGTTGGCAGCAGCTCCTGTCAACGTTTGGCGGGCACGAGGAAGCCAAGGCGCAAGCGACGCTTGGGCTCGCGGACATCGCCCTCCAAGAGGGGAATCACGATGCCGCAATTGCACTCTTTCAGGAAGTTGCGGGGTCCGACGCGGATCGTTTCTTTCAGGCACAGGCAGGGGTCGGCTGGGCCCGAGGTCTGCTGGCCGCAGGAGAATCCTCACGCGCGGCGGACCAGTTCGAGGCCGTCATTCGCGACTTTGAGGATCATCCCGAGTTCACGGAAGTGGCGCGGTCGGCGCTCAGCGGACTGTAGGACTCAGTCCCTCTTGAGTTTGTCGGGGTTGTCCAGAGTCCAACGGGTCTTCCGAAGCATTCCCCGCAGAATGTCGGTCTCGACCTCCGAGGGTGCCAGGCGTTGCAGGAACTGACTGAGCTGCACGGCAACCTGCTCTCGGCTCTTTGAGGCCAGGTAGGGTGTGCGCCCGAGAAGATCGAGCGTCTCTTCAACCACACGCTGCTGCAGCGGGAGATCCGCGGGCTTCTGATCCACCGAGGATCGTCTCTTGAGTCCTTTCTTTGGACCTCCGGAGCGCTTTCCCTGACGGGTTTCCTCCTCAGGAAGCCATCCCTGGTTCAGTGCCTCCTGGAACAGGTTCCAGCAGACGAGCAGAACGGCCTGACTGAGATTGAGAGAGGGATCACCGTCAGTTGGAATCTGGAGGAGAAGCTGGCAGCGAGCCAGCGCATCGTTTTCCAAGCCCGAGTCTTCACGGCCAAAGAGAATTGCCGTGGGGCCTTCCGTCTCAAAGGCCTTTCGAGCCAGTTCCGAGGGGGTGACAACCGGCCAATTCCACCTCCGCGTTCGTGCGGTACACCCGACGGCGAGTTGGCAGCCTTCGAGGGCTTCCTCGACCGTGGCTACAATTCGTGCCTCTCCGAGGACATCTTTTCCCCCACCAGCCATCCACCGTGCACGTTCCATGTCAAAGGCAGGGGGCGCGACCAAAACGAGTCTCCGAAGCCCCATGTTCTTCATGGCTCGGGCCGTAGCCCCGACGTTGCCAGGAAACAGAGGGTTCACCAAAACAATGCGGAGGTCTTCTCGTAGAGTCTGCCGAAGTTCAGTTGCCAAGAAGTCCTCCGAAGAAATCTCGAATCCAGTCTCGGAGAGCGAGATGCTTGGGGTAGGGCTTGTTTTCACCGAGTCGAACGGTGTTCGAAGGTGCAGCGGTGGAAGGCACGATGTGTGGCGTCTCAGGCTCCTCGAGACGCTCGAGCGGGGGAAGCGGTGGCATGCTCAGAGTCGGCGGAGGGGGTGCCGATTCCTGAGTCTGCGTGTCCTGGTGTGTCTCCAGAATCTCCGGGGCAATTGTTTCCGTCTCTCGCTCGGCAAGCAGCGTCTGGTGCACATCATCCAGGCCAGGGAGTGGGAGGCGAAGGGGCGGTGGAATCGCGGGGGGTGAGTCCTCAGCAGCATCCTCCGGCGTCTCCAATTGACGGGTCTCCAGGTGGGCCTCGACTTGTTCTCCAGTGGTGGGGTCGATGGCTCGGATGGCAAGGCGTCCGGCTTCGTCGAGCTGGAAGCGCACACTGAGTTGCACGCCTCCTGCAGGCGCATCTCGAAGACCCCCAAAGCAGAGGCTTCCCAGGCTCTCACACTGTCGGATGAGTTCCGCGTTTCCCTGGAAGAGTTCCAGAAGAATCGCACTCTGGTTGTCTTGATGGGTCGTGAACTGGCGGCTGCACTGCGCAGGCAGGAGGGTTCCGCATTCGAAAAGTCGATGCACGGTGCCATCGGGAAGTCCGATGGAAATCCCGAGGTTGAGTCGCTCGGTCAAGTCGACCGTGGTCGTGCCGCCCAAGGAGGCGGCATAGATGGCTGCTCCGCTGACGACACTCGTGAGAGGGTGAGCGCTCTCTTCCAATTGAGCCTCAGTGGCCTCGAGGACGACGGAGCGCAAAAGCGGCATCTGACTCTGACCACCGATGATGAGAATTTTGGAGATGGGTCTGTCGTCCGCCATTTGGAGCACTTTGGAGAGTCGAGAAACGCACTGGTTCAGCAGAGGTTGGCTGAGTTCCTCCAAACTCTCGCGGGTCAGGTCGATGCTGAGGTCGCGTCCACCCGCGTTGGAGGTGGACAGGGCGGGAACGAAGAGGGGTGCCGAGTCTCGGTCGGAGAGAGCAATCTTGGCATCCTCAGAGGCCACGCGAAGTCGGGGCAGGGCGAAAGGGCTGAGGTCTTCCTGAGGGTGGGTCTCCAGAAAATCAACCAAGGCCCATCGGCTGATGGCTTCATCGAAGTCCACACCCCCTAAAAAAGTGTCGCCCCCGGCAGCAACAACGTCAAATGTACGGTCATGCACATCCACGACAGCAATATCGAGGGTTCCGCCGCCCAGATCAAAAACAGCGATCCGCTCGTTGACGGTTTTGTTGTGTCCGTAGGCAATGGCCGCTGCAGTGGGTTCATTGAGGAGGGAAAGGACCTCGAGTCCCGCAAGGGATGCTGCAGCTTGAACGGCTTGACGCTGCCGCTCATTAAAGTACGCCGGTACGGTGATGACGGCCTTTCGAACCGGCTCTCCGATACGGCCCTCGGCTTCTCTTTTGATCTCTTTGAGGATGGCCGTAGTGACCTGCTCAAGGGTGAGGACCTGCTCTTGTATTCTCAAGAGCAGAGTGTCGCTTTCTCCCTCAGCGAGCTCATAGGTGAAGAGTTGACGCACCTGATTCGCAACCGTGCTGGAGTGCTGGCCAATCAGCCTCTTGCTGTTGCGAATGCCGGCTTGAGGCATTGCTTGCAGGCGACGTCTCGCTGCCTCGCCGACGATGACATCACCCGATTCGGAAAGAGCCAGCACTGCTGGAATGCCATGCGGACTTGGGGTGAGAAACTGCACTTGACCCTCCACCAACCGCGCAGCGCTGGCGCTCGTGGTACCCAAGTCAATTCCGATTGTAGCGTCTGCCAAGTCGACCTCGCTCTGCTTGTCTGTCCGGTATCAGTAGGTCAGCAGAATCTTTCCATCCGTTCGTGAGCAGCTCTGTTCGAGGGCTCCAAGGGCCTCGGAGAAGGGTCGCCTTGCGGTAATCATGGGCTCCACCGGGAGCAGGCCCTGCTCCAGCAGCCGAATGATGCGCGGAAAACAGCCCATCCCTGCATGTCCGCGGGAGCCAACAATTCGTGCAGCGCCTGAAACGAGTACATCCAGCATCACAGGGACCTTTTCCCCTGTGCGGCCGAGGTAGATCATCTTTCCACCCGGCGCAAATGAGCGTTCGATCTCGGGCATGGTGTGAAGCGCTGCGCCTGCAGCTTCAACCTGAATATCGGCCCCTTGGCCTCTGGTGACTTCAAGCAGCTGCTCCGCAGGGCTGCTGCCCGCCAGTTCCAGAGCTCGGCTGTTGAACGCTGCGTCGGCGCCACAGGAGCGGGCCAAGGCGATGCGCTCATCGGACACATCAAATGCGGTGACACTCGCTGCACCCGCAGCTCGGGCGAGTGCGATGGCCCCCAAACCAATGGGGCCGCAGCCGTAAACCGCGACATGGTCTCCGGGTCGCATCCCCTCAGCGGCAACAAAGATTCCGTTGTAGGAGCAGGAAATGGGTTCCACCAGTGCTCCGAGCTCCAACGCCCGGTCTGCACTTCCTTCCTTCTCAGCGAGTTGATTGAGCTTCCAACAGAATCGCTCTTCCACGCGGATCAGGTCGGCGTAAGCCCCCGGGCTGGAGAAGCCCACCATATCCAGATGCGGACACTGGTTGGGTTGACCGGTACGACACGCACTGCAAACCCCACAGTGAAGCATGCCCTCGGCCGCCACAAGATCACCGACCTCGAGTTCGCGCACACCGGCGCCGACGGCCACCACTTCGCCCGAGTACTCATGGCCGGGAATGACCGGCAGCTGGACAGGACCGGAGAAGATGACGTAGCCGTCCTCGTCGGTCTCGTAACAGTGGGTGTCAGAACCACAGACTCCACAGCGCTTGACTTGGACAATGACCTCGCCAGGACCCGGCTCAGGGTCGTCGACCACTGCCGATGCGAAGCGTGGGTTGCGCCAGACCTGCGAGGCCATGCGTGCCTTCCTGGACTGGGCCTCCTCCGGTGTGACGGCGTAGTCGCCCCGTGGCTCCCAGTCGGCTTCAAGAAGAATAGCTCGCATGATCGGATTCCTTGGGGGTTTAAGAGTCTCGCTTCGAAATGCGCACTTCAAGAATGGCGCGATCACTCGCTCGTGTCACCTCTAACAACCAGTTCCCCTCCAGAATTCGCTCTCCTGCACGCGGTACATGCCCCAGCTTGGTGAGAACAAAACCCGCCAAAGTCTCGTAGTCCCCCGGCGGGATCGTGAAGCCAACGACCTCCTCGAGGTGTTCTTCCTCCACGCGAGCGCTGACCAGCCACTCGGCGGGTCCAGTGGGGCGAATTCGGCGCGTTCGTGCATCGTGCTCGTCTGCGATCTCACCGACCAACTCTTCCAGAACATCTTCAAAGGTGATGAGACCCACTGCACCGCCGTATTCGTCAACGGCCATGGCGATCTTCTGTTCTTCTCGTCGAAAGTCTTGGAAGAGGTCCTCGACAGACTTGGATTCGGGAACAAACCGAATGTCTCGCATGATGGTGGATGCTGGATTGTCCAGTTGATCGAGAAACAGGAGATCGCTGTGATGGATGACGCCGACGATTTGGTCCACACGCTCTTTGTAGACCGGAAGCCACGAATGGCCCTTCTCCACGATTTTCTGCAAGGCCTCGCTGGTGCTCTGGGATTCCTCGATGGCGACCACCTCAATCAAGGGGACCATGGCCTCTTCCACATTGGTCTCGGTCATCTCGAAGATTCGGCTGATGATCTCGCGGTCCTCACCATCGATGTTGACCTTTTCGGAGGACAGAAGTGCTTGAATCTCTTCACGTTGAGGCCCATCGTCCTCCGAGTTTGCTCCGAGGACCTTAGAGGCTCCCCCCGTAAAACTCTCCAACAGCAACAGTATGGGGGTGAACAGGATGGAAATGACCCGCAAAGGCCGTGCTGCCCAGATGGCAAGGGAGTTGGCATGCCGACGGTAAATCGTTTTGGGGATCAACTCGCCGATGAGAAGAATCAGTGGAAAGAGGCAGAGGGCAACGAGAATTTCCCCGCCCTCACCCAGTTGTTCCGCCCAAGTGACCGCCGCAACGGTTGACGCGCCTACGGTGCACAGGTTGGTGCCAATGAGGCAGGTTCCCAGCAGGAACTCGGGTCTATCGAGCATGTCGAGGGCGATTCTTGCGCCCCGGCTGCCGGCGGCCGCCTTTTCTTTGAGGTGAAGGCGATTGGCCGAAACCATCGCGATCTCACTCCCTGAGAAGAATCCCTCCAGGAGCAAGAAGACGACAATGGAGAGAACGGGAATCACTGGAAGGTCTCCTCGGTCTCCGGTCGGTTTTCGGGGTCTTCGAGATCGTAGACAGCCAGCTCGACGATTCGGTTGTGCTCAAACTCCGTGACGATGAACCCAAGGCCAGCGAACTCAGCCTCAGATCCCACTTTGGGCTCACCAGGCAGCAAGCTGGAGACAAAGGCTCCAATGGTGGAGTAAGCATCCGTAGGGACTTGAACCCCCGCCTGGTCGCCAAAGTCGGACAGCGACATTCCCGGAGAGACGCGCCACTCATCGGGTAAGGTTCGACTGGCCTCCTCCAACTGTGTCTCTACCTCATCATCCCCCATGAGTTCACCGAGGAGGTCGTCCATCGTCACCATACCCAGGATGGTTCCGCGTTCATTCACGACGAGAGCCAGGTGAATCCGGTAGCGCTGGAAGTCTCGAAACAGGTCATCGGCCTGTTTGGTGGGAGGAATGAGGTAGGGTTGGCGAAGCAGGCCCAAAATCTGACGGGAACTTGGGTTGCGGCCTTTGAATCGCAGCAGGTCCTTGCTCACGAGGATCCCCACAATTCGGTCAGGTCGGCCACGGTAGACCGGACTTCTGGAGAAGCCGGTTTTGCGGACGGTGTCGGCAATGGCTTCACCCGGTGCATTGATGGAGATGCTGACGATGTCTGCTCGAGCGGTCATCAACTGAGACACCGGCATCTCGGTGAACTCAAAGACGCGGTGAATGATCTCTTGCTCGGTCTCTCCGATTGCGCCTGACTCAGCGCCCTCATCGATCAACCGTCGGACCTGGCTCTCTCCCACGACACTCACCAACTCACCGGCATTGACGCCGAGGAGCCGAATCAGATTGTCTGAGACCACGGTCAGCACCCAACGAAGAGGGGTGACCAGCAGGGCCCAGGCGTTGAGTGGCACAGCGAGTACCCGTGACAAGTTTCGTCGGTAGCGCAGCGCGAAGGTCTTGGGGGTGATTTCCCCGAGCAGGATCAGCAATGGGGCGGCGATCAAGAGGTTGATCCAGGACTTCTCGGGCCAGGTGTACATGACGATGCCTGCACAGACCGTGGAGAGGGTGACGTTTACGAACTCATTGCCCATCAAGACACTCGCAAGAGTGCGCTTGGGTTGCGACAAGAGCTGGGTCACCAATCGCCCTGTTCGCCCCTTGTTCTTGAGGCCCTCTTGCTCTGCGGGCTGAAGCGAGAAAATCGCGGCTTCACAGCTTGAGAAGAAGGCGGAGAAGAACAAAAGTAGGATGACAGTGGGGATCCCCCAAACGGGATCGATACCGGCTGCTGGAATCATGGATCCCCCCTAAAGTGCGTCCATACCTCAACAGCATCGGCACCCGGGAGTACCAAGTCGAGATTCGAGGTCGTCTTCCCGATCCGAGTGAGCTGAACACCAAGTGTCTCTCCCAGGGCCAACACTTGGGAAGCATCGCTGGGATGTGCTGTGAAGAGGAGTTGGTAGTCCTCACCGAACCCGAGTTGATGAGACAGCAGGGGCTCCCCGAGGTCTCGCAGCGCAGAGGAGGTGGGCAGTCGCTCGGGATCGATCTCTGCCCCCACTCCTGAGGCCTTGCAGAGTCTTCGAAGGTCCTGAAGCAGTCCGTCCGAGAGGTCCATTGCCGAACTTGCAAGGCTCTCCTTGGCCAAGGCGGGCCCGAGGTCGAGAGGAGGCTGGGGACAGTGCCACCGTTCCTCCAGCTCAGGGCTTCGCTGATGAAAACCAGCGGAGGCATCCCCCAGCGTTCCACTGACCCATATGTCCTCGTCGGGACCCGCAGTGCTTCGCAAAAGGGGTGCAGACTCCAAGGTTCCACTGAGGCAGAGGTTGATCACTTTGGTGTGGGGACTTCGGGTTGTGTCCCCACCAATGAGAGCAATGCCCAGCTCGGAGAGGTGGTGCTTGAGCGCCCCTGAAAAGCGGTTCAACCACTCGGAGTCGATGGGATTCGGCAGGGCAATGGAGAGCAGTGCCCAGGTGGAGCGGGCGCCGCAGGAGGCGACATCAGAGGCGTTCACAGCGACGAGTTTCCAGGCCAGTTGCTCAGGCCCGATCCGGTGATCGAAGTGAACGCCTTCGACAAGGAGGTCTGTGGTCAAAACCTGACCGTCGTCGAGGATGGCCGCGTCATCACCCGGTCCATGTCGCACCCAATCGGGCAGCGTCACGGAATCCGTGAGTGCCGCGATGACAGAGGCTTCGCCAGGGTCGTCCTTCATTGAACCATTATGGCTGATCAAGAGGAGGAGGTGGCAATTCGTCTTCCTCGGGTTGCCAAATTTCGATGCCGTCGTCCCCGACCGTGAAGACGGTGAAGTCACGAATCAACTCTCGGGATTCGTCGAATTGATGTCCGCCAGTGACGGGCGTATTCAGGTTGACTCCCGCGAGCGACTCACGAAGAGCCTCGCGATCCTCTGGCCCCACACTCAACGCGACATCCACAACGGAGGCGACGTCGTAGGCAATGGCTTCGAAAATTCCTGGAGGGCGCCCTTGGGTTTCGCTGAATCCATCCACGAATTGCTGATGGGCCTCTGACTCACTCAACAGGGTGAAAGCGTCGACGAAGTAGGAATCGAGGACATACCGCCCGCCCTGGCGAGCAAGACGGGTATCGTTCCAGCCATTGAGCCCCAAAAGCGGCACGGGCTGGTCCTTGTCTGTGGGTCGAAACCGGCCGATGGCAAACTCTTCGTAGGCCAAAGCGGAGGCGACGGTAGGAACCCGTGTTGCCCCATCGGGCACAAAGATCCCATCAAAGTCGACGACGGGGGGGAGGACCACCTTGTGGGGGTCTCGTCCTTCCTCCTCAGCTTCCTTTCGGAGCAAGCGAAGCTCACCGCGCCGACTCTCATCGAGTTTCTGGCCCAGGTCCTTTGCGAATTCACGGATGTCGGGGGCTGCAGGGTCGTAGAAGACCGTACGGGTGATGGAGCCCTCCCGTTCGAGGACCTGGGTTTCGAATTCCAACGCAGCATCGCGTCCGTAAGCGTTGTCTGGGGCCAGTATGGCGAATCGCGAAAGTTCTGCTGGCCCCATGGCGTGATCCAGGAGGGCCCGAATCTGGTGTCGCTTGGTGATGCCGCCTCGGAAGGTCCATTCTCCACGCTCCGTGAGACCCGCCGACTGAGAAAAGGAGAGCATGGGAACTTCAGCGGCCTGGGCCAGATCCGAAACAGCGAAAGACACGTCTTTCAAGAGCGGACCGATCAGCATGGAGACGCCTTGCTCCAGGAGCAGAGCCTCCGTTGCTGCCACGGCCGTGTCCGGATCCCCAGCCGTGTCCATGAACACCAAGTCTACGGTGGATTCACGGTCAGAGATGGCTTGTTCCAGCCCCGCTCGGATCTGGTTGCCAGCCGGCGCCAACTGACCCGAGAGGGGAAGCAGTACGCCTACTCGCTTTGGATTCCATGGGTTGCCGGCTTCGGCCTTTCGCCGCATCCACTGTGCTGTGGAAGCAAATGGGGAGTCGGGATGCTTCTCCTCGAACCGCTCCAGAAGCTGAAGAGCGTTGTCGAGTTGCCCCGCCTGCAGGGCCTCACGGATTTGCTCCAAGGCATGGACGTCGGCGGGTCCCGATCCCGCAACCAGCACGTCGCTCGGCACGAGTCCCGGGAAATAGGCCGCCATTTCTGCAGCAATTCGACCGGACTCTTGAGGGTGTCCCTCGGAAAAAGAGAGGGCTCGTTCTGCAAAGTAGCGGGCCTCTTTTGATCCTTCACCCGACTCCTCCAATTCGAGAACCGCCAAGATTCGGTACCGGTCAGCATTCATGGTGTCGGGTGCTCGATTTTCTCCAACAAGTTTGAGGGTGGCTTTTGCGTTGCCCGACTGCGATGTTTCCAGCGCGATCAAGGCCAGTCCCAGGGTCGCTCCCTCGCTGCTTGCATGGCGGGGATGGCGCTCTTTGATGGCTCGGAAGTGCTCTTCTGCGTGCCCCAGCTCTCCTCCGAGGCGCAGCAGTTCGCCTGCGTGGAGCCTCACTGTCGGTTTG
>JAYXVV010000097.1:0-38223 GCA_036021505.1 Myxococcota bacterium | reverse complement strand
GAGATCATCGAGGCCGCCCAGACCGTCGCTGGGTGCGAGGCCGTCGAGCATCTCGACACCGCCGAGGGCCATCTCGGCCATCTGCATGGCTTGTTCGAGATCGCCCATGGAGCCCCCGGCCCCGAGGAGGCCTCCCATCTGCCCGACCATTTCCAGTGTGTCCATGTCGATCTCGCCCACCGCCCCGAACAGATCGCCGATGCCCTCGAGGATCTGCTCCGTGACTGTCGGCTCAGGTTCAGGCTCAGGCTTGAGCTTGGTGTAGGCAAAAACCGTGGTGATGGAGACCACGGTGGAGACCAGGGTGGAGATCGCGATGATCTGCCACACGGGTCGGGGAGGGTGCGTCACTTGGGGTGGGGTTGGTGTGGGGGTTTCTGCCATGATGATTTGTCCTGCGATCGAGGTGGAATGCACTACGCTCGGAGCGGTGAATTATTCCTCCAAAAAGGGTCGAACTTGTTCACGGAAGGCCTCCGACCAAGGCTTGGGGCGTTGTGTCTTGGGGTCGATGCTCACCACCACCCGCTCTCCGATGGCATGAGGGTTGTCCTCATCCATGGGCAAGATGCGGCAACGAAACGTCAGCGAGCTGTTTCCAAGCTGTGTGATCGTCAAGCGCGCTCGCACCCGACCCACACCGCGAAAGGGACGGAGGTAGTCCATGTGGTTGGAGGCCACGACATGGAACTGGTCGGGATTGCCTTTGAGGTCGAGCGGACCGTTCCAGCCCATGTTGGCCTGCCAGAACTCCCCGATGGCGCGCTCAAAGATGAGCAAATACCGAGCGTTGTGGAGAATCTGGAAGGAGTCGAGGTCGTCGAAATAGACGGCCAGTGTCGTTTCATGAAAGCGAGACATGGTACGAGGATCTTAGCCGATCGATCGACCCGAGGAAACAGGTGCGAGCCAGAGGCCTAAGGTCTACCCGGTAGGCCCGGTCAGCCAGCCTGGTCGGTGGGTTCGTTGTTCTGCTGCCGCTTCCAGCGAGCGATGATGAGGATGATCACCACCGCAGTCACCACAGTCATCCAGCGAACGATGCTGACGTTGGTCATGGTGGAGAGCGGCTCTTCCGATCCCTCGAGCATCCACTGAGCCTCGGTCTTGTCCAATCCCAAAAGCTCTTGGAATCGACCGATGGCGAGGCTGATTCGGCCCATCACCGTGTAGCCAAAGGAGGCTCCAAAGCTCAGCATCAGCACGGTGATGCCCACCTTGGAGACGCCAGACATGGCCCGGTTGGGCTTGGCGCTGAAGTAGAAGTGAAGGAGGCAGGCGGAGAGTCCGAGGACAAGAACGAGGTCCGAGAACACCCCAGCCCCGTCGTTCTCCCAGCTCCAGAAGCCGTATTGCGCCCAGCTTGCCTGAAGGTCAGGCATGGACTCCGCGATGGGAGTCATCAGGTTGGCGTTGGCCTCACCGGTGAGCTTCACGCCTGCAAACGCCGCCACAATGAACGCGATGGGAAGCCTGGCAAAGTAGCTGTACTTCTTGGTGATCTTCATCATCAGCAGGAAGAGCAGACCCAAGGGAATGAAGGACTGCCAGCGAAGGTCAGCAAGGTGATCGATGAGGTTCGGCTTGAAGACGCCGTAGTAGATCTCGATGGTGCCGATGCCGATGGAGATTCCAAGAAAAAGATTCTCTGCCAGCTTGTAGATGGGGTTGTCGTCGTAGAGAAAGCTGAAGATGGCCAGGGTGAGAAAGATGCTGACCCAGATTCCGAACAGATCGATGAGGGAGACGGTTTCCATGGTCTAAGCCTCCTCAATGTTGCGGGTCAGGAAGAAGGCCACGTTGCCCATGAGGATGAGCAACACAATGAAGAGGTGGCCCATGTTCAGCACGTTGAGTGCCTGGGTGGCGATCGGACGCGCGTTGATCAGCCCAGAGTCATTCCCATATTTATCGTAGACGAGCTTCTCATACTGGGCCGATCCGGGCATACCCCCCGAGAGCCCGAAGAGCTGGTTGGATTTGTAGTAGGGCACGTAGTCGGGCGCGGACACCGCGGTGGTGGCGCTGGCCATGTCCAAGTTGTACTGCCCTTGGACCTGGAGAACATACTCTCGCGTTCCGGGAAAGCCTGCGGAGACGCTCATCATGAGCGCGAAATCTTGGAGCTGCCGCTTGCCCTCCATGATGGGAAGGGTGGCGGTGTCACGCTCCTTGAGGTCCTTCGGAAAGGCCTTGACCACGTCGTCTGCGATCAGCTTGATGGCGAGTTCTTTGCCGTCCTTGAAGCCCAGAAACACAAAGTCTTCTCCGTCCACCTTGCCGTGATCGGCCGCGATTTCCTCAAGCCAAGGGTTGACCATGGGGGGGGCGAAGGGCCAGAGGCTGCCGATGACCACCTTCACATCTTTGGCAAAGAAGTGATGGAGGTTGGCACGGTAGAAGGGTTCGAGCTCGGGTCGAGAAGCCGGGTCGAAGTCTGCGGAGATGAAGACGGTGTCTCCGGCCTCCAGGGACTCGATTTTCTCGTAGATGGCTTCGACACGCTCGTCGATCTTGAAGGGAAAGTTGATGGGGGCCAGAAGCGGAACGACAATGGCGAGTGCCATTCCCAAGAAGATCCACCGGCGGTCCATGTTCTGAAAGCGGATGAGCTGGCGAATCATGATTCACCTCCACCCAAGTGGGACCGCTCGAGACCGAGAATCACGCGAAGACCCGTTGCGATAGCACCGAGTGCGGCTCCGATGAAGATGGCTCGACGTGCAGCCGTGTTGGGGACGTCCATGATCCAGTTCATCAGCTGCGGCAGGTAGTCTCCTACGACTGGAATGGACTCCCCGATGGGCACCCGCGCAATCATCACAAGGATGGCGGCACTGAGCAGTACAGTGGCCTCGAGGTTGCGGGCCCGAAAGGCCCGAAACGCTGCAGAAGCAATGTAGAACGCGAGCAGCGCGAACATGGTGGCGTTCAGTGGAACAAAGACGTAGTCAAAGAACCACTTGTAGCTGTACCCCGGTTGCTGTCGAGCAGTACCACCTGCGAATCCAATCACCAGGGTGACGACGAGAGCCACCAGCATGATGGCCTTGTACTGCCAGTCAGTGTCTCGGCGCTGCACCTTGGGCAGGTTGACCTGGACAAGGTTCACGAGGCCCAAAAGGAAGGCGCCAGCGCTGAGAATCAGTCCCCACTCGAGGAACTCGTTGGTCATCGCACGGTACTGATGGTGGGGAATGAAGAATTCCCCGACCATGACAAGGCCGATGATGAAGCTCGCTAGTAGTGGGACAGTGCGTTTCACAGTGGGGTTACCCGGAGATCTTGAAGAGGTCGACGAGGAAGGTGTTGCCCATCGAGTGAAGCACTGTGCCCAAGAGGAGGGCGGCGACACAGAGGACCTTGACGATGTCCGATGCCTTCAGGCTCGAGACCAGTCGGGGGTCCTTGGACAGATAGGCAGAAACGGCGAACAATTCCTCGCCGATGAGGGTGTAGTCGCAGGCGGCGACAAAGAAGGGCAGCTGGGTGGCTTCTGCCGTACCGGCAATCTGAATGGAGCGGTTCACAAAGCCTGTCTCCGCCAAGATCAAGCTCTCTGCGAAGAAGCGGCCAAAGTAAATGTTGGTGGCCGGTTTCTCACGGAGCATGATCCCGTTGGTGCCCGCGCAGAACGCAAACTGCTCCGAGGAGATGAAGCGAATGTTGCTGGCGTTGTAGGCGTCGGGGTGCCCGGCTTGGAAGTACCCGGCCTTCACCACCTCATCGGCGACCTCGCGAACAATTGGAATGCAGCAGGATACGATCAGGTCAGATTGGTACTCGGCGACCGTCTTCGACACCTGGCCGAGAATCAGCATGGACGCAATCGTCTGGATGTCCTGGAGGTCATCGATGCCGGGCACATAGAGCACGGGCTTGCCCATTTCAGTGGCTCGACCAATGCCCTCTTCGATGGCGTCAATGCCCGGGATTCGCCGGATGTAGATCTCTTCGCCCCGCTGTGCGCGGCGGGTGTACACCATCATCAACCCCCCAACGAGGGCGATCAGGGCCAAGAGGAGGAGGTGCCCGGGGTTCGTGTTGAGCCAGCTCGCTTTGGTGGTCCCTGTGGCCATGTCGCTGTCATCACCCAGGGCATCGGACCGTTCAATCACCGTTTGAACCCAGGCAGTCCTCAGCTGCGCGGCCTCGGCATCAAAGCTTGCCTGCTCCTCCTCGGAGGCGTCCTCACTCAGTGCCTCAGGCTTCGGGATCTCCGGGGTGTCTGTGTACACGCTGACGAGTTTGTAAGCCCAGGTGCCTGTCTCAGGAACCGTGTCGGAGGTGGCGGTGGTGTCAGGGGCAAGGGGCTCACCGACCAGCGTCCACTCGGTTTCGCTAGGAAGGCGACGCAGGAGTCGCAGTCCAAGGACCTCAGGACCACTGGTGGTGGCTTCTCCGAAGGTCCAGCTGAGGGACAAGTTGAGGCCGCTGCTAGCCTTCGGGGGCACGATTGTCAGGTTGTCGATCGGCGCTGCTGTGGCGGCTGTGCTCAACAAGCTCATGAAGAGAATGCAGGTGCGGAAGAGCGTCTTCATCATCCTTTGATCGCCTCCACATTGGCTCGCGGCAGAACAACCACCTCGCCGTTGTCGAATTCGATCTCCATGACCCGCGCTTTGGACTCAGAGTCCAAGACCATGGGTTCAACCGGAAGGCTCTTCACCTTGCCCAGCATGCCGAAATAGGGGGCGCGGATTCCTCGGACAGGATCACCGATACCGATGCCTACGGGCTCGGGTGCCGTGAAGCGCTCGGAGGAGACATCCTCATCAAAGGTCACCACCACTTCGGGACGCATCACGCCGGCGCGAATCTGAGTGGCCCCGTTCACCGACGCCCTCTTGCCCGCATTGGCCTTGAGCAGCTCGAAGGTGGCGGGAGCCATCTGGATGTCTCCGAAGCCCTCGGTGACGATCAGGGTGAGCCCGAGATCCTCTCCGCCGGTAATGGCGACACCCACCTCGTAGCCGAGGAGTTCCTTGATCTCGTCGTAGTCAAAACCGCCAGTCACCACGGCTTTCGCGCCGACTGAAATGGCCTTCTGGAGGGCATCGAGAGTGAGGTATCCACCACCGATCACGACCTTTCCAGCGTGAGCCTCCGAGATGTCGGAAGCCGTCAAAGTCTGGTCCGCTCGCGCAGCAGCCATGGCGATCTCGCCCTTGGTCTCACCGCCGAGTCCGAAGATGCCCTGCACGAAAGTGGCCTCGGTCTGCACCACACAGCCCTCGTCGGGGATCACCTCGACCACGCGTCCGTTGATGTAGGCATCGACCTCGACCGGAATGGGGTGGGCTTGGAAGATCACCTGGCCGGTGATGCTGGAGATGCTCTCGATCGTCCCCGAAACAACAGCCTTGGCATCGGACTTGAAGAAGCCCATAAAGCCGTTGGTCTCCGCAATGACCTCGTCTTTCTCCACAGTGTCGCCTTCGCCTTTCCGAAGGAATTCTTTGAGTCGTCCTGGGTCCACGCCGAGCTGGTTGGCGATGTTGACTGGGAAGACTTTTCCTGGGAGCTCGGTGCGGGCGACGATCTGATCGGCGGTGACCACGTCGCCGACGTTCACGCAGACCTCTCCCTCGAGCGGAAGCTGGCGGTCCTTGACCACCACGTCGCGCTCAGAGACCTTCAGTCCCGGGGTGAAGATGGCCGCCATCAGTCCACCTCCGGGTATTCGTCGAGTGCCTTGACCCAACCCGCAAGAAGCGGCACGCGCTCGGAGGGCTCCTCGGGGATCTGGATCTCTGGACGCCCGCGGGTGTCCACGACAATCCCCACCACGCCGGCTTTGAGCCGCTTGCTCACCGGCTTTCCGGGTCCCTCACCGAGGTCGAGGGTCTTCTGAAGCGGTGTGAGTGTGGCATCGACTTCCTCGCCCTCTTCGAAGGTGTAGCGCTTCATGGCTGCGGCGGGGAGCACCTCGTTGACTGAATTGCTGCCGTTGAGTTCGACCCGAATCACATCGGCCCTCGCATTCATCTCGCCGACCGGCGCGATGCAGGTGCCGAGGTAGATGATGCAGTCCTTCTCGAAGACTTGGGTCGCTGCCGACTTGTTGACCGTGGAGAGCACGCCCAAGTGCGGCATCATGAAGATCGAGTCCACCGCAAGCTCGGTGATGCCCTCTGGCGAGAAGGCGTCGATCATCATGCGCATCGACTGCGTGCGGCGCGGAGCGTGGGAGAGGACTCCTCCGGAGCCGACGAGCAGGTCCAACTCCATCATCTTGACCAGGCTCTCGCCCGATCCGGACTGCCGGAAGGCGTCTGCGATGGTGCGCTCTTGCTGAACGCCTTTGAGAGCGACCGCGAACTCTTTGTGCTGAATGAAGGCCAGTCGCAGGGCCTCGCGGGCAATGGCTTGCTCGATTTTCAGCTCGGAGAGTGTCTGAGGAATGGTGGTCGGCCGGATCATCTTGTTGCCGATCCGGTTGCGCAACTCTTTCTCTTGGATGTCGAAGGGCACCCAGCGAAGGATGGCGGGCAGACCGGCCTCTGCAAGGACATTGGAGACGGAGTAGCTCATGCCCAGGTTGGCAGACACGGTGCGGTTGAAGGCGCCGCTGAAGACGCTGAAGACGTCGGTGGTGGCTCCACCGATGTCGACGCCGAGAATGTTGATCCCGCGCTCCTCAGCGATGGTCTGCATGATCAGACCGACAGCACCCGGAGTCGGCATGATTGGCGCATCCGACCAGCCCATCAGCTTGTCGTAGCCCGGGGCCTGGGCCATGACGTGCTCCATGAACAGGTCATGAATCTTGTCCCGGGCGGGTCCAAGGTTCTCGACCTCCATCACGGGGCGCACGTTGTCGACCACTTGAAGATCGCTGCTGTCGCCCAGGAGGGCCTCAACGTCTCCACTGACTTCCTGGTTTCCCGCGAAGATGATCGGCAGGTTGAAGCCTCCTCCGAGTCGTGTTCGAGGACGTGCGGCCTTGATGCGCTCAGCCAGAGCCATCACGTGTTTCTTGGTGCCACCATCGATGCCGCCAGCAAGGAGAATCATGTCGGGCCGAAGCTGCCGGATTCGCTCGATTTGCTCGTGGGCCTTGCGCCTGTCGTTGGTCGCGAAGGTGTCCATGACAATGGCACCCGCGCCCAAGGCTGCTCGTGTGGCGGACTCGGCGGTCATGGAACGAACGACGCCGCCGACGACCAGCTGGAGGCCGCCCCCTGCGGATGAGGTCGAGATGTAGAGATCGACGCCCTCGCTGGGGTTGGCTTCGGGGGTCAGGATGGTGCCGTCGTCTCGCACCAGCTTTCGTCCGGAGAGTTCTTGAATTTCGGTAGCCGCATTGACCACACCGCGCGTCACGTCTTCGAAGGGCGCCTCAACGGTCGTGGGGGCTTCACCGCGCCAGGTCTGACGGTATTCACCGTCGACCTTTTCAATGAGGATCGCTTTGGTGGTGGTGGAACCGCAGTCGGTTGCAAGCACGCTGCGAATTTCCCGATCTTGACTCACCGTTGCTGCTCCTTCTGAGCGTGTTCGATCCGCTCAAGAACGTAGTCCATGCCTCGCCGATCTTCCAGTAAATCCGCCATAGAATGCCAGGCGCTCGATGTCAGAAAGGCAGACATGGCCGGCGTGAGCATGTGCATAAACTGACTGCCAACATAGGAGAGAGGCCGCATTGTCTCCAAGGTGAGAAGCGCGGGGGTACTCATTCCGAAGCGCACCAGAAACTCTGCAACCTTGTCGACGGACTCGGCTTGTTCAGGAGTGACTTGAAGAGGGGTGGTGTCGGACAAGAAAACCTCTAAGGAGTACGGGGACGGTGTATCCGATTCGACAGGTGGCTGCAGAGGCGTGATGGAATAGGAAGAAGCTGGAGGATGACGTGCTGCGCTGGATCTTTGTGCTGATGGTAGGAAGCCCGAGCTGGGCTGCTGAGGAAGATGAGCACCTCCATGATGCGGATCACCACGATCATCACCATGATGACGCGGACGAGGCCTCGACGGCCGCGATGGAGGAGGCGTCGACCGAGGAGGACGTCTCTAGCGAGCCAACCGGCTGTGAGGAACTCCCTCCCGAGGCCATGCTGGCCTTGGAGGCCCACTACAAGGCCCAACAGCAGTGGGAGGCCCGGCAACAAGAGTGGGCTGAGGACTGGGGAGGAGCTGTGTTTCAGCTCCAGAAGGACCAGACCCGCTGCGTCTCCTGGGAAGAGGACTGGGTGCTGTATGCCTTTGGCGGCGTCTATTCCTCGAAGGCCATGGTGGAGCGTCATCGCTGGTCAGAAGGACGTTTGGTCAAGGACGGTCCAAGTGCTCCACTGCTGTCTGCGGAGATGGAGCGAGATGTCCCGCTGTTGCGTATCGATACAGCTGAGGGGTGTTGTGGCTCGCAGTGGACACAGTCGAGTTGGTACACGCAAGCTGGTGGCATGCATCGGGTCCTCACACTTCCTGTGGGCATCGATTCGACAAGCTCCCCCTGGCCAGTCCGAACCAGTGTGGTGTGGTCTGGACCCGAGTGGGGTGAAGAAGAATCTCATGAGCCTCTCCAGGTGACCGTTCGGTATGTCGCCCCGACACTCGGAGGGGGAGAGGCCGTGTTGAACGGCGAGCTCCATGGACCATCGGCTGTGGTCAGGTGGGTGTCCGATGACCCCACAGGAATAGGTCGAGGTTTGGGAGAATGTCTGGATGCTCGGCGCCCGTTTTGCCCGCTGGCCGTCCTCCAGGGCTGGGTGAATTCGCAGGTTGGACAGGGGCTGCCCCCGGTCTCTGCGGGTGCTCCACGGGCACTCTCAGGGTTGGAGGAAGAGTTCCAGTTGGTTGCTGTCCAGGTTGTTGGTGAGGGTCAGGCCCAGGCGGAAAACACGCTCCGAGCCCGCACCCGACAGTTGCTGACCTGCTACGAGCGGGCAACTCGCGGCGGTCTCTCGGTCGGAGGTCCACTCGTGATCAGCTTCGATGTATCCAACGGACGTGCCCAAGACGTCAGTGTGGATGTTGCCCCGGAGCACCCCAGTCTGGGGAGTTGTGTTTCCAAGAAACTCGGCCGCCTCCGCTTTCCCGGTGCCGTTGACGGCAGCGTCTATGCGTCGTGGGAGCTCGGGAAACGCTGAGCGTGGGCTCAGGTGGACGCGAAGGGCGCTCGGAACGGAATCACCCCAGGGAAGAGTTCTGAGGTTTCGATACCGATGGACTGCAAAAAGCCAGCATGGATGGCGGCAGTCTGGAGCGCGATGCCGCTGGAGCTCACTTCTCCTGAGGTAGGGTCAACGGGAAGGCCCACGAGTCCTGAGTCGGTCTCCCCCCAGACTTCACCACCACGAATGCCTGCACCAACAAGCAACATGCTGGTGTAGGGCCAATGGTCTTTGCCGTTGGTGATGTTGAGTTTTGGCGTTCTTCCCATCTCGGAGAGCACCATGACGGTGGTGGACTCAATGAGGGGCTCTCCCCTCAGGTCCGTGTTTTCGTGGAGTCTGTCCAACAGGCCTTTGAGTTGGAAAAAGGATGCATCGAAGGCCTGGCTTTGGTTGAGGTGGTTTTCAGAATGCGAATCCCAGTCGACGAGCTGGGGAAGTTTGCATTGGAGCGTTGCGCTCGTGCAGAGGTCTTCTTGAAGGGCTGCGATGAGGTTGTCCAGCTGTTCCTCCGTCGAGGAAAGATCCGACAGGGAAAAAGGAGTCTGACCGTCGAAGGACGCCCTTTTTGCGTGTTGAGCCCTCAGGGCAGCGACAGCGGGACGCTGGGCGTAGAGTTCATGCTCCTGCTTGAGAAAGTCCTGGATGGTGGCCGAGGTGTCCGAGTCGTGGGGGTAGTCCGTCGGTAGCTTTGCGTTGAGGGTGTCGTTGAAGACAGGACTCAGAGGGACAGTCATTCCTCCGAGACTGCCCGGAAAACGAGGGCCTGAGAGCACCAAGTGGGGGAGCAACGCAGTCTCTGTATTCTGCGCGGCAAGCAATGTGGGAAGGTCGGGAGCCTGCACGCCGCGTTTCCCAGTGAAGGCGAGCCGGGTGCAGGTGGTGTGGCTGATCGATGGAACCTCGACCCCATTGAGGATGGCGGTGATGCCTGCGTAGGACCGGAAGTAGTCGGTGACAGCAGGGCGAGAATTCGCCGAGATGAATTGCAGACCGGCCTTTTCGTCCAGGAAGGACTCCGGGTCACTGTCTACACCACTCTCCCCGAGATGGGGATCAAAGACGTAGCAGGGATCCCAGCCGCCTTTGTTGAAGAAGATGACGAGTTTACGATTGCTGCCATTGGGCATTGCCTGGGCAATGGGAAGCTGCAGAGCAGCGAGTCCTGCCAAGGTTCCACGGAGAAATGCACGACGCTTCATCGACTCCATCCTCCGGGAACATGGACGCGGTCGATCCACTGTGAGCCCTCGGTAAGGCCGAGGATTCCCATCGGTGGGCCTTGGTAGTCGAGAATACCCAGGGCGGTCCATGTTCGGTCTTCGTCCAGCCAGGTGGCCTGAGCAGTGGGGGGGCCGTCCATGCTGTAGTGCCAGATCCATTCGAGGCCATGGCTGCTCTGGATGTGAATCTCCTCCGGCTGATGGTTGGATTCGCGCCCATCCACCACCTCACCCTGACCGCGTGTGATCTCGAAGTCGATGACCTCCGTGGTCCAGTTGCCGTCCTCTTGGATCTCCACCTCGAGTGTGTCCGTGAGTACAGAAACACCGGGGCGTGCGATCAGAAGGCCTGTCCCGAAATCAATGGAGATCAAGACACTGCCGTCCTCCCTGTAGAGGGTCTCGGAGTACAGCCAGACCTCCTCGCCGTAGCGCTCAAAGAGCGTCCTGCTCCACGGGCTTTCCGGAAAGAATCCGCGGGAGCCCACCTCAATCTGGCGGGTCACTGCAATGCCTTCTGGCAGTTCACGCACGTAGGTCAGGACTTCAAAGGACTCCCCGATCGGTGGGGAGGCATGCGTTGAGAACTCTGTCGTCGTGTTGGGGGCCCCGCACTCCAGCCAACCCAGGAACACCTCGACCTCCTGAGGCAGGATGTCGTCGCAGGGGTGGGCCGTATTCACCGCGCAGTGGGCTTGTACGCGATCGACGTTTTCCATGAATGCAGGGTGGGTGTCGTAGTTGAGCTCCTCGGGTGCGCCATTGCGCTCCAGGGGCGAATTCTCGGAGCTGTGGCAGCCAGTGCAGTGATTCAGCAGAAATGAGCGGCCCAAACTGCCGTCTGCAATGCTGGGCCGGTCACAGAAATCCAAGGTCGCATCGGTGGGGGTTGGATTCTCCTGGGAGCATCCCGTCATCAGCAGAATTGAAACCAAGGATCGCATCAGTACACCTGGCCTAACGGGTGCTGAAGGAGGGCCTCGAGGACTTCTGCGAGTGTGGCGGACTGCGCGTTGTCGTCTCCCTCAGCAAGGGCACGGTAGAGGTTCATCACGCGCTCAACTTCTTCTGAATCGGGTGCCAAGCTTCGGCTTGTCAGGAGGTTGAGCCACCGCGAGAACAACTCGGGAAGCTCCGCCTCCGGGATGGGCAGGTCAACACCCAGGAGTTGCTGAGAGGCCCGATCCCGCTGGGTCTCTTGCTCCAGAACATCACGCGCGACAGATTTCGCGGCCCACTCCAGCAAGACAGCGCGAGAGAGCGTGGCCTCTCGACTCGGAATCAAGATTTCAACGTCATCGCCCGCGCCTCCCATGACCCCGAGTTCAGGGTCCCAGACGAGCGCGTTGAGCACGTCCTCGGCCCTGTCACCGGGGTTCACCTGAAGCAGATGCATCCAGTTGCTTCGAAGTTGAGCGTTGGTGAGAAGCCTCTCTGAGCGGCCCCGGTAGCTGGGCAGTTTCAGAATGGCTCGTACGAGGGGGCGGGCCTGCATGTCCTCTTCCCGAAACATGGCCACAAGCGCATCGGCATCCGCTTCCTCAGCGAAATCAAGTCCGACGAGGCCCTCATAGAGGGTCTCCACCATGCAGCGGGAGAAGCGGGGATCGGCTGCGATGAACTCACCGAGGGATTCGATCCCGCTCGACTTGTGTCCGAAATAGGCCGGTGGCGTCAGGCTCGTCGTCCATTCGTCGTTGAAGGCGCTGTAGCTCAAGAAGGATTCAGAAGAAAAGTTGATGGACTTCTCCGAGAAGCCACCAAAATGAGCTCCGAGGGGGTCCAAGGAGGCATGGCAACTCAGGCATGCGGGCTCTGTTTTGACGGCATCCTCAATGGAGGACTCCGTCGCATCGAAGCTGAAGTCCAGGCCTGCGGGTTTGTCGAAGAAGTCCCTGCAGAGGAAAATTTTGGACAACGCATTGGCTCTGTATCGGTGGTAGTTGAGGGCATCGTCGGTGTATCGCAGCCACATTGCAGGACTGGAGAGCACCCCGGACACGGGGCGGTCGTCGGTGTAGCTTCCCCAGGTCCATTCCGAGCCCCCGCCGGTCGTTGGCCAATGTGCAGGGCTCCCTTCATGAACGGGGACACCCGGAGCGGTCACGAGTTCCCTCAGAGATCGGTCTTCATCCACCAGCAAGCGGAGGAACTGAAGAACCTCCTGCCCGGCAACTTGGACGTTCTCCTGAGTCCACGCCTCTCCCTCGTAGACATCAAATCGCTCCACCTGGAAGGCCCACATGACGGAATGGACGCGCTCGTTCCAGAGCCATGCCAGCCTTTGGCCCAAGGAGGGGCTGTCCGCCAGTTCCAGCACAGCCTCCTCGAGCGCTGCGGGGTCGACAGGAAGCTCGGCAAGTTCTTCTAAGGTCGGGCGATAGCCTCGTGTGTCCAAGCTCGCCCGCGCAAACCATTCGGATCCGCTGACACCTTCGCCAGTGGCTCCGGTATCCGAACCGTCAGTCCGAGGGTCCTCTGAGCAGCCTGCAAGGAGGAACAACGGGATGGCAAGACGCAAAGTCACGTTGCGATGGTAGCACTGAAATCCACCGATCCGTTCGGCCCCCATGGTCTAATTTTGTTGCGCTCCATCCGCGATCCATGATCGAACCCTCTCGATAACCTCGGGATCCAAGGGAGAGGAGGGAGGCATGGGGTCTCCTTCAATATCGGAAGCCGCTTCCATTTTCCGAATCAGGTAGCTGTTGTCCGGGTCGTCGGGAATCACGAGAACAGCACCATCTTTCGCGTTGCTCTCCACCTCCACCAGGCTTTCATAAGCTTCCTGGTTTGTGCTGAGGTACGGAGCACCCGCAGTTCCTCCGTGGCAACTGGAGAATCCACAGCTCAAGGAAAGAATTTCCTCGTACACCTCGGAGAAGGTGGCAGGCTGTTCTGCGGCAGTGCACGCACTGAGTGCGAAGAGGACCAGCAATCTCATGATTTTCCCTCTGGAGCGCATCTCGAGGTGTTCTAAGGGCTCCGGTTCCGGTCAGAGTACCTGAAGTCGCGCCAAGATGGACTCCAAAGTTCAAAGCCGGGCTTCGGGGGCGGACAGGTTGTCCAGAACCACCGCTCTGGAGGGGGGCGATTCCTCACTCTGAGCCCTCTTCTGCATGCTCAAGAATGGGCTCAAAATGGGCGATGTGCTCGAAGAGGTCCTGACAAACCTCATCCGCTTTTCCGCGATCGAAATAGTTGCTTGTGCAGAAGAGCACCATGTTCTTATCGGGTGCGAATCCGGCTTTGGCGAGCCACAGGCTGTTGCTGCCGTTGTGGTGGATGAACAAGCTGTCCAAGATAGGGCTGTCCTCGTCCACCGCCCAGCCACCGGCATAGGGGGGAGAGAACTCCTCGGGATCATGGAGCGCATCGAAAGCCTCGCCCGACCAGATGTCCGAGCGGTCGTTGTAAAGGTGGAGGTGTTCTTGAACGTAGCGCCCAAGATCGCGCAGCGTCATGTGGAGGGTGCCAGCAGGCCCGATAACGGGCGGATTGTCTGCGAGCATTCCGCTGGGAAAGATGGGGATGGGGCCGGTGTGTTGGCTGTAGTGGTGTCCCCAGGGCTGGTCGCCTTGGGGGGCACCAAATCCGGATCCGGACAGCTGGAGCGGCTCAAAAATGTGCTTTCGGACCAGGTCTTGCCACGGAGTGTCGGTGAGTTTCTCGAGCATGGCACCCAGCAGAATGTAGCCTCCGTTCGAGTAATGAAACTCCCTGGATCGCGGAGCCTCGGGGAAGATGTCGCGAAACAACCAGTTGACTCGTTCGATTTCGGGTGGAAGCTCGGTGGTTCGCCCTCGGACAACCGCAGCGAGGTTGGGTTCAGACACCCCCGCCCTGTGCCGGATGAGGTCGATGACTCGTACGTCGTGCCACCCCTCGTGGATGGTGTCGTTTGGAAAAACCTCGGTCACCACCGTGTCCCAACTGAGCACACCCTCCTCGATCAAAATGGCCGTCAGCGTGGCGGTGACGGACTTTGTAATCGAGCCGATGTGCCACTGGTCGTTGAGGGTTACCGGTGTATCTTCGGTGGCTTTTCGGGTGCCTGAGACACCCATGGCCAGAATTCGATCCCCGACGATGATGCCGCCGCCCAGAGCAGGGAGGTTCGAGTTGGCTCGCTCGATCGCCACGAGGTCTGAGATGTCCAGAACGAATTCTCCACCAAACTCCACCTGCGGGAGCTCCGGGGCCAGGGTCGTCCACTCTTCCAAGACCGGATCCTTGGCGGCTCTGCAGCCCAGAAGGCTCGCAAAGAGAACCAAGTTCCACAGAAGGGAATTCTCAGTAGATACGCTCCGTGTAATCATGGACCATTCTACGACTTGCATAGGTGGCAGAGGAAGCAATGGCGCCCTTGCAGATGGCTGCCCAAGCGCTGCGATCGTCCGCAGTGATCACGGGGAGAACCGTCTTTTCAAGGATCTGATAGAGGCTCTCCGCATCGGCCTCGTCGTTGCGCGCTGGAGGTTCGGGCCACTCGCCGGTGTCCAGGTCGACCCCTTCGCCAAAGGCCCAGCCGTTGACGTCATGGTCACAGCCCTCAACCCACCAGCCGTCTGGAATACTCAGGTTGGGAACGCCTTGAAGGCAGGCCTTCATTCCACTTGTTCCGCTGGCCTCGAGAGGGCGTACTGGGTTGTTGAGCCAGACGTCAACACCACCTGTCAGCATCCGTCCGAGACGCATGGAGTAGTTGGGGAGTACCGCCACACGCAGATCGGCATCACCCAATGCAGCAACCTCCTGAATCTGTCGGAGCAGGGCTTGCCCCTCGGTGTCTCGGGGGTGGGCACGGCCTGAAAAGACCAGCTGCAGACCGCCGAAGCGCTTGGCCAAAGCTTTGAGCCGCTCGGTGTCTCGGAAAATGAGATTCGCTCGTTTGTAGCCCGTCATCCTGCGTGCAAAGCCAATGAGCGGAAGGCTGGGGTCAAATCCTGCCATGCAGTCAGCATTGATTCGCTCAATCAGGTCCGCTTTTGCGATGTGGTGTGCCGCCTGGAAGGCTTCGTCGGAGATGGCCGTAGGGGCCTGTTGCAAGAGCTCGGGATCGGAGCGCCATCCTGAGAGGCATTCGTCCAAGAGTTCGAGCATGGGATCCACACACCAGGTTGCCAAGTGGACTCCATTGGTGACGAATCGAATTCCTTGTGGGATCAGGCCCTCGGGAAACAAGGTCTCCGCGATTTTCCCGTTGAGTTCGCTGACGCCGTTCACTTTGCCTGACAGGCTCGCGGCCAACCAGCTCATGTTCAAGACCCGAAGGGTGTCTCCGTGGGTGGATTCAGGAGAAGCCACGCGGAGGATGTCCTTGAGTTTTTCGGTGTAGGCGTGCCCGGTGACCTCTGCTGCCAACTCGTAGCTGAAGATGTCGTGGCCAGCGGCGACTGGAGTGTGGGTTGTGAAGCGGCATCGCTCACGGCAGATTTCGAGGCCTTCATGAACGCCGCCAGCACTCTCAAGCACCGAAACAGCAGCCATGGAGCAGTGCCCCTCATTGAGGTGAACTCTGCAGTCATCCTTCATGCCGAGAGCATCCGCGAGTGCCATTGCGCCAAATCCAAGGAGCATTTCCTGTCGCAGGCGGTGCGCCGAATCCCCACCGTACAGGCGCTCGGAACAGGCCTGCCATTCGGGAGGATTTTCGGGAAGACCGGCGTCGAGGAAATACACCGATACTTCTCCGTCGAGTCCTTTGACGCGACGTCGGTAGGCCTTGGCCTTGACGGTGTGCTCGCCCAGCTGGAGGGTCAGTTCAATTCCGGTGTCCTCGAGAACCTTGCCGGGTTCGACGTTTGGAAAGCTCAGGACCTGGTTTTTCGCCTGGTCAAAACTTTGGAGTCCGTACCCTTTTCGGTACCAGAGACTCACAGCGGTGAGGTCCAGATCCATGTCTGCGGCGCTTCGTACATGATCGCCGGCAAGAACGCCGAGTCCACCCGAGTAGGTGGGCAGGGTAGTGTCGATTGCAATTTCGATGGTCAAATAGAGAACGGGTCGATCGAGGCTCATCCTTTGACTCCTCCGGCCGTGAGGCCTTCAACAAAGTGTTTCTGCAAAGCGAAAAACAGGACTACCACAGGTAGGGAGACCAAAATGGAGCCTGCTGCAAAATTCCCCCATTCGGTACCATAATCCGTCACGTAGGATTGCAGAACAATGGGGAGGGTGTAGGCGTGGGGGTCGTTCATAAAGGTGGCCGCCAAAATGTATTCATTCCATGCGGTTAGAAACGAGAAGAGGGCGACGACCGCAAGTGCTGGGCGAGCCAGCGGTAGCACAATTTTTCGAAAGATCATCCAGCGAGAGCAGCCGTCCAAAAGAGCGGCCTCCTCCAGAGCAACTGGGAGGGTATCGAAGTAGCCCTTGAGCGTCCACACACTGAAGGGGACGGAGGTGGTGGCATAGACCAGCACAAGACCCGTGAGTGAGTCGAGAAGCTGAAACTGGTCGAGCAGGATGTAGAGCGGAATCGCCATCACCACGCCAGGAAACATCTGTGTGACCAGAAAGGCGCCCATGGCTTGATTCTTTCCCGGGAAGTCCCAGCGGCTCATGGCGTAGGCAGCGGTGGCTGCCAGGCTCACCCCGAGAACGGATGTGGCGAGGGACACGATCAATGAGTTCCAAAGTTGCCTGGGGAACAGGGCTCCCTGCGCGTCTGAGGTGGACACAACTGCCTTGAAGTTCTCTAAGCTGACCTCACTGGGCAAAGGAGAAAGCCCCATCGAGAACGACTGAGAAGGCTCCAATGCCATCTTGAGTACCCAGAGTACCGGATAGAGCGTCACGATGGTGATCAGCACGAGTGCCGCGTGAGCAATGAAGACCTTGAGCTTTCCGGGAGTTCTCACAGCACCCTCCTTCCTGCAAGACGGTTGGCAAAGCGGCTGTAGATGAGCAGAACGCCAAAGATCAGTACGGCGTAAGCGGCTGCGTACCCGTAGTAGTTTCCGCCAGAGAAGGCCCACTGGTAGGCATCCGATATGAGGATCTCCGTGCTTCCCATCGGCCCACCATTCGAGACCAGGTAGATGACATTGAACATGTTGAAGGTCCAGACGGAACCCAGAATGATTGCCGGCATGAGAGCAGGCTTGAGGAGGGGCCAAATCACCATTCTAAATCGGGTCCACCAGCTCGCCCCATCGACTTCCGCAGCCTCCTCCAGTTCTCGAGGAATCGCTTGAAGCGCACCCAAAGTCACCACCATCATAAAGGGAAAGCCCAGCCAGGTGTTGGTGATCAGGTTGGCACAGAAGGCCGTGGAGAACGATGAGAACCAGTCCACATTGGCAGGTTCCCCTCCGAAACCCAGCAGGGCATTCACAGCGCCGTACTGCACGTGGAACATGGTCTTCCAGATGAGGGCAGTGATGTAGTTGGGAATGGCCCAAGGAAGAATCAGAAGAGCCCGCCACACCCCGCGCATTCGAATCCAGGGCTCCCGCAGCAGCAGGGCGAGGCCAACCCCGATGCCGACATGGAGCATCAGGTTGGTCACCGTCCAGAGCAACGTGACCACGAGGGTGTACCAGAAGGACATTGGCGACGTGAAGCCCGTCTCGCTCGCGGAGAGAATCTCCCAGAAGTGCGACAGACCCACAAAGGTCCACTCGCCGCCTTGGTGGGCATACAGTGAAACAGCCGCACCCATGGCGAAGGGCAGAGCCACCAGAATCAGCATGGCAACGCCTGCAGGGAGTACCCAGAGGTAATCTCCTCGATGCAGTCGCAGTCGCCGCCGGAGGTCCGCGTTGCCCCACTGGCGGCGCACCCACCAGACCCCTCCACCCAGCACGCCCAACATGAGGATCCAATACGGTGCGGCACTCGCGGGTGTGGGGGCCTCACGGGAGTAGATGGAGTGGAAGTAGGCGGCGTTTTCAGCCGTCCGTTTGGCGCTCGCTCCACCGGAAACGAGGGCTTCCATGGCCTTTTCCTGAGCACGCCAGACATTGGAGATGTCGGAGTCCGTTGGGAGCGGTACAGCTTGGGCAGACTGCTCCAGAACCGCTGAAATGATGGGGTCGTCTGTGGGCTCAATCTCGGTCGCAGTGACCGCCTGTTTGCCGGTGTCTTGACGGATTTGTGCCCCTTCGGAGGAAGACAGCCATGCAGCAAAGTCGGCCGCTTCTTCGGGCAGACGAGCGCCGTCGGCCACAAAGATGGCCTCGACGCTCAGAAAGGGCTTTGCCGGCTGCCCGTTTTCACTGATGATGGGCAAGCTGCTGGCTCGGATGGGACGGTCGATCTCGGAGAGAAACCAAGGGCCGCTGATGACGAAGGCCGCTCGCCCATCGTTGTAGAGCTGGGAGAGCAGCTGGGCGGTCGGCCGCTTGGGCATGATGTCGAGGGTGTGGGACAGACGCTGGGTGAACGCGTAGGCGTCGATGTGTTCTTGCGAGTTCAGCTCGGCGCCGTTGGGTCCAATGCTCTCTGCACCAAAGCCGTGCATCCAGGGCGCGTGGAAGAACGGGGTTCCTGCTTGGTAAACGAGGCCGTAGGTCTGGCCGTCGGTCAGGGCTTGAGCCTGCGCAATGAGTTCATCGGTGGTGGTTGGGGCCGCATCAACCAACTCGGGATCGGAGAACAGAAGAAGGGTTTTCAGTGCCAGAGGATGGCCCCACTGAAGGTCGTTGTCCTGGAGTGCCTCTGTGGCCAGAGGTTGCTGTCCATCCTGCGGGAGGACGCTGACCATCAAGTTCAGGTCCTGCCACTTGCCCAGGTTGCCGTGAGCAGCAATGAACAGATCAGGGCCGTTGCCACGAGGAATCGCCGTCTCGAGTTTTTTCTCAAAGGCGCCGAATGGGGTGGCAGTGAGCTGTACTTTGGTTCCCGTCTGCTCGGTGTAGCGATCGGCGGCGGCTTGAAGCGCTGCCTCCTCTGCGCCCCGGTAGGCGTGCCACAGGCGAAGCGGGTTGTCCTCGGCCAGCGCTTCGAAGGGAAGAAGAAGGAAGGCCGTGGTGAGAAGCAGGAGTGTTCGCAGCCCTCTCACAGACGCGCTCCAGTTTCACGGTCGAAGCGATGGACTTTTCGAAAGCCCAAGGCGATCTCTTGGCCGGCCTCCACCTCAACGGGCTCCGGAACCATGGCGAGGAATGGGCTGCCGTTGAGCTCGAGGTGCACCAAGGCCTCGGCGCCCAACGACTCAATCAAGTCAACCCGCGCGGTCTCTGGACCTTCTCCAAGTGTCACATCCGTGGGTCGAACACCCAGACAAACGTCTTCCCGTTCAAGGAGGTTCATCGAGGGAGAGCCGATGAACGTGGCGACAAAGGTATTGGCAGGCTCGTCAAAGAGTTCTCGAGGGGTTCCGACCTGCTGCACCACGCCCTCGTTGAGAACAAGAATGCGATCGGCAAGCGTCAACGCCTCAACCTGATCGTGCGTCACATGGACGACCGTGGTCTTCAGGCGTCGGTGCAGTCGCTTGAGCTCCGCTCTCATGTGGCCTCGAAGTGCGGCATCGAGGTTCGAGAGGGGTTCGTCGAAGAGAAAGACGCTCGGTTCACGCACCATGGCGCGCCCCATGGCGACGCGCTGGCGCTGTCCACCCGACAGCTGCCCTGGAAAGCGCTCCAGGAGCTCCTCGAGTTCGAGCATTTTGGCAACCCGTTCCACTGCCTCCGAGATCGCTGTGGCTTCGGCCTTGCGAATTTCAAGCGGGAAGCCAAGGTTTCTTCGAACAGTCATGTGCGGATAGAGTGCATAGGACTGGAAGACCATGGCGATGTTTCGGTCTTGGGGAGCCACGTCATTCATTCGGGCACCACCAATCTCAAGCGCTCCCCCCGTGATGCTCTCTAAACCTGCGATGCAACGCAGAAGAGTGGATTTTCCACAGCCCGAAGGGCCGACGAGCACGAGGTACTCCCCGTTCTCGATAGACAGGTCAATCCCAGTGAGAACCTTCGTGTCTCCATAGGACTTTTCGAGTGCTTTTAGGGTGACGGTTGCCATGTAGGTGCCGTTTATCGCGTGAGAGGGACAGAAACGATGAGTTCCTGTGAAGCTCTTGTGAGAGGACTACTGGGTATCGAGGTTTAAAACGTGGGACGGAGAGGCTGGATTAACCCAATAGGTGCGGTTTGGGCCGGACTCCCATTGAAGTTCACCGTCAGCGAAATGAAGGCGTTTGAAGCTGAGAACTGTTCCTGCAGGAACCTCGATGCTGAGCCCTTCCTCACCGATGGGCAGGGCCTGGCTGGTGTCCCAGTTTCCGAATTCAGGGCCAGCACCGCTGAGTGCTCCTTCTTTCTCTGTGTTGAAGTGAACAGACACAAACTCGGGTGTTGCTTGGCGCTGGACCTCCGAATCGAAGAACTCACCGGCAGCTTGAGAGTCCTCCAGCAGCAGGATGGAGCTGCCCTCTCCGACCTCAAGAGTGTTCGAGGTCAGCGCTACCTCACCGAGCTGAGCCTTTGGAGTCAGGTCATGAATCCACTCGGGCAACTCAAGGTCTGAACGCTGCGACTTGGAGAAGATCACCAACGCAGAAGACCGTTCATGCACGCGGAGCCAGACGGATGTGTCGCTGTCGAGGAAGACCAACGCGCTGAGTCCCTCTCGAAGGACAGGTGCAGCAGCACGGAAAGCGATGGCTTCCCGAAGGGAATCGGCTGTTGGGCCCAAGAATTGGTGGGGCTCCACAGTCGCCCGATTCTCGGGTTCGTGCGCTCCGAGCGCACCCGCCTCGGTGCCCCAAGTCCACGAATTTCGTCCGCGAAGACCGATGAGAAGTCGGAGGGCGTCCTCGGTCTGGCCAGGGACTCCACAGGTAGACGCAAAGCGTGGACGATCGTGGTTGTCGAGGAAGGTGATCAGGCGGTTGGGATCCGGATAGAGGCGATCCATCGACAGAATGCTGGCAAGGCGGGTCGCATCGGCCTCTCCGCAGACGGTGTCGAGCAGGGCGTAGTGCAGCGGAAAATCGAAGACTTCCTCGAGACCGCTCGCCCGCCACGTGTCGTTGAGCTTCACGGGGTCTCCCTCGAAAATTTCTCCAATCCAGGTGACTTCTTGGGTTGAGCGTGCCTTGACGCTGGCCATCAGGTTCTGAATGAACTCGGGATGGATGTGGCGCACAGCATCGACGCGGATGGCCCGTGCTCCCGTCTTTTCCAACCAGAGGAGGGTGGCATCTGTCAGGAATTCAGCCACTTCGGGATGGCGCTGGTCGAGGTCGGGGAGTCCATGGACTTGGCCCGTGAGCACTTCATCCGGATCCGCCCAATTTTCGATCGTGCGCTCAGGGTGGAACCAGTGGGGATGCGTCTGCCGGAGGGGGTGGTCGAACTCGGTGTGGTTGTAGACCATGTCGAGAACCAGACTCATGCCTCGCTCGTCCAAGCCCGCACGGAGCGCCTCCACGTCGTCCCAGCTCCCGAATCGAGGCTCGAGTTCATTCCAGTCGCTGGGCCAGTAGCCATGGTAGGCGCCCCACTGGTGGAAGGGGGCCTGGCGACTGGCCTGGAGGGGTGTCAGCCAGAGCTGCTGGATGCCCAGATCCTGCAGGCGATCGAGCTCTTGGACCACTCCAGCGAGGTCCCCGCCGTGCCATCCTTGTGGGTCATCGGGGGCCACGGCATGCGGTGACTCCGCTCCGTCTCGAAACCGGTCCACCATTGCGAGGTAGATGGCGTCGTACACCGGCGCTGGAGCAGACGCAGGGACGGCGGTTGCAGGAGGTGTTGGAGCACCGCTGCATGCGAGCAGAGTCAGAAGCATGGGGGGAGGTCAGTTGGAGGAGGGTGGGGTCGGAGTCGCGCCTTGGATCAGATCTTGTACTTCACGCTGCAGCAGAGGAAGAGCCGCTTGGAGAGCCTCTTCCTCGCCTTCGTGGGGGTAGTCTAAAAAGACAGCCAGTTCCACTGGAGTGCTTGCCGTCGGCTCTGCGGAATCCTCGGAGCTGAGGAACAGCGAGACGCTTCCTGACACGGTCCAGCGATGCTGTCCTTGGAGCTGTGAGAAATAGCGTGCGCTCAACTCAAAGGTGAGTCTCGCCTTGGGCGCTGCAGAAGCCTCACCAAACGCGGCAAAGGTCTCTTGGAAGAGGCCCGAAAGTTCCTGGGACGCTGGGGCCCATTCTCCGCGGTTGTCCTGGAGGCTGACTTCAGTCGCTACCGAGGATTCGGGCAGGAGGACCGGGAGGGAGGTCTTCGGAAGACACCCGCTCAGGAGAAGAAAAAGAACTGCACAGATGGGTTTCATTAGAACCATGCCTCTGCCTCCAGAGCGACAACCTGGTGGATGTGTCGGTCAGTCAGGAGGTCTTCGTCACTGTAGAAATCGTCGTATTGGTTCTGGCTGTCGATGAAGCTGCTTCCCCAAGCCGCATGCTGGCTGCTCACCTGAACACCGTAGAGCAGACGAATGGAGGGGCGAACGTAGACGCCGGGTCCGAGTGGATTCAGAACAATGCCTGCTTTTCCCTGCCAGGTCTGACGGGTATCGGCGTCACCAAACTCAAGGCCTCGATCATCCTGGATCCCGTCTTGGCTCTGGAAAATGGAACCCACACTGTTTCGATAGGCATTGCCATTGGTGCTGGTTTCCACCGCGAAGCTGTTCTCGAAAAGAACATGAACATCGGGTCGGAGATAAGCCTGCAGGCGCAGAACCGTGGAAGCGTACTCTCGTGCATGATCGCTCGGCGCCACTGCGTTGTCTCCGTCGGTGTGGCGACCGAGTACGACGCCCCAAACCGCATCGAGCGCTTGGGGCCAGAGCGTGAGGTTCATCTCATTACCGAGCATCCACATGGTCCGTTCGTCGGTCAGCTCGGTCAGGTAGAGCGTCGTCGATGTTCCGTTGTAGGTCTCCGTGGTTTGGGCCTCTGGATGGAGCCGCTCCGCACGAACATACGTGCTGTTCCAGTTCAGCGGACCAATGTCGCCGAAACCGAGGTAGCCGGTGGCAACCCAAGAGCGTGCGTCCGTCGCGACAGGGTCAGGAAAGAGGAGCTCTCCATCCGGGTTCTCCGCCAGGAAGTTCTCGAGAACTTCTCCTCGCAGGACCGATTCCATGTCCAAATCAGGGGTCAAATAAGGAGCATTGACGTTGCCGGGGCTCGCGGGCTCATAGCGGCCTTCACCCCCCAGTCCCACTTCCAATCGATTCGTGACACGGACTCGAAGGCGACCACCAGCGGTCAAGACGGCGTTGTAGCGTTCAGCATCCAGCCCGTAGCCCGAGTCCCCGACGGCCAAGAGGGCATTGACACGATCGCTGCGGTAGCGAACGGCCCCCCCCACCGTGCGATCGAACAAGCTGTCCGGACGCATGTCGTAGAGTCCCAGGTCGCCAGTCCAGTGGTGCAACGTGCCCAGTTGCCACTCCCACGGGGAAGCCGTGGAACTTCCACTGAGAAGATAGAGCTGGCTCAGCCGCATCTGCGACAGGGCTCCTCCATTTGCGTCGGCGTTGAGGATGCTCCCACCCTCGACACGCGCATGAATCGCAGCCCAGCTCTGACCGCTGCCTGGGGTGGCCTCGAGCAGGTTGAGTCGGCTGTCGAGTGCGACCCAGGGAGTCTCGTTCAGGAGACGTCCGTAGAGGTTCCAGTAGCCGAGTTTTCCATCGCCACCCTGAAAATCGGGGCGCGTGGAGACCCGCATGTATCCACCCACATCGGCATCCACGGCTTCCGCGACGGGGGAAGCCAGAAGTGCAGCCGCCAATCCGAACATACAGGCTCTCATGGCAGGCTCCTCATCACCACAACGGTCTGCGCTTTCGCGGTGTAGCTCTGTCCCATGAGTTCATCCGAATCCAGCATGATGTTGGCGGATTGGCGGTAGTCTCGACCCGCTGCGTCGAGGTAGCTCTCATCGTCGAAGTAGGCCTGTGTGTCGACCACGCGAATCCAGTCCCGGTCGGTGGGCAGTGAAAACTCAACGTCATAGCCTTCGAAGTTCCAGAGAATCAGCCACTCTTCTCCGCCCTCGGGGCTGTAGTAGTGCTGCATGAGCTGTCGCGTGTTCCAGTCGTTGAGTTCTTGGTTGGCGGCCGTCTTCCATGCCATCGGCATGGCGCTGCCCCAGTCTTCCGGTGCAAACGCAGCGGCTCCCTCCTTGCGGAGCTGAGCGAGCTCAGCCACGAAGTCCTTCATGCGGTGGCGCTCGTCTTGCGCACGCCATTCGCCCCACCGGAACCAGTTGAACTCGTTGTCGGAGTTGGTGGAGTAAGCGTTGTTGTTTCCGTATTGGGTACGCATCCACTCGTCTCCGCCATAGAGCATGGGCGTTCCGTGAGAGACAAACATGGAAGTGAAGGCGGTTCGAATCAGCTGACGCTTGTGGGCCTCTCCATAGGCTCCCCAGTCCTTCGAGCGGTTGTGTTTCTCACCGCTGTCTTGGTCGCACCACTGCGAGAAGGGGTCGTCGCAACAGATGGGGTTGAGGACCCCGCAGCCGTTCTGTTGAGAATCGAAGGAGAAGAGATCGTAAAGGGGAAACCCGTCGTGGCAGGTCACGAAGTTCACGCTGTGGAGCGGCTTGCGTCCATTCCATGCGTACATCTCGTAGGAACCTGTGAGCGCACTTCCGAAGTTGACCGCACCCTCGTAGCTTCCGACGGTGAAGTCCCCCTCATTCAGGAGGCTCCGGACGATGTCTCGGAAGTGCCCGTTCCACTCACCCCAGCCATGGCCTTCCAAGTTGGTGGAGGCGGGGTAGGCGCCCAGCAAGGGGTTGTAGCTTCCACCGGCGGTCCATGGTTCTGCAATGATGCGGACATTGTGCTTCTGCAGAATGGGGTCATCCGCAATGATGCCGAGGGTGGATTCCGTGGGGTCCGAGTACCACTGGTTGTAGTTCAGGTCCTGCTCGCCCAGAATCCCTGCAAGGTCAAATCGAAAGCCATCCACGTGCAGTTCTTCAACCATGTAGTGCAGGGAGTCCATGATGAGCTTCCGCATTGGCTCATGGTTGGCTCGAGTTTGGTTCCCGACCCCCGTGTTGTTCCAGTAGGTCTGACCGTCCGCAGAAAGGGCGTAATAGGCAAAGTTGTCGAGACCGCGGAGAGAGTAGAGGCCCACGACCTCCAGGGAGTCCAGATTGACCGCCTGAGTGGTGGCCTCCATGTCGGAACTCGTGTCGTTGTAGAAAAGCTTCTCTCGCCAGAGTCCGCCTTCACCCGTGTGGTTGTAGACAACGTCAACAAAGACTTCGATGCCGTGCTGGTGAAGCTCATCCACCATGGCCTTGAACTCGTCGACAACCTCGTCGGCGCGACCCCGCTCGGTCCAGGCCGCCGAGTAGTCCATCTCGAGTGCAAAGAAGGAGGTGTTGTTGTAGCCCCAGTAGCCTCCATCAACCGGCTTTTCGTGGACGGGAAGAAGCTCGATGGCGGTGACGCCGAGCTCTTGGAGGTAAGGCGCCATCTCCCCAATCCCCTGGTAGGTGCCTGGGTGCTCGACCTCTTCGAGGCCGTTCATGGTGAAGCCCTTGGGGTGCACCTCGTAGATCACCAATTCGTGCTCTCCATGACCCTCGAGTGTGTTGTTCGATCGGGCCTCTCTCCAAGCGGTTTCGGCCTCCGACCATTCGTAGTCACTGCGGGTGATCACGGACTTCGAGGCGGCACCCCACGTGCTCTCCGAGCGCCGACTCTCGCCGGTCCCCAGGCTGGCACGGAACCAGTCGTGCTCGCGGTGAAGTACGGTGCCATACGGATCAAACAGAAGCTTGTTGGGGTTGAATCGGTTTCCTTGATCATCCACATCGACGATGAACCCGGTCAGGCTGCCTGGCGTGAAGTCCGGGTCGTAGGGCCAGTTGGGGCCCCAAGCAACAAAGCCGTAGTGTTGCCCGTACCCAACGCCCTCTACATGAACGTTCCAGACGTCGCCAAAGGGAGTCATCTCAAACCGGCGAACAGGAAGGCTGTCTTCTGGATTGTCGAAGAGCAGGAGTTCAACGCGTTCAG
Source organism: Myxococcota bacterium (assembly GCA_036021505.1). Taxonomy (GTDB): domain Bacteria; phylum Myxococcota_A; class UBA796; order UBA796; family CAJQPC01; genus JAYXVV01. The sequence continues at coordinate 11,949 of JAYXVV010000097.1, read as the reverse complement.
CTCGGGAGGAGAACACCCCGAAGTTAATCCCGTCGTCGGCGAACGTGGGTCCGAGGTGGTTGAGAGCAGCAACCTCCTCTTCGTTAAGGCTTTCCGCGAGAGGACTCGAGGCGTAGAGTTGAGCCTCGGGGTCCTTGGAACAGCCGATTTGGAACAAGGGGAGGGTTAAAACGAGTGTTCGGTAGATTTTCATGATGAGCGGCCTGGTAACCTCACAAACGATAAAGGGCTCCTATGTTCGAGTGGAAAAATCTCTGGATGGCTTTTGAGAGAAGCCTGATCTCTCAGAAAATCCGCTCACAACCCGAAGAATTGCGAAAAGCCCGTTTGTTGCTCTTTGTGCTACTTCCTTCGTGTTTGGCGTGCATCGGATTGATTTTAGCCGGGTTTGCCTTGAAACCGGAACCCCTCTGGGGGTTTTGGGTCATCCTCTGTGGTCATCTGCTGGTGACGTGCGGAATCTTTATTCTTCGCTTCTCATCGAGCAGTCAGCCCGCGCTGCATTACATCGTGACCACGGCGACTCTCCAGCTCCTTTCAGCGACGGTGGCGAGTGGTGGGGTGGAGAGCAATGTCATCTATGCCTACCCCGTCCTTCCAGCGTTTATGGCGACTCTCGTCCGGATTCAGGTCACCCTGGTGGCCTGTGGTGGATTGATGCTGGGACTCTTGGGAATCTTCCTGCTCGACGGCTCTTTCCCCCACTTGCGGGAACTGCACTACGGGCTCTGGATTGATTACTCCACCATCTTCTGGGGGTTTTGCTCCGTCCTCGCGGTGGCGGTCTACACCCGGGTCAAGTCGGATGCCTTGGTGGCCCGGGTTCAAGAAGAACTCCAAGAGCGCGTTCGAGCCCAGTCGGAACTCGAGGCGGTCAATGAGGGGAAGGACCGATTCCTTGCCTACATCTCCCATGAGATTCGAAATCCCCTGACCACAATCGTCGGAGCCTCCGAGCTCCTCGAGCTTCAAGGCAAAAATCCAGACTCGCATCGCTACCTTTCGGCCATCAAGAGCTCGGCTGATTCCATGCGAATGCTGGTGGATTCCGTGCTCGATTACTCACAGGCGGAATCCGGTGGAGTGCCGCTTCGACTCGAGTCGTTGCCGGTTCAGCCCCTGCTCTCCGCACGCGCAGCCCCGTTCGCGGGCTCCGCGGAGAGCAAGGGCCTCGCACTCTACTGCGAGGTCGCTGCCAGTGCTCCCGTGGAGGTCATCGCAGATGCTCAGCAGTTGCGTCAGGTTCTTTCCAACCTCGTGGGCAATGCCATCAAGTTCACCCCTCGCGGGGGCGAGGTGCATCTCAGCGTGGATCGGGTTCGAACGGCTTGGGAGGGGGCTCGAATCAGTGTTCGAGACAACGGTATCGGGATCCCACTCGAAGAACAGGAGCGCATTTTTGAGCCCTACCAGCGGCATGTTGGGGAATCTCCGAAACAAGCAGGAACAGGGCTCGGTCTTGCGATATCCCACGCCATTCTTTCCAATATGGGCTCGGAGCTCAAGGTGGAGAGCCAAGTCGGACGTGGTTCTCAGTTTTTCTTTGAGCTGGCCTCGTCAAAGTCACCACTTCCGGCACTCGACGTTTCTGAGCAGTACTTCCATGAGAAGCTGTTCCTCATCGCAGAGGACGATGCCTCGGCGGCGGTGGTGCTGGCGGGCATGGTGACGACCCTCGGCGGACGCATTGCCTTGGCGAGGGATGGTGCGGAAGCACTGCGTCTTTTTGAGCAAGAGTGTCCTGCCGGGGTACTTCTGGATCTTCGAATGCCTCGAATCAATGGAATCGAGGTCGCTAGGGCCATCCGCGAGCGCCTGGCCAGCGCAACGCAGGAGGACGCGCCTTGTTTGATCGTGGGCATCTCCGGTGAAGCGCAGCGGTTGGGCGATTCGGAGAGAGGGCTCTTCGATGTGGTGTTGGCGAAGCCGATTGATCTCGAGCAGCTTCTTGAGGCCTTTCGTTTTCCAGAGTCCTAAGCGTCGTTGGCCTGGGCAAAAACGATGGAAGTCATGGTGGCGGCGGTGGGGCTCAGGAGCGTTTCATCGAGGTCGAAGAGGGTACTGTGAAGCGGATGACCGGTGGACTCGTCGCCTCGAGAGCCCACCCGGAGCATCGCAGCTGAGGTGACCTCTTGGTAGTAGGCAAAGTCTTCCGCGCCCATGCTGGGTTTCTCGATGGCGTGAATGGCTTCATCGCCGAACAGCTGCCGAAGGGTGGTTTCGGCAACATCAATCAACGAGGGATCGTTGTACATGGCGGGTGCACCCTCGTACCAAGTGAAACGAGCCCTCGCTCCATGGACCGCTGCGATGGACTGGGCCACCTCTTCCATCTTCTGTCGAAAGGGAGCTCGAGCCGAGTTTTCACCACACCGTACGGAGCCGCCCATTTCAACTGTTTTGGGAATGACGTTGTAGGCCTCCCCAGCCCTCAGTCGACAGATGCTCAGGACAATCGGGACACGTGCATCCGTCGTCCTCCCGGCAAGCCCGTAGAGCGCTTGGGCGATTTGTGTGGCCAGCCAGACACTGTCTGTACCGGTGTGTGGGCGAGCCGAATGCAGACTTTTCGGCGTCTCCACGTGGATGTCGAAGCGGTCCGATGTGGCAGTGACAGGGCCTCGGATCAGGCCAAACCTGCCCGTGTCCAGGGTTGGATCCAGGTGAATTCCAAAGACCGCCTTCACATCTTGAAGTGCGCCAGCCTCGATCATCAGTGGAGCTCCGCTTGGGACACCCTCTTCATTCGGTTGGAAGAACACTCGGAGGCGTCCTCGGAGTTGGGCTGAAAACCGTTTTGCGAGGATGGCAATGGCGACGGCGATGGTGGTGTGGGCGTCGTGACCACACAGGTGGGCGACGCCGGAGTGTCTGGACGAATAGGGCTTTTGTTTTTCGTCAGGTATGGGCAGCGCGTCCAAGTCGGCTCGGTAGGCAAGAGTTGGACCGGGAGCGCCTCCCTCGATCTCCACCCACGTGCCCGTCTCGCTGGCCTCATGCACCTCAAAACCCGCCTCCTCCAGCACACAGCGAACGAACAGGGCTGTCTGGACCTCTTCAAAGCCCACCTCGGGGTGCTGGTGCAGGTGTCGGCGGCAGGCAACCAAGAACTTCTGGAGGAGCACCGCACCATCTTGAAGGCTGGTGCAGGGTTGGAGGTCGGGCAGCGGGAACAGCGCCTGAGCGGCAGGGTGGTTGTATTTGGGCATCCTGGAATTCCTCTCAGGTAGTATAAGGCGGTTCTTTTGAGGACGGGATTTACAGGTGTTGTGGTTTCTCGGGATCGTCCTGGTTGCAGGCAGTCATGCTGAACCAAAGAAGGTGTCACTCACGGCCGGAGGAGACGTCATGTTTGGGCGTTATTCCGAGGGCGGGTTTCGAGAGGTAGGCGGAGAGGACCCTTTTGCCTACCTCAAAGCCGAAATGACCGCGTCGGATCTCACTTTTGTGAACCTCGAGTCGCCACTCATGGAAGGTCATCCCGACCGCTATCCTTCCGCCCCACGAGGGCTGGTCTTTCGGGGAGAGGCTTACCGCGCCAGGCAGTTGGCAGAGGCTGGTGTAGATGTGGTGACCCTGGCCAACAACCATGCGGAGGATCTGAGAATGCCGGGCGTGGTTTCCAGCTTGGCGATTTTGGAAGGCGCGGGAATCGCTTCCTTTGGTGCCGTGACCGAGGGGGATCCCTTTGCTCCGGCCGTCTTGAATCGCCACGGCACGCAGGTTTTTTTCTTTGGGGCAACCACTCGGCGCAACCTTGGAGAGCCGGGACGGGATCAGTGGATTCCCTCCGCATACCGCCATTGGCGCTACCTAAAGGACGAGTTGCCGGAGCGCATTCGGGTGACCCGTGAGGCCCATCCCGAGGCCTTGATTTTGGTCAGCATGCACTGGGGAGAGGAGTACGTGACCCATGCTCCTCGGGAGCATCAACGGCTCTCACATGCGGTGATTGATGCAGGGGCGAATGGGGTCTTGGGCCACCACCCTCATGTTCTCCAGCCGGTGGAGGTCTACAACGGGGCTCCAATTCTCTACAGCATGGGCAATCTGGTCTTTGATCAGCGCGGTCTTTCCAAGCGACGGAGTGCCTTGTTCACGATGGAGTGGCGTCAAAGCGAGCCGAAACAGTGGGAATTGCACGGGCTGGAGATTCTGCCTGTCCTGCTTCCCGGGGGGCAGGATGGGCCGAGTCCTGCTCCAGCCGACCAGGCTGCGATCATTCTCAAATCACTGGAGGAAGGGGCCCGTGCTCAGGGCACGCGTCTGGAGGCCAGGAATGGGCGCCTGTATTGGAGTCCCGAAGAGGACGCAGACGCGGATTGACAGGACTGGAGGCCAGTTGGATACTCACACCATGGTCGATTCGCCGCGAAGCCTTATTCCTTACGCCCTTGGATTTTTGCTCATGGGGGCGGGCCTGGTTGTGTGGTTCAAGTGGACGGAGCCGAATCCTGCGGACCAGAATGGGGTTGCACCGGCAGAAACCCTGCCGGATGTCTACAATGTTCTCTGAGGAGAGGTGGTCGGAGTGTTGAGGTTACGCCACGGGTCGCCGCTGCTTTGGGGATGCCTTCTCATGGGATGCGGGGGGCAGTCGGCGGAAAAAACGCTGAAGTCGGATCACATTGTAGAGGCCTCTGAAACGTTGGGAGGCAAATGGTGGCTTTTGCCGGACCTGGAGGGGGCCCGTGTTGTTTTGCCGGATCGGCCGCACTCCCGAGCAGAGATCGACGCCAGTCACGATGGAAGCAACACAGTCAAGCGGGTACGCGAGTACCGGTTGTCGACCAATTCGATGGGTCTTCGGGGTGCAGAAGTGGGTGCTAAAACGCCCGGTGTGGTTCGAATTGTGGCTTTGGGCGACAGCGTGACTCACGGCTGGGGGGTGAGCCGTCAGGAGGCCTACCCGGCACAACTGCAGGAGGTGCTGGAGCGTCGGGGCCACGCCGTGGAAGTCTTGAACGCGGGAGTGCCCGCAAACCGACTCGATACGATGGAAACGTGGTGCCGTGTGATGGCCAAGCAGCTTGAGGTGGACTGGATTCTGTGGACGCGACGTCCGGATGCACGAGATGCCAATCCTACCGAGGTCTATCGAAGGCATGCTCGAGCGTGTGAGCAACACTCAGGAGCCCAACTCCTGGTTGTTCTCCCTCCGATTTCGACCTTTGACCCTCGGGGGATGAAAAACTACCGACAGGAATGGTCACGGCTCAAGGCCGCCTTTTCACCCACCACCGAGGTTGTGGAGTTGACGGAGCCGTTTCATGCCGCGCAAGCGGGTCGGGGCGAGGTCTTGAGAGAGCAAGACGGCATGCATCAAGTTGTGGACCAAGAGACGGGGCGGGTGTGGCTGGAAACTCCTGTCCCTCGGCAAAGCAGCCACGGCCCTCCAGGACCTGCCATGGATGAGGCCGTCTATGCACTTTTTGAGTCTGAGCCTGAGGTTCGTGAGGCCTTGTTCTTCGATGAGGGGCACCCGGACGCGGAAGGGTTCACCGTCTTTGCCGAGTCTGTCGCGTCAGCCTGGGAGAAGGCTGTCGAGGGGTCGGTTCAGCGGGGGTCGAGGTAGCCCAACGCTTCTCCCATCTCTGCATCTCGGGGTCCCTCTGGGAGGGTGGGCGCAGGATAGTCGGAAAAGAGTGCCTGGATGGCGGGATCGGTGGAAGAGCGAGTTCCGGGTCGCAGGACTGTCCGTTCACCGCTGTCAAAGCGCACTCGGTCTTTTCCGAGAAAGCCAGAGGGGCTGCAGCCGGGACTGCAGTCGGTTTCACAGAGACCCGACTCCCCATACCAAGTCGTCCGCTCGGAAATCTTGAGGACGCTGCTGCCGTGGTGTCCGCCCGGATCCGGGACTCCGGCGAGCTGGAGGACCGTAGGAAAGAGGTCCATGAGACCCACGGGGTCGTCTCGTTGTCCCGTGGGTATGTCGGGGCCGGCGAGGACCATGGGAACTCTCAGAACAGCGTCAGAGCTGCTTCGCTCGTGCTGCCAATGGCACGGCTCCTCATCCAAGACCTCGCCGTGATCGGAGGTAATCGCAAGCCAGCTCCCGCTCGCTAAGGCTTCTCGGTAGAGCGGTCCGAGAACACGGTCAACCCCCCGGACTTCTCCAGCATAGGCTCCCTTTTCACCCTCAGGGTCGTGATCCCGAACGGCACTGCTCGGAGGCGTATAGGGACCATGAGGCTCGTAGACATGCACCCAGAGGAACCAAGGCGACTCCTGATGGGTGAGCCACATTCGCGCTTTCTCGAGGGTCTCTGCTGCTGTGCGCTCCCCCGCCTCGGGTCCATCAAAAACCTGAAACCCTTGAGAGAGGCCGCCGGCGGGGCCTGCTGGGTAGGCGGACACAAATGCGCCGGTCGCCCAATTGGCGGCAGCGAGGTGTTCAGCGAGCGTCGTGTGGCTCTCAGCGAGCTGGTAGCCGTGATGGTTGTTTCCTCGGACGCCGTGAGAGGGGGGTTGGAGCCCGGTAAAAAGGCTTGCATGGGCCGGTGTAGTGAGTCCGATTGGACTGTAGGCCCGCTGGAACACCAGTCCTCGTTCCCCGACCGCCCACGCCTCAGGACTCAGGTCCTCCGAGTAGTGATCGGCTCTCCAGGTGTCGATGGTGACCAGGAGGATGCCCGGCGGAAAATCGGGAGAACTGGAAGTACAGGCGAGGAGAAGCCACAGCATGCTTCCAGGTTATCTCAAGTGGGTGAAATCGGTCTCCAATGTCTGGCTGCTCATCGGGCTCTTGCTGCTGCCGCTCCTCTATTTTCCTGGGGTGGTCCTGCGCGGAGAGGTGGTGTCCGCACAGGATCATCTGAGCGTTCATGCGGTTTTCCAGGAGGAAGCAGGCGGAGAAGTTGCCCACCCGGCGCTCTCGGACCCCGCCGTTCAGTTCACAGCAATAAACCAGCGCGTGCTGGACTCTTGGAGGAGCGGGAATGCTCCGCTGTGGAACCCCGACATCTACGCGGGAGCTCCCCTTTTGGCCAATGCACAATCTCGACCCTTTTCGCCGTGGGTCGGGTTTCAGCTTCTGTTTCCGGCAGGCCTTGGCCAAAACCTGGGGGTGGTCTGGCTGATCACATGGCCCGCTTTGGGAAGCTTCTTGCTGCTTCGGAGGCTCGGGGTTTCAGTGCTTGGGGGCGTCGGCGGGGCCGTGGCGTGTACGGGCCTTCCGTACCTCCATGTGTGGTTGTTGCATCCTCATGCGAGCACCTATGTGTGGATTCCTTGGATGGTCTGGGGCCTCGAGGTTCTTCGGGCTCGAGGCTCTCCCATTCCGCTGACAATCACGACCGTGGGGTTGATGACGGGGGGACATCCGGAAACGGTTGCTCACGGGATTGCAATCGCTCTGATCTGGGGAATCTGGCGCTGCAGGCGCCTGGCGGTACTTGGGGCCTTGGGCATCGGGGGATTGATCTCGGCACCCATTTGGATGCCCATTCTTGAAAACGTTGCCCGCAGCGCAACGCTCGAGGCTCATGGCGGTAACCGTCTTCAGGCGGTGCAACTGGTCGACCTGTTTTGGCCCAACTTTTGGGGCCATCCGGCCGACGGGGGCTATCGGGGTTCTGGGGTGTGGGCAGATGGCGTACTCCACCCGGGTTTGGGCGCACTCGCGCTGGCCCTGGTGGCGCTTCGCCGACGGATCGGGCGAACACTCGGTCTCGCCTATGTCCTTTGTGTTTTCTTGGCGCTTGCGGGCGTACCCGTCTTCAACAACGCGCGTCTCGCGAGTATCGGAGCCTGGTTTCTTGCCCTGATGTGCGGAATCGGTCTTGGATCGATCCCGGGGCGCTGGAAGTTCCTTGCCATCGCGGGCGTCTTGCTCGGTAATCTTCATGCGCGGCAATGGGACCAGCAGGCCTTGAGTGCAGAACGTCATCAGCTGGAACCGGCCCAGTGGAGTCAAGAGTTGGCTGCAGCGCTAAACGGGCAGTCCCGAGTTCTGGGGCTGGAGACCGCCCTGGAGCCGAACACCACGGCCTTGGTGGGGCTGAGGGATCTTCGGGGGTACGATCTTCCCGTTTCTCAGTCTTGGGAGGCCTACTTCAAAAATCTGGATCCGAGGATGATTCGGCCGAGTTTTCCGGTTCGCACCATTGAGGACCGCAACCTCGGCCCACTCACCTTCGGAGCCGTAGCGGTGGTCGGAAGTCGTGAGCCGCTAGAGGACCTGGAGCCCTTGGAGTTGAACTCTCCAGCCCCCGTGTTTCTGTATCGCATGCCGAAGCCCGCTTACCGCGCTTGGATTGCCGAGGGCGCGACGGCGGTGGTGGATCAGGAAGCGGCGTTTCGTCAAATCTCCCTGGACCCCCTGGCACGCGAGCGTCCCGCAGTGGAGGGGCTCTCTCGGGGATGGTCGGGTCGTAGCCTGAGGCCCGTAGAGGTGACGGAACACCGTCCCGAGCACCTCGAAGTCTCCGTGAGCGCAGTCGGCCAGGAGCTGCTGGTATTGGCGGACAGCTGGAGCCCAGGTTGGCGAGCCTGGGTGGATGATCAGGAGAGAGATGTTCTCCGAGTTGGTGGCTACTTCCGTGGTGTCGTTTTGGAGCAGGGTGACAGGCGTGTCGTCTTTCGCTACCAACCTTGGTCTTGGAGAGTCGGGTGGGGCCTGTGTCTGCTTGGACTCGCGCTGTTCTCCACCTGGGAAGTGATCAGGGCGAGGTCGGCCACGCACCGCTCGCCGTGAATTCCCTTCCGTAGACATCGGTGACCACCACCGCGAAGCGTTTTCCGAGGTGAAAGCCTTCGATTTTACGCGACAATGAAACGGTCTCACGTGGTGTTGGGATTTCAATGATGCACGGCCGGAAGATTTCCCCTCGATGGTCGCAATCGATTCGAAGAGAGTCGATGGTCTTTACCCAGTCTCCAGAGATCTCCCCGCCGGGTTGTTCGTTATTCGACAAGGTCAAGCCTGCCAATCGTACCTCCACTCCATCAGGCCGAGGTGACACATCAATAAGAGCGTGCCCAGCGCTTTTGTAGGGATTAAATTTGACGCAAAAGTGGGCCACGGGTGCGGCTTGAGCGGTTGGAGGCAATTCCTCGTGCTGGACTTCAGACAGCCGGTCAAGACGGTTGATGAGGGTCTGTATGGCCGTTCGGTTCTGATCGCAGACGGCCCATTTTCGCCCGAGCTTTTGTGCGACAAGGGCTGTGGTTCCTGAACCCGAGAATCCATCAAAGACCCAGTCCCCCCGATCTGTGGTTGCCTCAATGAGTCGGGACAAAAGTTTTTCGGGCTTTTGGGTCGGGTAGCCCGTGTGTTCATGACTCCTCGTTTTCGTGACAGAAGACTGACCGATCCTCCACACGTCATCGGCCCGTCTGTCGGTGTAGATGTCATAGATCACCGCACCCTGTTCATCCCGAGCGGCAACGACTTTTTTTAGGGTTTTGTCCCAGATCCTTCGATCCCGTTTTTTGGGTTTTTCTAGCGGAACCCGGACCGGATTGGATTTGAATTTAGAGGTTTTTTTGTACCAGAAGAGAAGGTTGTGGTTGTTGGCTAAGCCTCGAACGTTTCCCTGGAAGTTGTCGGGGTAGTGCCACACGATCTCGTTGACAAAGTGGCTCTGGCCAAAGACCTCGTCCAGGACACAACGCAGCATGTGGCTCATGTGTTCATCGACATGGAGAATCAGGCTTCCTGAGGGGTGCAAGAGGGCCTTGGCGGCGAGAAGCCGCTCGTAGCAGAACTGGAGGTAGGAGTCTTCATCCCAGGTGTCCTCATACTGGACCAGCTTCATGGACTCGGCTTTCTGAGAACCCTGCGCATGCAGACGAATGGTTTTCTTGTAGCTCCGCCCCGAACAGAAGGGCGGATCCAGATAGACCAGCTGAAACCTCTCACCGAGGCCGCGGTCGATCAGGTCGACGATGGCGTCCAGATTGTTCCCCTCGTACAGAAGATTGGGATCGTGTGATTCGGGGCCGCTCCAACCGAGGAGCTTCGCAGGGGTGTGGGGTCGTGGCGGGGGGTGGTGCTTGTCTCGCCAGTTCAGGCGACCGGACTGTGCGGGTTGAGGGAAACGCAGACTCATGACGCCCTCAGTTTACTTCGATGACCGACCCAGCGGGACTCTGCGCAGGCCAGACGCCACGGAGCCGAGCGACTTGGTTCCTTGGCAAAGTCGATTCCAATTCGCGGACCTTGGAGGCAGCTTGCAATCGGTGGCGCGTCGCGCAATTCGAGGCCATGAGGTTCCATCAACGGGTGTCCGTCCCAGCTCAGGTCCAATCCCAAGGCCTGACCCACTTTTCCAGGACCGTTGAGCAGTTGGATGCCTCGCACGGCCCCGCGACGGTGTTGGATTGTTTCGTGCCCTGCAAGCGGTTCGCAAGAGCGAATCAACACCGCAGAGGGTTCCCCTTCCATGCCCGTGACGACGTTGAGAAGGTGGTGAATCCCGTAGCAGAGGTACACGTAGGCTTGCCCAGCAGGCCCCCACATGCTGGCATTTCGTGGGGTCAGCCCGGAACGTCCATGATTGGCGTCGTCGTCGGGCCACCTGTAGGCTTCGACTTCAGTAATCTTGAGCACCACCGCCCCACGGTGGAGCGTCTTTCCCAGCAAGTCTCTGGCCACGAGCAATGCATCTCTTTGGAAAAAAGCGATGGGAAGGCGGTTCATTGATGCTCCGAGGGGAAATCCAATCGGGAAGAGTGTACACTCTGACAGTTCAACGCGAATGGCGAGTGTGCACTGGAGATGCTGTGAAGGCTTTGGCCCTTTTTCTTGTCCTGGGTGGAGCGTCGGTCTCCTTTGGAGCTCCTCGACCACCGGACCTTGGGGAGGCGAGGGTGTCCCCCGAGGTTCGTGTGCTTCGAGACCTCGGGCCAAACGAATTTCAGCGCACCGCCTCCCGACTCCAGGGCGTGTACGAAAACCGGGATGTGAAGCTTCATCTGGAACTCGCCCCTGGAATCTTGGCTGAGGAATTTCTGCGACAGAACCCCGAGTTGGCGATGAAATCGGATGTCCAGGTCGTTCTCGGGAATGAACTTCAGCTTCTCGCTGGATTGGAACAGTTGGGTTGGCTGTCGGGATACGAGGAAATCCACCGCATCAGACGGCCCGCTTTTGCACGACCCAAGGCGTACGTCAGCGAGGGGGTGGAGGAGCTGTTCGAATCCGAGCAGTGGTCTGCTCGGGGAATCACCGGAGAGGGTGTCAAGGTCGCGGTGATTGATGTTGGCTTCCGGGGCTACAAGGAGGTTCTCGGAGAAGAGCTTCCGCTCTACACCAATGCCTCCGGTCTTGAGGGGGCGTGGGAGGAGGACAACCATGGCACGGCGGTCGCCGAGATCATCCATGATGTCGCCCCGGGTGCGGAGATCGCGCTCTACAGCTTCGAAACCGAACTCGAATTTCGGTTAATTTTGCGACAGTTTGCGGAGGGTGAGCTCGAGGCTGATGTGATCAATGCCTCTGTGGGTTTCGACAATGTCTGGCACGTGGATGGAACCTCGCCGTACAGCCAAGCGGTGGATGCGGTTGTGGATGCAGGCATTTTCTATGTGGCAGCGGCCGGAAATGAGGCCGAGAACTACCGCTGGGGCACTCTGAGCGACATCGATGGAAATGGCTACCTTGAAATCGATGGAGAGGAGGGCATTTGGATTTCCGCCGGTCGCTTCGGCAGCAGTTACTTGGCAGAGGCCTCCTTGAGGTGGTCCGACGGCATGGAGGCGTCAGGCACGGACCTCGATCTGCTGATCACCGATGAGACCGATTCCGTGGAGTGTGGCCGCAGTGAAAATCCCCAGGAGGGGGCCGACAGTCCGTTCGAATATGTGTCCTGCTCTTTGGATACCTCATGGGCTCTTGCGTGGATTGTGGATTATTCCAGCGGCGCGGCTCGGGGCAAAACCGCTTGGATCTACCGCTACGCGGGTGTCGACAGTTCCCAAATGGTTCAGAGCGGAACGCTGACCCTG
>JAYXVV010000096.1:0-3449 GCA_036021505.1 Myxococcota bacterium | reverse complement strand
CAATCCGTCCCTCCGCGATGAACTGGAGAAGTTTCTGGTTCCACTCCTCGTCTTTGGCGGAGTGGATGCGATCTTCGGTCGGGTCGATGAAGTCCGTGAAGACGCGGTTCGAGAGGGTCATGACCACGCCAACGGCGATCTTTTTTCCCGCCTTGATGGCGGCATCCAGTGCGGCCTTGCCCAGTACGGTTGTCTCTGCGCGGTCCGCATAGACGTTCGAGGAAACGATGCAGGCGGGAATCTCATTGTTGGGAGTGAGGAGTTTCAGTGCAGTGACCGAACCGGTGTCGATCGGAAATCCGTGGTAGTCCACGCAGCGGGCGTGAAGACCTCGCTCCGTTGCACTGCTTTGGTAGGCCTTTGCGTATTCGCTGTCCATCTTGAAGCGGTAGGGGATGGAGCCCAGGTCGTGGAAAAGCTCGTCCACATGAACCCACTCGGGTTCGGCTCGGGCTTGAATTTGGTGGCCAATGACGCTCGGCCACATGGTGCTGTAGAGCACGATGAGCTCTGCTTCGGAATCCAGAAGGTCCTGTCGGAGCTCCTCAAAACCGTCTCGCAGGCGCTGCCAACCCTCATTTTTCTCAGGGCAGAGCAAGGGGTGGGGGATTCCTGGGACAAGAAAGGCTTTCACAACACTCACTGGGCACCCCCTGGAATCCAACTGGCCACCACATTGCCCGTACCGATTACCGTTCCGTAGGCATAGATCTCAGCCGGGTAGTCTGGAACCCCCATGGCGCTGAGCATCCAGGTCAGGGCGCCTGCATCGCACTCAGAAATGGCCTGAGAGATGAACTCGGGCATGATGTTGAGCACCTCTTTTGCCCGCCCTTGTTTCATCATCTCAATGACGCGCATGTCCCAGAGGTACTGACCGTGGTGCTCGATATGCTCTTTGCTCATGTCCTCGGGGATGGGGGACTCCGTAACGAAGTGACGGTGAGAGAGGCTGTTTGAGGCCAACAGAACAACCCTCTTTCCAGATGCCTCGATCGCTCGTCGGGTGGCATCACCCAATCGACTCGCCTGCTCCTGCATGACCTCCACGCTGTAGAAATCCGTGGCGCGACAGGAGGAGATGCCGACAATGGGTTTGTCCCAGGTGGGATTGGTGAGGTGGCAGGAGACAATCGTTCCGTAGTCCACTCGAAAATCGGGGTTGCGCATCATCTTCGTGGTCAGCTTGTCGGCTTGAGCTTCCTTGTGGATCGCCTCTGCCAGCTCCACATCCACATCCAATTCGTAGTGGTAGCGAAACAAGTTGGGAAAAATGGGATCCACAGAGAGTGACTTGAACCGCTCGACGCCCAAGATGTGATTTCCGATGTAGGTCTGCCAGTGGGGCGACAGGACCACAATGCAGTCGTAGTCCAGTGCGTCGAGATCCCTGCGCAGGCGCTCGTAGCCCCAACGCAACATTTCCCAGCCGCATTCGGCTCGGGGTTCGTTCTGTGGGGGGTTCTCGGCGTAGACCAGATGGGGGGGGTGCGGGGCCAGCGCCCCAGCCACAATGGAGCCCTTGGTGCTCATGATGGATCCACCTTGATGCAGATGTTTTTAGTCTCGGAGAAAAATTCCATGGACCATCGTCCTCCTTCTCGACCGACGCCGCTTTCCTTGACGCCGCCAAAGGGGACTCGGAGGTCTCTCATCAGCCATGTGTTGACCCAAACCATGCCCACATCGAGAGCCTTCGAAACGCGATGAGCACGACCAAGATCTTGAGTCCAGACACTTGCTGAGAGTCCGTAGCGGGTGCAGTTCGCCATCTCGAGAGCCTCTTGTTCCGTATCAAAGGGATGGAGCGTCACGACAGGGCCAAAGATTTCTTCCGTGGCCGTTCGGCTCTCCGTCGAGAGGCCGTCCACTACGGTTGGCTCCAGAAAAGCTCCTCGGTCGAAGGGCGCCGGAAGACTTGGCACACCGCCACCCGTCAGTAAGGTTCCGCCCTCGGTCTCAGCGAGTTTGATGTAGCCGAGCACCTTGTCGCGGTGGGCAAGTGAGTTCAGGGCCCCAATCTGGGTGTCCTCTGCGGCGGGATCGCCGATACGGAGTTCGGCCACGCGCTTGGTGAAGGCCTCTTGAAACCGCTCGTAGAGCGGTCGTTCCACCAAAACGCGCGATCCACAGAGGCAGATTTCGCCTTGGTTTGCGAAACCTGCCCGTACAGTGCCCTCGATGGCCTTTTCAAAGTCGCAGTCGCTGAACACGATGCTCGCATTCTTTCCGCCAAGCTCAAGGCTGAGCTTTTTGAACAACGGGGCTGCCGTGGCTGCCACGCCGCGTCCGGTGGCGGTTCCGCCGGTGAAGGAAATGGCTTTTATGTCAGGGTGCTCGACAATGGCCTGCCCGCACTCGGCACCGATTCCTTGGACAAGGTTGAAGATGCCTGGAGGGGCGCCGACCTCGGCGAAAACATCGGCAAGGGCGTCAGCAGTCATCGGAGTGAGCTCGCTCGGCTTGGCCACGATGCAGTTGCCCATCGCCAATGCGGGCGCAGTCTTCCAGCTGAGCAAGTAGAGAGGCAGGTTCCAAGGTGTGATGAGTCCCACCACCCCGATGGGCTTCCGCGATGTGTAGTTGAGTGCCCCAGGCATCGGGAAGGCCTCTGCTCCGAGCTGCCGAACGGCCCCAGCAAAGAAGCGAAAGTTGGTGATGGCCCGCGGGATGTCGACGCTTCTCGCCAGACCAATGGGCTTTCCTTGGTCGCTGGACTCCAATGCGGCAAACTCCTCGAGACGGTTTTCAATCGCAGCAGCGACTTCCTCGAGGAGATCGGCCCGCTCAGCTGCCGATGTACTGGCCCAAGCTGGGAGGGCCTTTTGAGCGGCCTGTACAGCAAGCTCCACATCCACCGCCTTGGAGCGTGGGACGTGGCAGAGGATCTCATTGGTGGCCGGGTTCAGGTTGTCAAAGTAGCCTCGGTCGCGTGGCGGCGTGGCGAGGCCGCCGATCCAGTTGTTGAGTCGGTGGGCCATTAGGACGTCCCTCCAGTGCTGGGGTCGCCCCCTTGGGACTCCCAATCGTAGTACCAGCGATCATCGTCCGGATCCCACTCATCCCAGGTCGGAATGGTCTCGAGCTTGGGCAGCAGCTCCGGCGGCACCACACCTTCTACAATGAAGGCTTTCTGGCGATGGAGTGGGTAGGGGTTGCGCAGCTCGAATCCGAGTACACCAAGGACGGCTCGTGCCACATACCAGGTGGCCTGGGAGTTCCAGCCGTGAGCGATCTTGATCACGACGCCGAGGCCGTCCGGGTAGTCTGGATGCACGATGGAGAGTCCCAAGAGCCCATCCGCGCCCTCCTTGGCAATCACTTGCCCCTTGCAGGCCTTGATCACGGTGGAATCCAAGCGATTGAAGCCGCCCACCAAGTCGGGATGGCGAACCATGCATTCCCAGATCCAATCGTCTTCCCGATGTTTAGCAAGGTCGGCAAAGAGC
>JAYXVV010000095.1:0-9855 GCA_036021505.1 Myxococcota bacterium | reverse complement strand
CAGGCACCAGACGTGGACATGGAAGGCTTGTTGGACTTTACCAAGCAGGTGCTCATGAAACCCCACGAGCTGTGGCAAAGCCAACCCTTCGAGGTCCAAGAAGACCTTCAGCGTCTTCTCTTTCCCGATGGAATCCGTTTCGATGGCGAGGTTTTTAGAACCGCCGATTGTGGGCCTGTATTCGACATTCTCGGGGATTTTAGCCCCCGAGATGTCGAAATGGTGGGCGATACTGGATTTGAACCAGTGACTTCTACCGTGTGAAGGTAGCACTCTCCCACTGAGTTAATCGCCCAAGGCTCCAGCGGGATTATTCGACCGCGGGGATGCCGTCAACTTCAAAGATCGTGCGCCGGGAGGGGACCCGACACGCTCGGAAGTCAGCCGCGTGTGGACCGCCACTGCGTGTAGCCGGCCTCGGAGAAGGGCAGCTTTCGAACCCGCTCACCGGTGGCCTCAAAGATCGCATTGCCAACAGCGGCGGCAATCGGCGGCACACTGACCTCGCCCACACCCCCCGGATGATCTTCGCTGTCGATGCAGCGGACCTCCATCGGCGGGATCTCATTCAGCCGCATGGCGGGGTAGTCGTGGAAGTTGCTCTCGGCGATGCCGCCATCAACGAGTGTGTTCTGAGCGCGGGTTGCAGCCGAGAGTCCGTACACAATTCCCCCCTGCATCTGCGCCTCGATCGAGTCGGGGTTGACCACGATCCCGCAGTTGATCACGCACCAGATCTTGTGGAGTGTGACGGTTTTGTCCTCCGCTACGGACAGCTCCACCACCTGCCCGCAGACTGAGCCAAAGCTTTCGTGCACGGCCAGGCCCAAGTGATGCCCCTGCTCACGCGGGCGATCCCACTGCGCAAGATCGCGGAGCGACTCCAGAACGCCGGCGTGGCGCGGGTGGTTGGCGTAGCACTTGCGGCGGTAGGCCGCTGGGTCCTGTCCGCTGGCATGGGCGATCTCGTCGGCGATCGACTCCACGAAGAATCCGTTGTAGGAGTGACCGACAGCACGCCAAAATCCAGTCGGGGTGTCGAGCCGGGTGCTGATGCCCTCAATGCTGCGCTTGCCCACCGCGTAGGGGGGGTGCTTGAAGCCCTCGAGAGCAACAAAGTCCCCGGTAATGGACCACACCGCATCCGGAATCTCTGGGATCTGAGAGATCAACACATTGGGCACCGCAATCTGAGCACGCCACTGCGAGGCATCTCCGGATTCGTCGATGCCGATCTGAAACCGACTGATCGCCGCCGGGCGGTAGAAGCCGTGCTGAGTGGTCTCCTCTCGACTCCAGATGAGCTGAACCGGTCGGCCAACACGCTGAGAGAGCAGGGCGGCCTGTTTGACGAAGTCCGTGTTGGAGCGGCGTCCAAAGCCTCCGCCAAGGTAGGTGGTGTTGATGTGTACCTTATGCCGGGGCAGGCCCAAGGCCTTGGCGGCAATGCGTCGGCTGTCGGTCTGGGCCTGGGTAGGTGCCCAGATCTCGCAGCCCTCTTTGGTGACATGGGCTGTGCAGTTCATCGGCGACATCGTGCCGTGCTCTAAAAAGGGAACCTCGTACTCCACGTCCAAGGTGTGCATCATTCCTCGAGGAACCGACTTTCCCTCCTGGTCCAAGGCACGAATCAGCGCTGTTCTCTGCTGTTCCGTGTTCTGGAAGCGCACCCGGGAGGTGTCTTGGAGGATTCGGAGGGATTTCACAGCTTGGTTGGCTTGCCACCATCCTTCTGCGACCACTGCAAGCCAGGTGTCGAACACCTCGATCGCAATCACCCCCGGCATGGCCAAGGCCTTTGAGGTTCCCTCGACGCTGGCGATGGTGCCCTTGAACGCGTGGGCATGCCGAACGGAGGCATAGACCATTCCCGGCAGGCGAACGTCCACGCCGAATCGTGCAGTGCCGCGAACTTTGTCCGGGGTGTCCAGACGCGCCTGAGAGGTACCGATGAGTCGGAAGTCAGCGCGAGCCTTCAGCGGTGGCGTACTCGGTGGATCGAGGAGGGCAGCATCCGCGGCAAGTTCTCCGAAACTGAAGGTTCGCCCGTCGGGATGATGGACTCGACTTTCCTTAGCGGAGAGGCGACTTGCAGCGGTATTCCAACGGATGGCCGCGGTCGCCAACAGCATGGCCCGCGCTGTGGCACCCACCTCGCGCATCGGGGTCCAAAATGCGGGTGTGCTGGTGCTGCCTCCCGTGATTTGACGGTGCAGGATCCGTGGATTTCTAAATTGCGGGTCGACGGGTGCAGGCTCTGGGCTCACCTGGGAGAAGTCGGCATCCATCTCCTCGGCCACGAGCAGGGCGAGGTTGGTGTACACCCCCTGTCCCATCTCCGCGCTCGGAATGGTCACGCGAATCCCACCGTCGGTCCCGATGAAGATCCAGCCGAGCATGTCGGCATCCTCAGTCAGCTCATCACCCGTGGCTTGCTGAGGAGTGAACACCGTTCGACCGCTGAACAACGAGCAGGCCCCCAGCACAAGTCCCGCACCCAAACTGCTGCTGACTTTCAGGAAATGGCGTCGGGAGACCGCACTCATGGTGGGTCTCCATCGGTCTTGGCGTCGCCGTTTTTCTGCGGGTCAGGCAGCGGCGCAGCACAGCGGTGGACCGCTGCTCGAATCCGATTGTAGGTCCCGCAGCGGCAAAGATTGCCCATACTGGCCTCGATGTCCTCCTCCGTGGGGGAGGGCTTGGACTTGAGGAGCGCTGCGGCAGTCATGATCTGGCCGACCTGGCAGTAGCCGCACTGAGGCACTTCCTCGGCAATCCAGGCGTCTTGAACGAACCCCATACCCGCGGCGTTCAGCCCTTCGATGGTGGTGACGTCGGCACCGGCGATGCCTGCTGCGGGCAACACGCAACTCCGAACAGCAGCGCCGTTGATGTGGACGGTGCAGGATCCGCACTGCCCGATGCCGCAGCCGAACTTGGTCCCGGTCAGGTTGAGAACATCGCGCAGCACCCACAGAAGGGGCATGCTCGGGTCGACATCGATTCGGGTTGGCTCGCCGTTGAGCGTGAAGTCAGTGGGCATTTCAGAAGCAGGTTGTAAGGGGCTCTTTTACGGTTTACCGTGCGCCGTTTTCACAGAGCAAGCTCGGTGGTGCAGACGCGCAGAAAACCAACGCGCTCAAGTCCCAGTGCATTCCGTCAGTTTGGGGTGGTCTGCAGGCTTTGCCGTGGGTTATCCCCCCGCCATGTCCGATCCATTTGTTTATCAGTACACCGTCGGCGGTCTCGTTTTTGCCATCGGCATGATCTATGCCGTTCGCCAAGGCTACATGGGCTTCTCCGGTCGACCCTTGCGGAACCTCATCATCGCGATGCTGGGTCTTGGGTTCTTCGCAGGACTCCAGGGCTACCTCCAGTACGCCGACATGGGGGAGGGGGAATGGTCGGTCGACGATCCGAAGACGGAGGTGCTGTGCGAGTACCCGTGTGAGGAGCGCTTCGGACAGCGCGACGCTGAGGAACTGAAGAAGATCGAGGGCATTCTTACGGTTCAGCGGGACTTGGATGCATTGGCCGCCGAGAGGGACGCGGGGTCGATCACCGATGCGGACTACGAAGAGGGCAAGGGTGCCATTGAAGGACGTCGCCAGCTCGGGACGTCTTTGGACTACGGCATCATGATCGCCTACTTCGTGCTGATGCTGGCCATCGGCACGTGGTTTGGCCGCAACAACAAAAACACCAAGGACTTCTTCTTTGGTGGACAGCGATTCTCGTGGTGGCTGATTTCCTTCTCACTTGTGGCGACCACGGTCGGATCCTACAGCTTCGTGAAGTACTCGAAGGTGGCCTTTGGCTACGGCATCGCCTCGAGTCAGACCTACATGAACGACTGGTTCTGGATGCCGCTCTTGGTGTTCGGGTGGCTGCCGATTCTCTACTTCAGCCGTGTGGTCTCCATTCCGGAGTACTTCGAGCGTCGCTACGGCACGCGAGCCCGACGCATCGCAGTCTGGTTGATCCTCTTCTACTTGATCGGCTACGTCGGCATCAACCTCTTCACCATGGGCAAGGCCCTGAATGCCCTCGTGGGCTGGCCGATTCTCGGTGCCGCGGTGGGTGTGGCGTCCGTATCTGCGGTCTATGTCACCTTTGGCGGCCAGACTTCCGTCATCATGACGGACCTCTTCCAGGGTGTCATGCTGCTCCTGACGGGATTGGTGCTGCTCTGGCTGGGCATGGAGTACTTGGGCGGTCCAACCGACTTCTGGGACAGTCTCCCCCGGTCTCACCGAGCTGCTTTTGTCGGCTTCAATGAGGGCGGAGAGATCTACGGAAAGGGCGGCGACTCGAGCTACCACTCCGTGGGCATCTTCTGGCAGGATGCCATGGCCAACTCCGCCATGTTCTACTTCCTGAATCAAGGCATGGTGATGCGCCTTATGGCTGCTCGTTCGGTCACGGACAGCCGCCGATCGGTGCTGTCGATGTTCCTCATCCTGATGCCTGTTGCCGCCATTGTGGTGGCCTCCGGGGGATGGGTTGGAAAGGCTCTTGTTCACTCGGGTGCGGTTCCTGCAGAAATGGCCGCAGACCGCGCCTTCTACGACGCAGCCTACATCCTCACGCAGCCGGGTGTCTTTGGGCTCATCATGGCCGCTCTGACTGCGGCGCTGATGTCGACAGTCGACACCCTCGTGACAGCAGTCTCAGCCATTGCGGTGAATGACATTTACAAGCCCAAGCATCCGGAGGCCTCCGAGGAGAAGCTTCTCAGTGTGGCTCGAATCTCAGCGTTGAGTGTGATGATCTTTGGTGTGGCCTTGGTGCCGGTCTTCGCATCCTTCGACTCCATCTATGCAGCCCATGGTGCCTTCACAGCGGCGATGACCCCGCCTCTGGTGGTGACCCTGCTCCTGGGGGTCTTCTGGCGTGGATTCCCGCCGAGGGTGGCCATCTGGACCATGGTTGGAGGAACCGCCATCATCTTCGCGAGCCTTTTCTTCCCCGAGATGATCACCCCCTTCGCCCACGGTGTTGAGGCACGGGATGCGGGCGATGGCCTCTTTGGCGGCATGAAGGTCTACAAATTCATGCGGGCCTTCTTCGGCATTGTGGTGTGCTTGGCGATTGCGTTCATCGGAACAGCGATTGTGGGGCGCAAGGAGAAAGAGGGCTTGGACGGCTTGGTCTGGGGCACGGTGCCGCAGGCCATTCGCTCCTACAAGGGTGCCGACGGCAAGGAGGGCGAGGGCCACTGGGTGAGCACCCGGGTTGTGGCCACCACAGCCCCGGAAGAGCAGAGCGAGCAGGGCCTTGTGAAGGTGCGGATCTCCGAATCGCTGGCCAAGGCGCTGGATGCTCAGGTCGGGGAGATGGTCTATGTGTCCGACACCCGACGTTGGCTCGGCGGTCTTCGGTCCTCTCACGCGGTGGTCAGTGAGATTGTCGCGGACTGGTCTGAACCGACCGTGGAGCTGGGTGAGGGGCTCACCGAGAGAGTGGTGGCCGCCTCCAGAACCGGACGTCCGCTCCGAATCCGAACTCTGCTCAAGGCCTGAACAAGCAGGCTTTAAACTCACTAAGTCCGAATTTGTAAGGTCCCGTACAGCAAACCGGGGGAGACTGAGGGCAGGAGGATCGCTTGCGGGTCTTGGTAACAGGGGGAACGGGGCAGATCGGGGGTGCAGTCGCCCGGGCCTTGATCCAGCGAGGCGACAGCGTTCGTGTGCTGGTGCGTGATCTGGGGCGGCCTGGCCAGATGGAGGGCTTGGAGCTCTTCGAGGGAGATGTGACTCGGCCGGAGAGCCTCCGAGGCGCCTGCGAGGGAGTGGAGGCGGTCATCCACTCTGCGGGGGTGGTGTCCTACTGGTCGCGCGGCCATGCTCGAATGCATGACGTGCACGTCAGCGGAACACGCAATCTGCTCGAAGCAGCCACACTGGCGGGAGTACAGCGCTTCGTTCATACGAGCTCCATGGCTTGCTTTGGTTATGTGGATGGCGTTGGCGTGGGGAGCGAGGACACCGTCTACAACTGGGGCCCTCTCAACATCGGATACTGCGACACCAAGAAGGCCGCAGAGGACCTGGTTCTTGGCTGGCAGGACATTCCCTGCGTGGCGGTGAACCCGGGAGTGACCTTGGGTGAGGGGGACGTCAACGGGAACGGACTTCGGCTCTTTACACAGCTCAAGGCCGGTAAGATTCGAGGAATACCCCCTGGAGCCACCACCCTCTGCGATTTGCGCGATGTGGTGGCCGGACACTTGTCCGCTCTCGAAATGGGTCAGCCGGGGCAGCGCTACCACCTCGGGGGTCACCCCTTGAGCTGGGAGGAGGTTTTTCTGCGTGTGGCCGAGGTGGTGGAGGCTTCACCTCCTCCTCGGAAGGCGACGCGGGCTCAGATGATGGCCGTTGCCAGGCTCAATCTGGCCTGGGGCACCCTTACCGGGAGTGAGCCCAAAATCACTCCCCAGCTTGTGGAGATGTCTTCCAGAAACCGTCAATACGACTGCTCAAAGGCCAAGAAAGAGCTTGGCTATACGGTTTCTGACTTGGATGAAACCATGAATTTAATTTGGGACTGGCATTGCAGAACCCGACTTTGCTAAGCTTGACGTGTCAAGTTTAGTGGAGGGGTCATGCAGAAGCCGATGGGGGAAGAAGTTCGGGCGATGGTGAAGCGTCTGAAGCGCTGGAGTGCTTCCGAAATGGAGCAGCGCCGAGACGCGGAACGCAGCCAAGAGAGCCATGCTGAGGCAGGAGAAAGACCGGATGGTGGCTTTCTTCTGCCCAGCCTTGTCGTGGCCTAAGACCAGAGGCTCGCCTGGGGCTCGTCTTCGGTCCAAGCTTCGCCCTCGTTGCCTGGAATCGGACTGCCGTCGGGCGCAGTGACAAAGTTGTTCAAGTCGGCGTAGGCTCGTTCTTGACTCTTGTTGCCGCGGTAGGGCTCGACCTGACCATTGATGCGCACCCCGATCACCTCATGAGGTCCGGGTCGCAGGTCCACGAGCGCTCCCTTTCTCGAAGCGTTGAGCAGTTGCTCTTCGTTGCCGATGGGGTCGGCTACAGTCTTGGCCTTCAACGTCCAAATCAGCATGCTGGTGGGGTCCACATCGGGGAAGGCCTCGGAGAGCAAATCTTTGGAGCCGTAGAACTGTTTTCCGATGTCATTCTGGTTGACCGGACCGGCCATGAGGCATGTACCAATCAGCAGGTCGCAGTCATCAGGGAGATCGATCAGCCCCGCGATTTCGCAGTATTGAGCCCCGCGACTCGCAGCGGCTCCCAGGGCTTGGATCGCGAGCCCCCCATCGATACCAGCTCGGGCGACCGCCTCGCGGTCCAGTCCGCCGATGTAGATGCGTTGACCGGTCAGGGCGAAGGCTTTTCTTCCTCGTCCAGCATTCTTGGTGAACGAGCGTCCGGTGGGGAGATCGGCCCAGAGGGGGAAACGAGCGATCAGCTTGTCGGTGACGTTTGAGAGTTCTTGGCGGATGGCGCGGAGGCGTTCTCGTCCTCCCGGAGTGAGCACATCCACGCGCTCCATCAGCAGGAGATCCTTCGCGGCCTCTCGATCGCAACCCGTCCAGTGCGCGAAGCTGTTGTATGCCGCACGACCGGCCATGAAGGCGAGGTCGTCGGAGACATCCATGTCCTGTCGTTGATGGTACTGAGCAGGAGCTTTTTCCTCGGCGTTCACTCCGGGTTGGATGCGCTCGGAACGAAAGGCCATCAGGTTGGCACCGAGCTTTCGGCAGGCGCCCTCGGAAATGGACAAAGGCGTTTCAACCGTGCCGACCTGGGCGACGAGACCGATCCGCCAGCCCTCTTTTCGGTCCTTGGCGGTGAAGCCAATCAAGCGCTTGATTTTCTTGATGACCGCTTTGTTGTCCACGGTATGGGCTCGGGAGGAGAAGGGACCTTGAAGCACCTGGGCCATTCGTGTGCCATTCGAGGCGATCACTGCAGCTCTTTCCATGGCGTCGGCAAGAATGCCCAAGTGGAGGTGCTGGAGGTAGCCGACGCTGGGGATGTCATCGGCGTGTGTGAAGCGTTTCCGCAGTGCCCTCCAGGGTACCGTGAGCAGACTGAGGAGCGGGAGGTGTCCCACAAAGGTGAGCAGCAAGGTGAAGGGCGTACGGTAAGGACGGGTCAACACGACATGAGTGGCTTGAGCGCCATCGAGAACCGGTGCCTCCAAGTGCTGGAGGGATCGGAGGAGTTCGGCCATTTCCTTGGAGTCCTCCGGGCCCAAGGTCACCTGGCGGTGCCCTCGAAAGTTGGTGGACTGTCTCGACGTGAGGATGCCCAGCGAGCACTCCTCAAAAAGCTCTTGCTCAAGCATCGCGGGCCCAGAAACAAAGGCATCGGGTCGCTCGAGGGCGTACAAGGGTGCGATTTCTTGGGCTTCAGTTTGCGTCAGCGCCACCCGAGTTCTGTAGCCCACGGGTGAATAACTCTGAAGGCCCTTGGGCAGGCTGTAGCGACTCGCACGGCCGCCTTCGGGAACCGGCTCAGCCATGCGTTGGTGACGCTGGTCGGGTGGAGGGGGAGCGCAGGGATGGAAGTCGAGGGGCTTGGAGATGGTCATAGCAGGGATCCGGAGCAGGTCAGGCTACTCCACGTAACCCAAGGAGCGCAGCCGTTCTCGGATCAGCGCTTCCTCGGAGTTGGCTGCTTGTCCCGGAGCGGCAGAGAGCAGGTTGAGGGTCTCTAGGGTCGTCAGCACCCGACGGACGCCATCATCGACCGAAGTGGTGGAGGCATCGATCTCGACCTCAGCGGCAGTTGGAGGCTCATAAGGGTCGTCAACCCCGGTGAAACCGCGAATTTTGCCGGCAAGTGCATCCGCCCACATGCCGTTCGTATCCCGGTCAACACAAGTCTCTTTTGGCGTGCTGAGGTAGACCTCAACGAAAGCGTCGATCTCGGCTCGGATGGCATCCCGGGTGGCTCGGTAGGGGGATACCGCACTGACAACCGCGATCACGCCGTTTCTCGCCAAGATTTGAGCAGCGAACGCATTGCGTCGGCAGTTGGCATCCCGATCGGCCTTGCTGAAGCCCAAGGTGTTGTCCAGAAGGCTCTTTCGGAGCGTGCCTGAGGCGATGTGCTCAGTGGGGAGGCCGCGGGCCTCCAAAGACTCACACAGAGCTTGGGCCAAGGTTTTTTTGCCCGAGGTGGGTAGACCGGTCAGCCAGAGGACAAAGCCGTTGTTGGAGCGCATCTGTGTATCTCCTCGAAAACTGGCTTAGCGCGGATGGCCAGCGTGTGCATGCCCTGCACGTCACGGGCGTGGTGGGTGTTCCGAATCGCTGAGAATGTCGGGGAGGACACCGACCAGCCAGGATGCCACGTAGGCAGCAAGGAGAGGCTGCGCCTCAGCAGTGGGGTGATGACCATCGCTCTGGAAGAGGGACTCATCCAGGGCGATGGGGTGCAGAAGAAAGGGAAGGTAGGGCAGCTGGGTCTGCTCCGCGACTCGGTCTTGAGCAGCTCGAAAAGCGCGCAGGTAACTTCTGCCGTAGTTTCGAGGGAGCTCGATGCCGATGTGTACCGCCCGGCTGTTCTGTGCATCAATCGCTTGGAAGATCTGAAGCAAGTTCGCTTCCATCTGCGCCACAGGAAGTCCGCGAAGACCGTCATTGGCACCCAAAGCGACAACAACCAGGTCCGGCTTCACTTTTTCGAGAATCGAGGGAATGCGGGCCAGGCCTCCAGCGGTTGTCTCTCCGGGAATCGACTCGTTGTACACAGCCAGTGGTATTCCTGCAGACTGAGCCGCACGCTCGATATCCTCGACCCACCCCTCGTGTTTTTCAACGTTGTAGCCGGAGCGCAAGGGGTCACCGAATAACAACAAAACGCACACCTTAGCGCGAGCGCCAAT
>JAYXVV010000094.1:0-13534 GCA_036021505.1 Myxococcota bacterium | reverse complement strand
CATCCACTTTCTTCACATGACCGTCGATGACCCCTTCCCCCCCATGCCCCGCGACTACGGCAGAGAAATCGCCATTGTCCTCGCTGACCAGCTCCACCGCCGTCAGTTCAATTCCGTCATCGAAATGGGGCCATTGGTAGTCCAAAAGACCGGATTCAAACCAGACTACCCCACTGCGCTCGGCATCATCGTGCCCCACTGCCACAACCTCTCCCAATGGGGAAACCGCGATGCTCTTTAGCGAGTGGACCTCCGGGACCTCGACCAGGGTCGCACCCAAGTCTTGCAAGCCGACCGCCTTGGACTCCGAGGCAAACCACGCCTCAACATCCAGCTGAATCAACACTCCTCGGCCCCCCCAAATATTGCCGTAGGACTTCAATCCCTCGATCTCCGAACGAGAGCTGCCCCAGGAGCCACCGATGAGCAGTTCTCCGTTGGCCGTCACAGCCAGAGACTCGAACACCGCCGAGCTGCCTTCATCCGGGCCTTGCAGCTCCAGCCGACTCAACACCTCCAAGGTCTCCGGATTCAGGACAAGAGCCAAGGCTGTGGCGGGTCCAGAGGCCGAATCCGACTCAAAACCCACCGCGACAATCCGCTCACCCACCTCGATGACCTGCACAAGTGCGGAACTCGAATCCAACACCAAAGACTCCTGGATTACCCCCGCATCCTCGTCAACCAAACGACCCGAGACCGGGGTCTCGGAAAGCATCCATCGCGTCACAAAGCCCGAGGTACCGTCCCTTCCTGCGTCGTTCTTTCCGACAAGCACCACCGAAGAATCCCCCAACACAGCGCCATGAACCGGGTGGGGGTCCTCACCACAGCAGCCTGCGGCACCCACCCAGGAATGGAGCAATGGAGCATCCCCCTCCACTACAGCTTCCTGGGAAGCCGGGGCCGGTTCTCCCTCACAACCCCACAACAGCACCCCAATCAACGCGAAACAATGCCTGCGGATCGCACACCTCCCAGTCCTAAGCCTACGCAAATTTCCACCCCCTCGCCAAAGAAAGAACGGGCCAGCGTTGAATCGCTCCCGAGGACAACCAACGGCTCTCATCCTCATCCACAATCCGGCGAGAGGTGACGCTCCCAGAACCGGTTTTGGGGATCCACCGCCGCTCCGAGAAACACCACCCCCGTGTCGTTGTAGTAGACCGTTGTTTCACGGTTCCAATGGAGGGGTTCACCGCTGTAAGACTGCACGCAACCTGAGGCCTCCTCCAGCATCAGGCTCACTGCAGCGAAATCCCAGACAGCACCTCCTCCGAGGGACCTCTTGGGTGCCTTGATGTAGACGCTGCGCGGATCGAGAAGAACATGCAGGGCATTGACGACCGCTCCCCCGACAAAGTGGATGTCAGCAGTCTCCTTGAGGGCCTCAAACCCCGGTGTCTTCTCCAAGCTTCGATCCGCATAGCAACGAACGCTCCCCAAACCCATGGATGTCCGGGAACGTGTTTCAAGCGCCCTTCCATTGAGCCACACCCCCTTCCCTCGCACGGCCTCAAAAAGTCGATCCTCAACCGGGTCATAAACCGCCCCAAGCAGGACCTCACCCGCCCGACTCACCAAGGCCACTGAAACTGCAAACCCCTCCGCGCCCTCTGCATAAAAACGAGTTCCATCCAAGGGGTCGACGGCCCAGAAGGCGTGCTTCTGAAGGCGGCTGCCATCCGACTCCCCCTCTTCTGCCAGCACACCCAAATCGTAGCGTTGAATGGTGCGCTCTAAGCAACCCAAGATGGCCTCCTGCGCCTCCAGGTCAACCGCAGTGACCACATCCGCCGCCTGGGATTCAAACCCCTTTGAGTGCACCTCCAACGGTTGGTTGTGTCGGTCTCTGAGCACCTGACCCGCCATCAAGCAAGCCGTGCGTGCTGCGCAACGAAGCTCCTCTTCAATCTCTCCGATGGCTCTTCTCGTGGTGCCATCGCTGTAGTCGGAAAGCTTTCGATGCCCGGGACTCCAGCCGAGCATAAAGCGTTGAAAATCGGCCCACGCCACGGGATAGAGCGATCGCCACTCGAGCTCGAGTTCTGCACCATTCACCTCCGGGGTCAAGCCCTCCCGAAGAGCCGAGAAGTAGGTTCCTAAAAGCTCCTCCTCACGGCGTTCGCACTCCCTCCCACTGAGGCAGCTCCCAACGAAATAGGCCAAGTCCTTCATCGCGGAGCCACAGCCGACATACTGAAAGTCGACCGCTGCCACGGCATCACGCTTTTTCGTGAACAAGAAGTTCGCGAGCTTCGCATCGCCATGGACCAGCGTCGGGAACCCCCCACAGCGCAACCGCGCGTCCAAGAGCGATGCAAAGCGATGAAGCTCAGTGCCTCGAATGTTCTCCAGCTCCTCCGGGCGCGTGGCCAGATGCCAGTAGGTTCCTGTCGACCAAAGACCCTCACCAGAACTTCCCAGATAAGCCGCATGAAAAGCAGCAAGCCAGCGCAAGACCAACCGGATCTCCACCATGGAGGCATCCGAGACCGCATCCTCAAATCCGCGATTCCTCAGATCCTCTAAAACCAAGAAGAGTTCCCCTGACTCCGAGACCGCTCCCAGACAACCGGGCGTTGGAGACCTCGCGGGTCGGTTCAGGTTCTGATTCTGGTACCAAAAGCTCTCGACCTCATAGGATCGAATCTTACGCTCTCGAGACACCGAGCTGGCAAAACCCCGGGGATGGGCCAACTCGACAGGAATCTGAATGTGCTTCACAATTACCGACGATACCGGTCCGCCCTCAAGCCAAACTCGGGACAGTGTCCCGTAGTTGTTCCAAAGAGGCTGAATCAGCTCACTGCGGGCAATCTCCACCGATTGGGTGAGGCGAAGAATCTGGGTCCGAACGGATGGCTTCATTTGCGCCTGCTATCGGACCCTCAAGCGACCATCAATGCGCTTCTCCTCCCCTGAGGTCCTGAGGTTCACAGAATTCCGCCCTCAAGGTAGCTGGCTGCCTGAAACAAAGCCTGAGGAAGGCGACCCGACACCTCCCCGGACTGGACCATACTCAGAGCAGCCTCGTCAAAACAGCCTGAGCTTCTCAAGACCTCCGAGATGGCTCGCCCATTGGGGACTGCATAGCGCAGCGAGCTGCTCAGCTGAGAGGGAGCCGAACACTGCGCGGCAAGACCCAGCGCCTCATCGATGCCGATGCCTGCATCCAAGGCTGTGCCCAGGGCCGTAAAAAATCGGATCTGAGACCACTTCGGGCCTCCTCGGAGCTTCGTAAACGCCCCTGTGACATAGATCCCCCCGAACAACAGAACGACCGCACTGAGAAGTGTGCTGACCACCATCCAGGAAGCCGGAGTGCTGTAGAAGGCAATCGGTGCGGTGGGGATCCAACATGCGCAGAACGCCACAATCAATGGATAGGCGACCCTCCTCTTGGCCAGTCTCACGATCTGAAGGTCCGCAGCGAAGACACTGCTGAGCCCCATCAACGCTCTTTCCTGAGTTCCCGTCATCACACCCACCCGGAGAAAGGCTCTCTCCAGGTCCGAGAAAGCCGAACTGTTTTGGAGCACCTCATGATCACCCAACTCGAGCGCACTTTGCAGGACCTCCAGACGATGAGCAACAGCCCTCGGTGCACCTTTCGACAGCATCGAGAGCGTACCGCTCATGGGCAATCCTGCCGAAGCCGCAGCAGCCCACTGCCGATAAAAGCCTGCCAGTTCCTCGCACTCGTTCATGCGTTGGAACGCTGTCTTGAGGTTCATAGCGCTTCCCTGTACAGCACGGACCGGGAACGGAGTGACCCGAGCCGTGTTGCTGGTTTGAACAGCGAGCCCAGGCCTGAAGTTTAGCTCACTTTGCAGGCCGAGAACTCCTCTTGCAGCCTGTGTTGTTCCAAATCACGACCGATGAACACCACCTGATTCTGGCGGGTCTCCTCGCCCCACGGCTCACCCGGCCAGATGTCGATTGCACTCCGGACGCCGTTGAACACAAAGCGACGAGGATCTCCGGGAAGAGCCAGGATCCCCTTCATTCGCAGGACCGTGATCGAGGAACTTCGAACCAGTTTACCGAGCCACCTGTCCAACGCAACCACATCGATCTCACCGCTGAGTTCCACCACCACGGACCGAATGCTCTGATCATGGGTGTGCCCATGGTCGTGGTGATGGTCATGATCGTGGTCGTGATGATGATCGTGGCCGTGGTGATCGTCATGCGCATGCTCATTCTCATGCGCTGGAACGGACTCTGCGGCCAAGTCCTCGAGGGAGACTCTTTTGAGTTCAAAGAGCTCGCTGAGTTCCAACTTGCCAAAGTTTGTGCGGAGCCTGTGGGCCAGTGGATTGAGTCGTCTCAGCTCTTTCTCAACCCGCTCCAAGGCATCCGGCTCGGCCTGATCCACCTTGTTCAATACCAGAAGGTCTGCATAGGTGATCTGCTCCTCACAGGCCTCCACGTCCCCGAGCGTCGCCTCGAGGTGTGCAGCATCCACCAAGGTCACTACCCCATTGAGTGAAAAGTGCGAGGCCACTTCCGGACGATCGAATACCCTCAGGACCGGCTCGGGCTCTGCAAGACCTGTCGTCTCCACAATCACATGATCGAGGCGATCGGTATGCTGGGTCAACTGGATGAGGACTTCCACGAGATCCTCTCGGATGGTGCAGCAGATGCAACCGTCATTGAGTTCAAAGACCATCTCGGCGGGTTTTTTGAGGACACCGCCATCGATTCCCACATCACCGTATTCATTTTCAATGACGGCGATCTTCAGGGGCGATGCCACTTCCAACACATGGTTCAGCAGGGTTGTTTTTCCTGCACCTAAAAACCCAGTCAAGATGGTTACGGGAACCTTTTCCATGCGCATGTTGCTCCTGGCGACCGCTCAGCCCCCCGTCGATGGGGTGACCCGCAGGTCCTGCGCCCTCCCTTAATGCAATCCGGTTGCATGAAACAACCGTCTCAACAACTTCCTACGATTCCGACTCCAGATTTTTCTATTTCGCGCCCTGGAAGGCTGCCGGCACACTGAGGGGGCCGAGTTTGGAATAGCTCCGATCCTCGCTGTGCTTGACCACGTTGTCTCGCGCTGTCAGCACCTCGACTCCGGAACGCGTGACCAAAAGGGTGTGCTCGAACTGAGCCGATAGGGAGCCATCCTGGGTGACTGCGGTCCACTCGTCGTCCAGGATCCTCGTCTCAAAGGAGCCCAGGTTGACCATGGGCTCGATGGTGAAGGTCATCCCACGCTTGATCTTAGCGCCCGTTCCCGGACGTCCATAGTGAAGCACGGTGGGCTCGGTGTGGAACTGACGCCCGATTCCATGTCCCGTGAAATCACGCACCACACTGCAGCCATTGGACTCCACAAATTTCTGGATCGCGTAGCCAACGTCCCCGAGTCGGGTTCCCGGCTTCACGGCCGCAATTCCAATCTCAAGTGCCTGACGGGCCACCTCAGTCACGTGGATGGCCGCCGTGTTGGGCTCTCCCACATAAAACGTCACGCTCGTGTCTCCGAAGTAGCCATTTTCTGCAGGGAGAGTGCAGGTGACGTCCACATTCACAATGTCGCCGTCTTTCAGAACCTGCGGACCGGGAATTCCATGACAGACCACGTTGTTGATGGAGGTGCAGACGCTCTTGGGGAATCCGCGGTAGTTCAGCGGAGAAGGATAGGCTCCATGGTCCCGGAGGTAGGTGTCCACAATCTGATTGATCTTCTCTGTGGTAATCCCCGGTTCGATGTACTCCGAGATCATCTCCAGCGTTCGAGAGGCGAGTTTGCAGGACGCCCTCATCTGTACGAGTTCGTTGTGGGTCAGGTTGGAGTGTCGTGCCATGCGAATTCCCAGTGGGGTGGAGACAGATCTGGACGAATGAACAGCAGGCCCCTCTCGGGGACCCGTGTTGCCTAAGCCCTTACTATTGGACCTTCTTCAACTTGCACGAAAACAACCGTCCTTCCCGACGCAAAACCCGCCGGCATTGCCTATCGGATTTGTCTGCGATGGGCCTCAGCCGCCTGGACGAAGAGATCCTCAAAGGCATCTACCGTGGCATCGATTGGCTTTGAGTAGCCTCCCCCCATGAAGACAACACACGGAAGCCCAAACGACTCGCAGGCATCGAAGACCTTTTGGTTGCGGCGGCGCATCCCCGACCGAGTCAGGGAGAGCCTGCCCAGAGCGTCCTCCTTCAGTCCGTCTACGCCCGCTTGAAAGAGCACCAGATCGGGATGGTGATTCAGCCCTGTCTCCAACGCCCTCTCCACGACCTCAAGGTACTCCTCGTCGCCCGTCCCCTCCGCCACGGGATAGTCGTGATCGCTCTCCGATTTGCGAAAGGGAAAGTTTGCGCCACAATGCACCGAAATGGTGAGCACGTCGGGTTCATCCGAAAAAATTGTCGCTGTGCCGTCGCCTTGGTGGACATCGAGGTCCAGAATCAGAACCCGAGAAATCCCGGGCCGACCCAAGGCATGACGAGCACAGACCGCCAAGTCATTGAACACACAGTACCCCGACCCAAAATCCTCATGCGCATGGTGGGTTCCTCCAGCCATGTTTCCCGCAAGACCACCGGAATCGAGGGCGGATTCCAATGCCGCGAGGGCCCCTCCAACGATGTGCAGCGTCCGAGGAATGAGCAAAGGAGTCCACGGGCGGAGTCCAATTCGACGAATCTCCCGTTCGGTAAGCTCTTCGTTCAGAAAGCGCCCCACATAGCCAGGCTCATGGGCCAACTCGACCTGCGCACGGCTCCCCAGTGGTGCCTCCCGAATGGAGATCAGCGAGCCCGATCCTGAACTCTCCAGTCGAGAACGCAGCATTCGGTACCGGTCCCTTGGAAACCGCGCTTCGGGGTCGATGCCATCGGTGTAGAGCGCATGAAAAAACACCGGCATCCCGGGGTTCAAGGCACCACCCAATCTGCACTCACGAACTCCCCCTCGTAGCGATAGTGCGCACGCCGATGACCGTTTGCGAACAGCGCCAGCACTTCGACCGACTCCACATGGGCACGAAACGAGGCGAAATTCGCTCGCCCTTCGTCGCCAGATGCGGTGTCGAACTCCACAGACTCCGGAGCCTCCACTGGACTTCCCGGCGCATCCCTGACCTGGTAGCACTTCCGACTGTGAGAAGGGGTGTTCCTCCAGATGTCCTCCAGGACATCCCCGCCGAGGGCCTCAAGTCGAACCGACATTCGAACTTGAAGCTTGTGCTCCGGGTCGTAAAACGCCACACTCGCCGACGGGTTTCTGAGTGCATCCGCAAACTTCGCAGAGCGCCTGTCCGTATTGAAGCGCAGCCAACGCCCTTCCAAAGACGCCTCTCGAAGCACGACCGTACGCGACTGTGGGCGCCCCCCGGCATCGACAGTGGACAGCACGAGCAGGTGAAACGCGGAGCGCGACTTCTGAGCCCCCTCCACCACCCGCTCCCAGGCCATGTTCAGGGTGCCGGGTAGATCGTAGATGGGACGTGGATACTCGGAATGTTCCGAACGGTTCTTTGCCATTCACGCCCCTTTTTGCGGTCCTCTCAACCCATCTAACTCCAAGTGTATTTCATCTTGAGATTGACAATTTGACGACTGCATCTGGGGGTCAATAGACTGCAGAAAACCGGGCTCTCCATGTCGACTACTGCCAAGACTTCCCCTGTTCGTCCTTGCACACAGCTACGAGGAGATGACACCGAGACCTGGTGGAAAACCGGGGTGATTTATCAGATTTATCCCCGGTCGTTTCAAGACAGCAACGGGGATGGCATCGGGGATCTCAGCGGGATCGAGCGCCGCTTGGAGTACATCAAGTCGCTTGGCGTCAATGCCGTCTGGATCTCTCCGTTCTTCAAGTCCCCCATGAAAGATTTTGGCTACGACGTGGAGGACCACCGCGCCGTCGATCCCCTCTTCGGCTCCCTGGAAGCCTTTGACAGCCTCATCGAAAAGGCGCATGCGCTTGGCATCCGAGTCATGCTTGATCTGGTCTTGAGTCACACCTCCGACCGGCATCCCTGGTTCAAGGCGGCTCGAGAGTCCGAGCCGAGTGAATGGGACGACTGCTTTGTCTGGGCGTCGCCAAAAGAAAACGGTGACCCACCCAACAACTGGCTCTCGGTGTTCGGAGGGCCCGCCTGGACCTTCGAGCCCAAGCGGAACCAGTACTACCTGCACAACTTTCTCAGCAGCCAACCGGACCTCAACTTTCACAACCCCAAAGTTCGCGAAGAGGCACTGTCTGTCGCCCGCTGGTGGCTTGACCGGGGTGTTGACGGCTTCCGGCTCGATACCGTCAACTTCTACTTTCACGATCCCCAGCTGCGGGACAATCCCCTCAGTGATCGGCCCGACGAGCAAGTGGTCACAGCCGACAACCCGTACAGCCGGCAGGATCATCTCTACGACAAGAACCGTCCGGAGGTCTGCGACTTTCTGACCGAACTCGGTGGTCTCCTTGCGGAGTACCCGGGTGCAATCGCACTCGGAGAGGTCGGCGCTGTCTCTGCACGTGCCACCACGCTGATCGAGGAGTACCAGAAGCCTGGACGCCTCAAGCTCAGCTACACCTTCGACCTCCTGTCGCAGAAGTTCTCTGCAGGCCACTTCAAAGAAATCCTCCAGAAAGACGTGGGAGAAAATCACAGAAGCTGGAGATGCCTGGCCTTCTCCAACCACGACATTCGCCGTACAGCCACACGCTTCAATCTCCATGAGGCCTCCCGAGAGCAGATTGCCTCCCTGGCCATGGGAATGCTGTTGTCCATGCGGGGAACGCCGTGCATCTACCAGGGCGAGGAACTCGGCCTCACCGAAGCCGACATTCCCTTCGAGCAGCTCTTGGATCCCTACGGAATCGCCTTCTGGCCCAAGTTCAAGGGGCGGGATGGATGCCGAACCCCCATGCCTTGGCACGACACCAACGCCAATGCGGGTTTTGCACGGGCTGAAGCCTCCACTTGGCTCCCCATCCCCGATGAACACCGAAAGCTTGCTGCAAATCTCCAGGTGGCAGACCCTGAAAGCCTGTTTCATCAAAACAAGGCCATGATCCGGCTGCATCGAAGCCATCCCGCCTTCCACAGCGAACGGCTCGCTCTCCTCTCGAGCTCGGAGACCCTGCTTGCGTATGAGCGCGGTGAGGGAGACAACAGGGTTCTCTGCCTGTTCAACCTCTCCCCCGAGGCAGTGGATTTTCGGCCGGAGGCGATCTGGAATCGCGCCGAGAGTCTGGCCGGTATGGGAAGCGTACAAAGAAGCCAAAATGGTGGGTCATGGGCCTTTCCACCTTGGGCGTGGTGCTGGCTGGCCTTTCCCAAGTAGAGCGCCCGTTCTAAGGTAGTTTACTGGAGCCCCTCCCGCTCCCGATGTGAACGCTACTCATAAAGGCCTCCCATGCTTCCTCTGTCTCAGGCCGTTGCTGGTCCTACCACCGCCATTTCTCTGAGCCCGATCGATACCGCGATCATTGTCATCTACTTTGTGGCGGTGCTCTCGATCGGCCTCTGGATCGGTCGAAACACCAAGGGCGGCGAGGACCTGTTTCTCGCAGGCCGGAGCTTGGGCTGGATTGCGATCGGTTTTTCGCTCTTCGCCTCCAACATCTCCTCTACGACCCTCATTGGACTTGTCGGCAGTGCCTACGACGGGGGCCTCTACATCTCGAACTACGAGTGGATGGCCACGATTGTGCTGGTCTTCTTTGTCCTCTTCTACGTGCCCATCTTTCTCCGAAGTCGAATCTCCACCATTCCCGAATTCCTGGAGAGACGATTTGGTCCGAAAAGCCGGCGTTATTTTTCGGGTCTCACCATCATCACCAATGTGCTCGTGGACACAGCGGGCTCCCTCTACGCTGGAGCGGTTGTCCTGCAGCTCTTTTTTCCCGAGCTCGACATGGTCACCACCTGCCTCGTTCTCGCGGTTATTGCCGGACTCTACACCGCCGCAGGCGGCCTCGCTGCGGTGGTCTACACGGACGTCATTCAAGCCGTCGTACTGATCTTGGGCTCCATCTTGATCACCTACTTCGTCTTCAGTCACCCGGAGATCGATTTCTCCCTCTCGGCCCTCAAAGGCCACATCGACGACCCCGCCAAATTCTCGGTACTCAACCCCGAACACCACGGCAATTTTGGAAGCGATGCCAAGCTTCCATGGCTGGGTACGCTGATTGGTGTCCCGATCCTCGGCTTCTACTTCTGGGTCACCAATCAATTCATCGTGCAGCGGGTCCTCGGTGCGCGAAGCGTCGATGACGCCCGCTGGGGAGCACTGTTGGGCGGGCTCTTGAAACTGCCCGTCCTGTTCATCATGGTCCTGCCCGGCGTGGCCTTCTTTGTGATCGCTCCCGATGTTCAACAACAAGCGCAAGCGGCGGGCTTGGGTGACAATTGGACGGACTTTGTCTTTCCCACCATGGTTACAGAACTGCTGCCCGTGGGGGTCATTGGCTTGGTACTCGCCGGCCTCATCGCAGCCATCATGAGCAGCATCGACTCCACCCTCAACAGTGCCTCGGCCCTGGTCACACTGGATTTTATCAAACCCAAGCGGCCTGAGCTGACGGAGGCCCAGGTGTTGAAGGTGGGTCGAATCGCGATGGGCGTCATCATGCTCATTGCCGCAGTTTGGGCGCCGCAGATCGCCAACTTTGGTGGACTGTTCAAGTACATTCAAGAAATGCTTGCATACATGGTCCCACCGGTGACCGTGTTGTTCCTGCTTGGTGTGTTCTGGAAAGGAGGCACGCCACAGAGCGGCTTCGCGACGCTGCTGGGTGGGCACATCGTTGCAGTGGCCCTCTTCCTCATCGGGCCCGACCTGCACTTCACCCTGGTCGCTGCCGTGGTGTTCGCAGCCTCAGTCGTCATCTACCTGGCCACCTCCATGTGGGGAGAGGCGAAAACCGACGAGGAACTTGTGGATCTGATGGTGCAATCCGGCCCGCCTCCTCAGCCCGGATTGAAGAACTACAAGCTGCAGTCGGCGCTGCTCTTGGGACTCACGGCCCTCATCGTGGGGATGTTCTGGTAGGCGGCTCCCGCCCCGATCGCGCAGCACCAGTCGTGTAGAGACCAACTGCATCTCTTCCCTGCACGATTGACCAGGTAACGGCCTATTTCAGCAGCTCTCCTGCCCACTGAAACCACTCCTGACCCAGCGGAACAGTGATGCCGGCGCTGCCGTCGTTGTCCAGGATTTCCACCCCGATGACGCCCCAATTGCCGCTGGCAGTGTCCCACATGGGGTAGAAGCCAAACATTCCTGGACTCGAGAGCACCCCGGGTTGATCGCAGTCAGCCGAATAGGGTGTCTCAGCGCATTCTCGCCAGCACCCGAGGGCATAGTGCCACTCGCCAGAGGCGGTTGCAGCTTCGGGTACCTCTTGCATCACCACCTCGCCGCCAGTGCGATCGCGGCCCAAGACCTCCATGGACTCCGGCGAGAGAAGTGCGCCCGAACTCAAGGCCGTGAGCACCTTGGCGTAGTCTTCCGCGGAACCAAGGGCTCCGCCCGCAACACGAGGATTCGCCAAGCTGGGCACGCCAAAGCTGGTGAGGGTCTTCAGACCAAGCGGCTCCCCCACCTGATTCCGAAACAGACGGTGGAAGGATTCGCCGGTGGCCTCGGTCACCATGGCTCCAGCTACCTGGAGGTGAGTAGGCCCGTAGACAAAGACTTCTCCCGGCTCATGGGCAAAGAGTGTGCTGTAGATCTCTTGAGCACACGCCTCGATGGTGCTGTCTCCATCCTCAACGCAGGGGACCTCATCCTCAGCCCCTGCGAGTCCCGAGGTGAAGGAGAGCAACTGCTCTAAGGTGACCATGCTGCGAGAATCACTGGGATCGCGGGTCCACCAGTCCAGGTAGTCCTGCGGGTGGTCCTCCAGAGACACGACACCGTCCTCGACGAGGCTCAGAATCGTGATGGACGCCAGCCACTTGGAAGCCGAGGCCAGCAGAAGGAACTCCTCTCCAGTCGAGTCCCCTTTCGAGTGCGAAAACTGGACTCCATCCGAATTTCCAAAGAGAACTGTGGCATCCACCAACACCGAGGCATCAATCGATTGCTCGAGCATCTCCCATGAGAGTCCCTCTCCCGACCCCGAGTCCCCGGGTTTCACTGCCCCGCTGTCCTCAACCGAGCCTTTCGGAGACTCCGAGCTGCAGGAAAAGCCGAGGCCCGCCAGTCCACAGACAACGAAAAACGAGTGCGCCATACACCCTCCGCGGAAAGCTTACAGGATCTGCCGCCCATGTGCCTTTTCTGCCTGCGCCTGGGAACGGGCTCTCCGCGTCCCTCATCCACCGGCCAAACAACCTGGCGAGCGCCGAATCTGTCGCCAACAATTCGACCATGCTACTGGACCCGCGCGATGGCGGCATCAATCTCTTCTTGAACCGAACTGGGAATCCTGCGTCGGATCTTCAGCCAGTCCAATGTGTCTTGGGTAGCCTCTTCCTCTCCGCTCTTTGAGAAGGCACCAAGTGCGAAAATTCGACACCACACCCTCTGGACAGGATCCGACATCCCCGAGGCGTTCCCGATGAGGTGGAAGGAGAGCGGGACTGCTTTCTCCAGATCCCCGATCCCCAAGAGCCAGCGCAATTCCCCCAGTTGCAATTGGTACTCGTGTGCGCTGGAGTCCAGAGTCTCCAAAAGCTCCCAGCCGCGGTCCAGCCAGACACGAACCTCTGCCCATTTTTCTTTCTTTGCAAGAAGCTCAACGGCACCAAAAACACCGCTCAACCCCATCTCACCCATGCCGCTCTCCGCCACCTCCCGATACACCAAAAGGGCTTCTTCCGGGCAAGCCGTGTGATGCAATTCTGCCCACGTCGCTCGAATGCGCATCATGGAGCCTGAGTCACTCAAAACGGCTCTCGCCTCCTCCAGGCACCTCTCCGCAGCTGACAGATCCCCACGCCCAAACTGGCCCACTGCAATGGCGCGATCGATCCAGGTCATCCCCAGCATCATGGCGTTTCCGGCTTCTTGTGCCGCCTCCCCTGCGGCTTCAGCCACCGCATAGAGGTGCGAAAACTCCTCGAGACGGTAGTGCCACCACCCCGCCTCGCGAAGAAGTTCGACTCGCATGTGCGAACTCAAATCGTCTCGGGTCAGCCAGCGCTCCACAAGCCCTCTCCCCACCTCCATTCGACCGAGTCGGCGACAACGAACCGCGGCACCGATCGCGCATCGATAGACAAGCTCCACGGGCCCCTCTGTCCCAGCAGCCGCGACAAGGTCCTCCAATGCGACAGCTTTTGCAACTCCAGCACGCTCGCTGATGCACCGGAGGTACACCTGCCTCGCTCGACTCAAGCTGGCGCTGTCGGCCTGCTGAAGTGCCAGAGACGACACGGAACCCAGCACCATAAACGGCACCTCCTTCTCCCAAGAAGACTGAAGGAGTCCATGGTCCACCAGGCCTTCCAAAAGGTCGATGTGGAGCTCGTCAAGATCCGCCAAGAGTGCCTGCGCGAGCTCCTCCGAGAAGCGTGTTTGACAGTGGGAGAGTCTCAGCAGCGCTGCTTTTTCT